>JABWCO010000024.1 GCA_013360185.1 Bdellovibrio sp.
ACTCTTCTTTTTCAAAACGAGTCATGTGCAGCTTGCCCTGGCTTTCAAAGCGCCCGGAGGGAGAAAAGAAAAAGCAGTCATTAAAGACTTTTGATTTGTCATCAGAGAAAGAGGGCATTGTCCCTGCGGCTATATAAATGCTTTTTTTCTTTGCAATGCCAGACATCATCTCAATGACCCGATCACGTTGATTTGCCAGATCACGAATCTGTTCACTAATATTTCGATTTACATTATTTAAAGTTAACAGCTGAGTGCTAAAGTATTCGGGAAATACAACCAAGCGACACTTATAGTCTGCGGCCGTGTTGACCAACCCCTCGACCTGTTCTTGGAACTGACTAAATGAGGCTACCGGGCGGATAAGGTATTGAACGGAGGCGACGCGAATTCTTTCCAGTGGAGACTCCTCTTTGAAGCATGTGCTTTTCATCATACACTGAATCAACAAAAATGATACCTTTAAGAAATCTTTAAGCAGGGGCGTCTGTCGTACTCTTTTCAGAGAAAGAGTGACTTTGAATTTCGGTCAAGGTGTGGTTTTGGCTGCTGAAAAGTCCGAGACTTGTAAGAAGAATGACTGTGAAGGAAATTAATTCGCAGACTTTCTTTAGTATAACAATATTCAACGATCGTAAATTGCTGCTGGTCGAATATAAAACACCTCCGAACCCAGGAAAATCGGGTTGGTGGAATGGAAAGAAGACCAGACCCGAACAGGTCGGTAAAATTTCAAACCCGATGAAAAAATTCAAACCTTCAATTCTTCAAGTAGGCATCCATTAGCTCTGTAATCCAGTCAGGCTGTTTTATTTGGCCTCTCAGCCCAAACTCTTTAACCCAAGGCTTTAGGTCCGGAACGGGTGTGCCATCTAGAATGAGCCTCTATTTTTGCTTCAGAGCCTGCGCCCTATCATCGGGCGCTTTTGCTATAAGCCTATGAGTTCTGCTTTCTAACTTCTGCCATGTCGATTTCTTTAGCTTTTGCTACAACTTGTTCTAAGACTTCTTCGGGCAAAGCCCCGGGTTGCATAAAGATAATGTCACCCTCTTTGATCACGGCGATGGTCGGAATGGATTTGATTTCAAAATTTGCGGCAAGTTCTTGTTCGGCCTCTGTGTCCACCTTTGCAAAACGCACATCAGGATTCTTTAAAGCCACGCCCTCGAAGATTGGACCAAAACGACGGCAAGGTGCACACCATGTGGCCCAAAAATCAATAATAACGATCTGATTGTTTTCTACAGTCTCTTTGATGTTTGCTTTTGTGAGTTCCAACACAGCCACGAGGCCTCCTTACTAAAGGTCTGCTAACAGAGGTGTCTGCGAACCAGACCCCCCACCTAAAATCTTTGATGTTCTTGTTTAAATAAGCAACGATTTAAATACATTAATTCCTATGGAGGGTTTTATGAAAAAGTTAGTTTTGTGCGTGCTTTTATTCGCAGGTTTTCAAGCTCAAGCTGGTGATGCTGGCTGTGGTCTAGGCAGCGTTATCATTTCAAAAAACTCTAAAGGTTTACAGCTTTTAGCAATGACGACGAATGGTTCTTTGTTAACTCAACCTTTGGGTATCACTTCTGGAACTTCAGGCTGCTCCGCAAGTGGCTTGGTGATGAATGAAAAAGAAGTGCAATACTTCGTAGAAGTAAATCAAGAAGAACTTTCGCGCGAAATGGCGCAAGGTCACGGCGAAAAGCTTTATACTCTAGCTAGCATGAAGGGTTGCAGTAACGAAGTCTCACAAAAAGCATTCGGCACTTTCACACAAAATTCTTATTCTAGAATCCTTCCTGCGGCGAATACTTCTGCTGTAGATATGGTACAAAATTTAAACTCCGAGTTTTCAACTCAAGGTGACTTAGCACAACTGTGCCATGGTTCTTAGTTTTCTCATTGCATTAATTCTTTGGGCCCCACAAACTTCGTGGGGCTTTTCAGCGGAAACCGCCGCAAAATACCAAGCCCAAATCATTGAAAAAAGACTTTGGACAGATCCGCAATGGATAAAACTTGGGCACTATCGCAAAAATCTTTTAAGTGGTTACCGATCTCCTATTCAAGGTTCATTTTTTATTTCACCCGATGGCCCCACTGACCCCAAAGCCGAATTGTTAGCCACAATTGATTTGTTGTTCTTAGAAAAAGAATCCGGCAGCAAAGCTCAATGTCGTTACTTAGCACGGACCTCATGGCTTAAAAAAGTTTTAGCCAGCAATGGCAACGATTTTATTTCTTGTCCCGAACGCGATCAGTGGAAGGAACAGCTCGGGGCTGAGGAAATCTATATCGTCTTCGCTTCAAGTGATCTGTCCAGTGCCGGGGCAAGCTTTGGTCACACTTTTTTAAGGGCCCACAACCCAAAAAATAAAAAGGAACGAGAGCTCTTAGACTATGGCATCAACTATGCGGCCTTCACCGGAACGGAAAGTGGCGCCCTGTATGCACTCAAAGGTCTTTTCGGTTTTTACCCAGGAACTTATTCGATGCTGCCGTATTATCAAAAGATGCGCGAATACACGAACCTTGAGGGTCGCAACTTATGGGACTACAAACTAAATCTGACACAACAACAAGTTGGCTTTTTAATTGATCATTTGCTGGAACTTGAAGGCAGCTTTTCACCGTACTATTTTGCGGACGACAATTGTTCACAACAGATTTTAGAACTGATAGAAGTCGCAAGACCACACCTGAACGTTGCAGCTAGTTTTCGTGACATCACTATTCCCTTAGACACGGTTAAAGTTCTTGCAGCAAATGATATGCTTTCTGGCGAGGGCTTACGCACCTCCCTGCAAACAGAGTGGCGCTTTCGCTATAGCAACTTAAGTTTTTCACAACGAAGCGAACTAAAAAAAGTTATTGAAAATCCTCGACAGATCAACTTAAGTTCCATCGAAAAGAAGGAACAGGCCGAAGTCTTAGAAACCTCATTAAGCTATTTCGCAATTCAAGAATATCGCCAACAAAAAGACTTTGAAGAGGTTAAATATCCCCTCTCAATTGCCCGAGCTCAACTTGGAGCTGTCACAGATCCAATCGAAATTCCTAAGCCGGCTTCCCCTCTTTCAAGTCCCGATTCGGTCGCATACTACTTAGGCTATGGGAAATTAGATAAAAATGAATTTTACAGATTAAAATGGCGTCGTGCCTTTCATGACCTACTTTCAAATGACAGTGGTCTTTCGCCATTTTCCCATTTGGAAATCTTTAGTTTAGACCTTCGCTATTTTCCAGAATTTGAAAATCTAGATTTATACAAAATGATTCTGTTAAAAACTTTTTCGACAACACCCGTGAATGTTCTCGACACCCCCACAACATGGAAGTTAGATATTGGCACGGAAGAAAAAATGAATCCCTATCTGCATTTCGGTGTAGGTCTTAGTTGGGATGTGGCGGGACTCAAAGAGAGTCGCTTCAGCTTTCTAGCTGTGAGTGAAAACTATCGCTTAAGCGAAAAAGCCCAGCCGTTCCTTGGCATCGAGGGGCTTTTCATGAGCAAGATTTCGTCTGATGTGCGCGGCCTTTTGGGAGCTCAGTACTTACACGACTTAAGTCTTGGCAGAAACATCGAAGAATACCAATGGGGCCTAGCGATGGATGTGTCTCGAAATGAGATTCGTCTTACGGGCCGAATCCGCGACAACATTCCGGAA
Source organism: Bdellovibrio sp. (assembly GCA_013360185.1). Classification (GTDB taxonomy): domain Bacteria; phylum Bdellovibrionota; class Bdellovibrionia; order Bdellovibrionales; family Bdellovibrionaceae; genus Bdellovibrio. Next base: position 3,664 of record JABWCO010000024.1, read on the forward strand.
TGGAACCTTTCTGTTATTTTTTAAACAGCTCAGTGACTGATTACGGCAGATCCCTGTCTGAGACGATTCAGCTCTATTTAAACTGAACCCCATGGGTCCAAAGCTTGCTCCTTGATACCTTGAGGCCTTTTGTCTTAAAGGGAGCGCCCATGAAATGGTTCGCAAACATTCTTATCGCTATCGCCACATTCCAAATGGCGCTGGCTCCTGCGTTTGCCGGCTCTACCAACTCTGCACACAATGCCAAAGATTATTCACAAGTTGCTGAATACCGCGAACATCTCGCGCCTATGGGCTATTCCCTGGAAATGGACAAAGCCAATGATCGCGCCTTGGTTTACGACAAAGATAAAAAATTGGTGATGGAAATTCCCTTCATCGATAAAGCCAACGCACTTAAGTACACTCCAAATAAAATAAATAAAGGAATCATGGACGAAATGATCCGTATCAAGAAAGCCACAAATGGGGTTTTCTCGCACACGGTAAAAAATTTCGCGCCTGAATCTGCCATGTTCTTTATGGCCATGGGTGCTGTCGTCGCTTCTCAACTTATCACAAACTATTCACAAAATCCGTTGGGCTTAGAACATCATATTGCCCATTCACTGTCTCCGGTCGGTGTTATCGGCTTCTTCACCTTCATGTATTCGCAAGGTGTGACTTCGAATGTTTTATCGATGTACATGAAAAATCCACGTTTTCACCACATGATTCCGTATTTAGGAATGACCGTGGGTGCATTCATTCAAAGCTATATGTCACAAATCGCCTCAGACCCGAATGTAATTGCCTGCGCAAAAGTGTCTATTGGTAAAAAGCTTACAGACCAAGATTATGAATCTGGCGTAGATCAAGATCCTTGTGGCAAAGCTTATGAGTATCTCGTAGTACACAAAAAAATCTGGGAGTTCGCTCCTGGTATTGCCTCTATGTTGATTTCAACGGCAATCGCTGGAACTTTGCAAAAAGGTTTAACTTCGGCGGTGCTAAAGTTGTCGGGCGTTGATTTAGCGTTGTACCTGACTCCAGGAACTATGCAGCTTAAGGGCATGCGCATGGTTCTAGTAAAGGGTTTGCAGCTTACGGTATTCGTATCCTTAGATGTCCTACTGAACCGTGCTGTCACCTATGCCTGGAAGAACATGTACGATGGAGCTGACTTTTATGATTCTAATGACGCGATTAATGAACAAATAAATCTGCAAAAAAAGAATAACTGGCAAAACGATCCTAAAGAATTAGTGAGCGAGCTGAAGCTCTTTAAAAAGAGAATGAGCGACTGGCGTATGATGAATATGTCGAGTGTTTATGAAGCTCATCAAAACTGGAGCCAAGCGCTGCAACAGCTGACCAGCATGTACAACTCAAGCCATGCTTTTTACGGGGATTTTGTTAACCAAATTCGCAGTGCTCGCTTTAAAGAAGAGACCATGCCGAACTTGCAAAAGGTTTATCTTTTCAATGGCGTGACAGCGAAAGACCAACAAACTGGATTCGAAGACGAATATCATAATAAGCCCAGCATGGTTGAACACAGCCAGCATGAAACCATCGAGGACGTAGGTCAGCTAGGTCTTAAGATGATGAAGATGGATTGGGCTAAGTCACTTTTCGAAAATGAGCGCGCTAAACTGCAGTCCATCTTTACTAAATTGTCATCAGGCAAACGCGATGTCATGGCGGCAGGGCTGAATGAAATTCGTGCCGAATACGTCAATAATATGCAAAATATTTCTGTTTCCTTATATTACCGACAAATGGTTCAGAAGGTATTTTCTGACTTAGGGGGGCCTCGTCCCGTATTGGAACCAGGTCGTGGCTTTCTTTTCACTTACGAAGCGGCGCCAACGACGGGGAAACCGCTGAAGGGAACAAACTTCTATCGCAAAGTCGGACAATTTCAAACACCGACTATCACTGACTATTTTGTTATGCAGATGATGTGCGGACCGGATTCAGAAAAAGCGCAAAGCTCTGTGCGCCAGTCATTGGGCTTTGCATCTGTTTTCTTACCGCCACAAATTAAAAACGGCACGGACAGTTTTAAATTTTGTGAAGGACCACCACAAATTTCTTACTCTGAAAATGAAATCTACAGCACTCCTGTGACCACAAGCACGAATAAAAAATACCTTGGTATGATTGCTTACCTTGTGAATGAAGCCCGCACTTCTATCGTTGGCGACCAAACGACGCCAAAATTTGAGGACTGGTGGCAAGAAAAAACCGAAACGCAAATGCAGACAGCCTTTGCACAATTTAGTAAGTCTTACGATGAGATCGTCGTAAAATTGATCAAGGGTATCTATGAGCCCGGCCGTAGCATCTTTAATGGTCGTCCGTTAATTCGTAATCCTATAAAAACGTTCGAAGCCATTTACACCGAAAAAGGTCGTGCGCGCCAACTGATGGGCGGACCGATATACAACGGCGCCATGAACGCCGTTTTCCAGGAAGAACGCGTTTATTTAAGAATTCTTGAAGAGATATTAAATCCAGCTAAAGAATTTAACGTGGATTTTGCCAACATCCTGCAGAAGTCACCTGCGCATCCGATGACTCAGGCGATCGAAGAGGAGTTTGCTAAACTGAATGCTTTAATTAAGAAAATTAAAGTCACTAAGGTTGGCGACCGCGAAGTTGTGAACTCTGAACTAGAGAACACTGATATTGAAAAACAGGTGACGAATATTCAAAACATGATCACCGCATTGGGCCGCGCAGTGGGTGTGTCTGATGCTGTAAAAATAAAAGACAACGTTGCACCTTCGGAGCAAGAGGCACCGATCATGAACCTGACGGAGAACCAAAAGATGGTGACCGTACAGATGCTAGAGGCTTTACAAGGCTTAGCCACAGAAATGATGATGTACGGAACCATCGCCAATGCCGTGAGCTGGGATAAAATCCGTAACTTGAAGAAGTCTCAAGAAGAGACACTGGAGCAAGCAAGACAGCTCAAAGAACAAGTCGACTCCATCCGCGGAAATCGCCTTGGTCGGTAGGCCTCATGGCATATTGCTTGAACTTGTAAGTATTTGAAATTTTAAAGTTAAAATAAGGATGTCCTAGGGTAACTAGAGCCCAAAAATGGAGTTCCTTGTAAAAAGATTAAACAGTTTAAAGGAGCGAGAGATGAAAGCGAAATTTGTGATCGGAATGGCAGCATTGGCAGCCTCTATGTTGGGCTCAGTCAGCTATGCCGCAACACCGGCGGTAAAAAAGGCCATTGTTGAAAAAACCAAGGAAATCACTGATAACAATTTCGGCTCTGGCGTGACCAGCTTAAAGGGTCTTAGTGCCCAAGCAGCCTCTGCGGCGCAAAACCGCACTATCCAAAAGCTGGAGCTTCCCTCAAGAAAGGCTCAAGAGCTAAGCAACTATGTACGCGATCCCGTAACCCAAGAAGCAACATTGCGTACCGTCAACGTCGTAATCGCGGCAAAAGAGGTCGCACCCACTTTGTCAAATCCTGCTGAAGCCGCGGCTTTAAAGAGCGCTGCCAATGCTGTGACTCACGTCCTAGTGAACGCGCGCTCTGTTGGCTCGCGCCCATCAACAAAAGAATTAAGCTCCGAACAAATGGCTATTGTTTCTGGCGCGCTTAAAGTAGCCGAAGGTCTTTCAGAGTCCGTGATCAAAGAATATTCGGCAAAAGAGCAAGAGGCCCATGCCGCCGTTTTCAATAAGTATGGTGAAATCGTTGACGCCAACACAAAACCCGTTGTGGAAGAGGCTCTTGTTGAAGCCGTGATCATCGCCAAAAAATATACTGATGACGTACCAGGTACTCCGGGTGCAAAATCAGCTAAAGAAAAAGCGATTGAGCTGTTAGAAAAGTTCATGAAGTGCTTAAACAAAAAATCCGTTTAAAGATTAAGTTAGCCAAGGCCGGGGTCCAAAAACCCCGGCCTTTTTTTCTTCCCGACCGCCCTATTCTAGAGTAGATTTACTCACATGCTCGAATACATTATTAACCTTGATAAGAGCCTTTTCGTTCTAATTAATTCCCACTGGACTGCAGCGTGGGCTGATGTTTTTTTTCCGTTTATAACTGACCTCCATAAAACCTCATTTTTTAAAGCTGTCCTAGTGCCTCTGATCTTAGTTATTTTTATGTGGCGCCGAGGACTTAAACAGGGGCTGATTATTTTTTTATTCTGCCTTTTGGCAGTGGGCGCGTCTGACGGCTTTGGCAATTGGGCTTTTAAGAAAACTGTCCAGCGCGCCCGCCCGGGTGACACGCAAAATTTAGAAGTTCGCGCGCTGGCTCCTTATGGGGGCTATAGCTTTGTGTCTAATCACGCCACCAATATGTTTTGTTTCGCTAGCTTTACCTCTGTGATCTTTCCACCTGCGGCCGCACCTCTGTTCACTTTGGCTTCCCTGGTAGCCTACAGTCGGGTTTATAACGGTGTCCATTTTCCTGCGGATGTTATTTGTGGTGGCCTGTTAGGTGCTTTGTTTGGCTTATTGTTTTCTTATCTGTGCTTAAGGGTTTTACGACGACTCAAAACTGAAAGGACCACGACGTCATGAAAGTTTTAGTAACCGGAGCAAATGGATTCTTAGGCAGTTGGGTGACGCGCGCTTTGGTCAACGAAGGGCACGATGTCTATGCTTTGGTGCGACGTAAAAGTGATATTTCAGAACTTGACGGTGTGAGCTGCCAATATCTTTACGGCGACGTCACAGACATTCGCTCTTTACTTGAAGCCTTTAAGGGAATGGATGCAGTTTTTCATCTTGCCGGCGTTATCGCTTATAAGAAGTCAGAGCGCGCCCTGATGGACAAGGTCAACGTTCAAGGCACGGCCAACGTTGTCGCCGTTTGCCGCGAGCACAAAGTAAAACGGCTCGTTTATCTTTCTTCGGTGGTCGCTGTGGGCGCGGGATATACAGAGCAAGATATTCTCGATGAGCAATCCGAATATAATATTGCTGATCTGAATTTAGGTTATTTCGAAACCAAACACGAAGCGGAAAAAATTGTAAAAACGGCTTGCGATAAAGGTGAGATCGATGCCGTGATTTTAAATCCTTCGACCATTTATGGTGCGGGCGATGCGAAAAAAGGCAGCCGAAAAATGCAGCTGAAAGTTGCCCAAGGCAAACTGAAATTTTACACTTCCGGTGGTGTGAACGTGGTGGCCGTCGAAGATGTTGTGCAAGGAATTATAAGTGCATGGAAGAACGGCCGCAAAGGCGAACGTTACATTTTATCCGGTGAAAATATTCTGATTAAAGATCTTTTCGCACTGATCGCTGCCGAATCTGGCGTAAAACCACCCTCTCAACTAATGCCAGACGGAGTTCTGCATATTGTTGGTGCTCTCGGTGATTTTATGGAGTTATGTGGGCTTAAAGGGCCACTCAGTCGTGAAAATGCTTATACGGCCACGATGTATCACTGGTTCGATTCCAGCAAAGCTCAGAAGGAACTAGGCTTTAAACCTCGCCCCGCTAAAGAGGCTATTCATAACAGTGTTCAGTGGGTCAAAGACCACGGATTACTTTCTTAAGGACTGCGTGAAAAAAGTTATCTTTTTCTTTTTAGGTGTAGTTACGTTAATGGGGACGGCGGTGGCCGCGCTGTGGAATTGGCTGCCTAGCGAAAAAGAAATCAAAGGTTGCATGACAACAAAAATGTATCATGTCGAGCTCTGCCCCGGATCTAAGAACTATGTGCCCTTAAATAAGATCTCCCAAAACTTGCAAAAGGCGATTGTCCTTACTGAAGATTCGACCTTTTTTACGCACAATGGTTTTGACTGGGGTTCGATTGAAAAGAACGCTCGAGAAGGCTGGGAGTCCGGTTCTTTTAAAAAAGGCGGATCAACCATCACTCAACAATTAGCGAAGAATATGTTTTTAACTGGGGACCGTACTTTTATCCGTAAGGGTGTTGAAGCTATTATCACCGATCGCATTGAAAACACCCTGTCTAAAAAAGAAATTCTCGAGCGGTATTTAAATGTCGTCGAGTTCGGAAAGAATATTTTTGGCGTGAAAGACGCGGCCAAGTATTACTTCAAAAAAACGCCGGCAGAGCTGTCCGTAGTAGAAAGTGCGTTTTTAGCCTTGGTTTTACCTAATCCGGTAAAGTACTCAATGTCGTATTATAAAAAGGAGCTAACTCCTTTTGCGAAAAAGCGCCTTACACAAATTATTGAAAATATGTTCCGCTATCATCGCATTACGGCTGAGGAATATGAACAGGCGATACAACAAGCCACCTGGTTCTTTCAATCAGCTCCACCGATGCCAGCAGAGATTATGGACAGCCTAGAGACTCAAGGTGAAGACCTTGGCTCGGCCCCAGAGCAGGAACCAGAACAAGTAGACTTCGACGTCGAAGCAGAAGCAGAAGAACAACCCCAGTAGCTTTTATTTAAGAAGCTTACTGCGAATTCTAAAGAACGCGACATTCATAAATAACCATGTCGCAAGTAACAACACCAAAATGTGCACTCCCACAACCCAAGGCGTCCCATCATGCAAGACGCCACGAACTGCTGCCACACCGTGGGTCAAAGGAAATAAATAGGACAAATAGCGCAGACCACTTGGCAATTGTTCTAGCGGAAAATAAGTTCCGCTTAACAGACTCATCGGCACAATAAGACCCGACGTAGAATAAATAAAAGAGTCATAGTTTCTCGCAAAAGATGTGAAGACCATGCCGATGCAAGAAAACAGAGCCGACATTAAGAATAGAATCGGCAACGCAAGAATGATTTTATAAGAATCAATTAGGCCGAAAAACAGCGCGACAATAGTCACCCCAACTACGCCAAAGAATCCTTTGCTGGCGGCCCATAACAGTTCGCCGGCAACAATCTCTTCAGGCCCCACGCGAGTCAACATGATCGTCGCATAAGTTTTTTGATGGGTGAGCTTCGTGTAGTTCCCGTAGGTGGCTTCAAAAAAAGCGACCATCATCGCTGTCGTCGACAACAACGCTGGAAAAAAGAATTCAATATAGGGAATGCCGCCCATGTTGTTAACAAAGGCTCCTAAACCAAAGCCAATCGCGCCTAAATAAACGACCGGTTCAAGAACAATCCAAAATAACGAAACTAGCCACGTCTTTTTGAAGTACAAAAAATTGCGTGACCACACTTGAAAGGCACCGCTGTTGACCTGAGGCATAGTAAAAAAGTCTTTGAACTTCATTCTATTCATCCCTCAACTGATGACCCGCTAACTTCAAGAACACATCGTTCAGAGTTGGCTTACGAATAAAGATTTTATCACTGGCAATCAAATCCACAACCTTGCGGCCCTCTTGATTTTCTTTTACCAGAACCGACACTGTATCTTTAATTACTTGGTACGAATACCCTTCGGCGCGCAGACGTCCTAGGTAGTAGTTTAAATCCACAGGATTCGTGTCGAACTCGACCACTTCTTTACCGATCAAATCTCGAATCAAATCTTTTGGCGCACCTATGGTCAAAATACGTCCACCATCGATGATCGCTACGCGATCACACATTTGCTCGGCTTCTTCCATATAATGGGTCGTCAGAATCAAAGTGCTTTTTTCAGACTTTAGATGCTTGAAAAAATCCCAGATCCAGATACGCGCTTGCGGATCCAAACCAGTTGTCGGTTCATCCAAGAAAATTACTTCTGGCGAGTTAATAAGACCTCTGGCGATGGCTAAACGTCTTTTCATCCCACCACTTAAAGTTTCCACCGAACGGTCTTGATACTCTTCAAGCTTCATCAAGCGCAACAAAGCCTGAGCCCGAAGCTCTGCTTCGGCAGAAGGTAATTTATGAAAGCTTGCATAGACCAAGAGATTTTCAAGAACAGTGAAGTCAGGATCAAGGCCGTCCTCTTGCGGGACGACCCCTATGCGAGATTTAATCTCGCGAAAATTCTTTTTAACATTCAAACCCATGACATAAAGTTCGCCGCTGGTGACGAGAGCTGAGCAGTACATCATTTTCATGGTTGTAGACTTGCCAGCCCCGTTAGGTCCTAAGAGACCAAAACATTCGCCTTTGTAAATTTCCAGACTGATTCCATCCACAGCGACTTTATCGTCGTATTTTTTCGTCAGGTCTTTTATTTCAATGGCGACGTTCGTACTCATTATTCCTTCGCAGTTTTACGTTTGTGCGGATCAAGTTCTTTCAAACGAAGACGAATGTTCTTCGGAGTGACTTCGATCAGCTCAGATTCTTTGATCCATTCCATCGCTCTTTCCAACGTGAATTTTTTCACTGGAATTACGCGGATAGCTTCATCAGAACCCGAAGCACGTACGTTTGACAATTTCTTTTCGCGAGTAATGTTAACTTCTAGATCATTTTCCTTAGCGTGTTCACCAACGATCATGCCTTCGTACACATCATCACCATGCACAACCAACATCACACCACGCTCCTGAAGATTCCAGATAGCGTAAGCTGTTGCTTGACCTTTACGGTCAGAAATCATCGCACCATTCATACGGTGTTCGATTTCGCCACGGTAGTCATCCCAACCGTCGAATTGTGTATTCAAAAGACCTGTACCACGAGTATCAGTTAAGAAATCTGAACGGTAACCGATCAAGCCACGTGAAGGAATGCGGAACTCAAGACGTGTACGACCAGATCCTTTTTGAACCATGTTCGTCATCACACCTTTACGTTTACCAAGCTTTTCAGTCACGGCACCCACGAAAGCATCTTCAATATCGATAACTGCAAGTTCCATTGGCTCCAGTTTCTTGCCGTTTTCTTCTTTAAAGACAACTGTTGGCTTTGAAACTAGAAGCTCAAAGTTTTCACGGCGCATCTGTTCAATGAGGACACCCAATTGCAACTCACCACGACCGATAACTTTGAAGGCATCTGTATTGTCAGTTTTTTCAACACGGATCGCAACATTGTACAACAGCTCGCGCTCTAAGCGTTCCAGGATTTTACGTGAAGTGACGTTCTTACCATCAAGACCAGCAAAAGGTCCGTTGTTTACCGAGAACACCATGCCTACTGTTGGCTCTTCAACACGGATACGCTCTTGTGGACGAGGCTCAAGAACAGAAGTGATCGTATCACCGATCGTGAAGTCTTCCATACCTGCGATAACAACGATATCACCAGCACCAACTTCTTGGGCTGCAACTTGAGAGCTTACTTTGTATTGGAACAAAGCAGACACTTTTACTTTCTTCTGAGTATTGGCTTGGATGCAAAGAACATCGTCACCTACTTTGATAGAACCAGATTTCATACGACCGATCGCCAAACGACCTACGTAATCATTGTACGAAATGTTTGAAACCATCACTGACAATGGAGCATTTTCTTCGATCGTTGGAGGTGGGACAAGGTTTACGATAGCATCGTAAAGAACTTCCAATGAGCCTGTGTTCACTGCAGGATCTAACGTCGCCATACCTTCACGCGCGATCGCGTAAACTGTATGGAAATCACATTGTTCTTCAGTAGCATCTAGATCGATGAACAAATCGAAAAGTTCATTGTGAACTTCTTGAATACGCGCATCAGAACGGTCGATTTTATTGATACAAACGATAACTTTTTTGCCGCCCTCTAACGCTTTTTTCAAAACGAAACGAGTTTGTGGCAATGGACCTTCGGAAGCATCGCAAAGAAGGATACAACCATCAACCATGTTTAAGATACGTTCAACTTCACCACCGAAGTCACTATGTCCCGGTGTATCTACGATATTAACTTTAATATCTTTGTACATGAACGAAGCATTTTTTGCCGCGATCGTGATTCCACGCTCTCTCTCAAGATCCATCGAATCCATCAGGCGTTCTTCGACGTGTTCATTTTCACGGAATGTACCTGCTTGTTTGATCAAGTGGTCAACGAGCGTTGTCTTACCGTGGTCGACGTGCGCGATGATAGCAATATTTCTAATTTTCTTCGGATCTTGAACCATATTTACCCTTCGTTATTTTTCTTAAAACGTAAAAACATTAAAACTAAAATTTAAATTAAACACTTTAGCGTACGGTTAGATTGTTCGAACTAACCGTGGCCCCCCATGAGGAACTCTTCAGAGCTGGTATCCTCTTGGTCCACATTACCGAGCCCCGCAAAAAATTCATTTGCGAGAGCCATAATCTCTTCGTTGCTTTTGGATTGGAAAAGATTCTTTCTGAATTGTGCTGCACCAGCATAACCTGTTGAGAACCAAGCTGCAAACTTTCTGAGCTGGATTCCCGTGATGTGCTCATCACAATGCGCCACGATCTCACTTTTTAGCCCATTGAACAGGCTGACATAATCTCTTTGGATCTCTTTAGGGGATTCGCCTCTCCATAAGGACAGGGCATCCATAAAAATAAACGGATTTTTTAAGCAGCCACGACCGATCATGATCCCATCACATCCTGACTGCTGCAAGCGAAGGTTTGCTTGGCGGGCTGTGAGAATATCTCCGTTTCCTAAGATGGGAATCTTGGTTTTCGCTTTTACGTCCGCAATAAAGTCCCAGTCTGCTAATCCCGAATATCCCTGCGCCCGGGTACGTCCGTGAATAGCCACCCACTCAATACCTTCGTTATAAGCGATATTGCATACTTCGATGGCGTTGCGCGCATTCGCATCCCAGCCTGTACGAATCTTAATTGTCAGTGGAATTTTAATCGCCCCTTTAACTGTGGCTAGGACTTTTTGCAATGCCACGGGATCTTTTAGCATCGCAGAACCCGCACCCTTTTTCACAACTTTCGGAACCGGGCAGCCGAAGTTGAGGTCAACGAAATCACAGCCTTCGGCTTCAGCCACTTGCGCAGCTCGAGCAATTACTTCAGGCTCTTCACCAAAAAGTTGGATGCCGATGGGTCTTTGCGACTCATCAAAACTCATCAACTTCATCGTTCTTTCAGATTTGTATTCAATCCCGTTGGCGCTAACCAGCTCTGTAACTACCACGCTGGTATCAAGTTTTTTCATGAAGGTACGAAAAGCGTGATCCGTGATCCCTGCCATCGGAGCAAGGACAAAGGGATTTGTCTTAAGAGCGGTCACTGGATTCATAGGCGTTGGGGTATAACAAAGAGCCCCGAAAAAAGGTACATTTGTTTTAAAAAAATGACCTTATTTCATGGGCTTATAAGTTCATAACGAACATATTCGATCTGATTACTCTCCGGCTTGTAAATTTAGTTCAACTGAGCCTGACGAACCTGCAGATTCCACAGCTGAGAGTACAATTGATTCTGCCTCAAGAGCTCTGCGTGGGTGCCTTGCTCCACCACTTTTCCCTGAGCCAGTACGTAAATACTGTCGGCATGGGTCACCGTGGAAAGACGGTGCGCGATCACAAGAGTCGTGCGTCCCTTTGCAACCTCTGCCAAAGATTTTTGAATCACCGCTTCCGTTTCATTATCAACAGCTGATGTGGCCTCATCCAAAATAAGCACGGGCGGATTCTTTAAAATCACACGCGCAATAGAAAGGCGCTGACGTTGACCACCAGATAACTTCTGACCTCGCTCGCCGATTAAAGTATCTAAGCCTTGTGGTAAACGATCGATGAATTCATCTGCGTACGCTTTGCGAGCTGCCGCCATCACTTCTTCGCGAGTAGCCCCGGGTTTTCCGTAAGCAATGTTTTCATAAATTGTCCCGTGAAATAAAAAAACTTCCTGACTGACCAAACCAATTTGCGAACGCAAAGCCTTCAAGTCACAAACGTCGACATTGACTCCGCCAACTGAAACTTGACCCGTCGTCGCCTTATAAAAGTGCAACAACAACTTTGTGATCGTACTTTTTCCAGATCCCGTGGGCCCTACGATCGCGACAGTTTTTCCTGCGGGAATGGTCATGTTCACGCGACTTAGAATCGGAGAACTTGTGTTGTATGAAAAGCTGACATCTTTAAGCACAACATCCATATTTGCAGAAAATTTCTCTGCGGATTTATCTTTTTCTAAATTCACGGGAACTTTTAATAAATCTAAAACCCGATCAGCCGAAGCCATAGCTCTTTCAAAAAGATCGACCGTGCCAGCAAGATCACGCATCGGCCACAACAGTCTTTGCGTTAAAAACACCAAAACACCATAGGAGCCAACATTAAGGTCCCCACGCAAGGTCAGAATCCCACCGAACACAAAGGTCGCTAAGAATCCGCTGAGGACACCCATACGAATAAGTGGATTAAAGCGCGCGGAAACAGCGATCGCACGGCGATTGGCATCCACATAAGATTGACTGTCTTTTGTTACCATATCGGCTTCACGATTTTCTGCGGTGAAGCTGCGGATCGTCGCCATCCCCGTAATGTTGTTCGCAAGACGTCCACCAATGAGACCCGCTGACTGGCGTACCTCTGTATAAAGTGGGGCTGCCTTTTTTTGAAAGTAAACCGCACCCAACAAAATAATCGGCATAGGTAAAAATGCAAACACGGCCACTTGCGGGGCTAACGCAAAAAACACGGCGCCGATTAAAACGATCGAAGTCATAATCTGGATCAAACTGTTGATCCCTTCGTTGAAAAATCTTTCCAGCTGATTGATGTCGTCATTTAAGACAGAAACCATTCCGCCCGTACTGCGATCTTCGAAATAAGCCATGTCCATTTTTTGCAGATGTTTGTAGGCCGTCACACGCAAGTCGTGTTGCACGAACTGAGCAAGATTTCTCCAGCGCACAAGAAGCAGGTATTCAAAAAGTGATTCAAAAGCCCAAATCAGAAATGTTAACACCGATAAGAAGATCAGCTGGTGCAGCGGTTGATCAATGCCCCATTTTGCTAGAAAAGACTTTTCCTGATTCACGACCACATCGATCGCCACACCGATCAAAATTTCGGGAGCAATATCAAAAAGCTTATTAAAGAACGAAAACGTCGCACCTAAATAGTATTGTTTGCGATGTTTTCGGGAGGATTCAAAAAGTCGCGCGAAGGATTGGAAAGAGCCTTTTAATTTCATGGGATCTCGCTTTGCAGAAGGTTTCTATAGCGAATAATACCGGGCATGTCATGGCGAAGATGGTTTTGTAAACGAAATGACAAAGCTGCATTATAGGCAAAACGATATGGCTTTAAAAATGCACAAGGGAACCTTGCTTTCGCCAGATTCCCTTGTGGTGGATCTCCTGTCCGACTAAGAAGACGGGAGGTGTCCGATGCGCAAAACCACCTACTTGCGTATTCGACGCGTTTTAAAGATTACTAAAGCAGTTCTGATCATTATCTTGTTAATCTTGACGATGGTCGCAAAGTTTAAGTCCCTTTAACTCAATCCTCCCAACAAGTAACACCCAGTCCATGGACTAGTGACTAAGAGACGGACTGATTAACCCGGACAGAGATTCATAGGGACCGAGGGGCTGGCGAAAGCACCTTTATTCCAGCCAAGTCACTCTGCCATCGAGTTGGCGAGGAGCTTTCGGTGGAGCGTGATCGGGATATCCAACGACCATCGCGCAAAGAAGCTCTAGTTCGCCTTTTTGGTATTCCCCCAACTTATCCACACCCAAAAACTTATCCACTTCTTCTTTTATCTCTAGTGGTGCGCCCATCGTGCAACAACCTAAACCCTCAACCAAACAAGCCAGATTCATGTTTTCCACAGCCATATACACAGAGCCAATACTGGTGTGATAGCGCTCTTCGGCATCGTTGTGCGAATACGCAAAAATAATCGCGGGCGCATCACCCAATGTATAAAAAAATCTTTCTGTGAACTGATACAATGACGGCTTTAATTTTTGCGACAAGATATCTTTAATCCCGGTCCAAGATTTTTGCGAATACTGCAAGTACTCGTCACGCTTTGCCCCAGTCACAACAAAGAAGCGCCAGTTTTGACGATTCTTTCCCGACGGCGCATGCATTCCGGCCATTAAAATTCTTTCCAAGACATCTTTTGGAACAGCGTCAGGTTTAAATTTACGGATGGATTTTCTTGATTCTAGAAGTTGATAAAATTCTTCTTTTTGCATTACAAATCCTCTCGAAATTAAATCCCGAACGTTTAAGCCATTTCCTCTGTGCCTGCTTCAATAAAACATTCATGAAGGCGACGAATCGCTTCGGGCCCCTGTTCATCACTGACTAGGAAACAGAAATTGTGCTTACTTGCACCTAAGCAAATCATGCGCACATTAATATCAGAAATCGCTTCAAAGATATGTTTTGCCAAACCCGCCGTGTGGTTGATGTTATTTCCAATCAAAGAAATAAGCGCTAGGTTTTCTTCCACTTGCACATCGGCAAACTGGGATAAATCAGCAATAAGTTTTTTATTGAGCAAAGCGGAATCATCCAAGGTCACACTGACAGAAATTTCAGAAGTCGTGATCGCATCAATACTGACTTTGTGATCGTTGAAAATTTTAAAAAGTTGAAACAAGAAGCCATGAGCATACAACATCTCTGGCGTCGACAAAGTCACTAAGACTTGTTTTTTTCTTAAGGCCATCGCACGAATCAAAGGATGATCTTCGACATCTTTACGCACCCAGGTGCCGCGCGCTTCAGCATCAAAACTAGAACCCACGAACACCGGAATATTTTTTCGAACCGCCGGAAGCAAAGTCGCTGGATGCAATACTTTCGCTCCGAAGGTTGCAAGCTCAGAGGCTTCTTTAAATGAAATCTCTTTGATCGGTTTTGCTTTAGGGCACAAACGTGGATCAGTCGTCGCAATACCAGCCACGTCTGTCCAAATCTCTAAAACATCAGCAGACAAGCCTTCGGCCAAGACGGCCGCTGAATAATCACTGCCTCCGCGTCCTAAGGTTGTCGTCATGCCTTCGTCAGTCATGCCAATATAACCTTGAGTCACAACGACCGTTTTACCGTCACGCAAAGAGCCTAAGTATTGCGAACAAAGACTTGCCACCTCAGAGGTCAAAGGCTTTGCTCGCCCAAAAGAATCGTCAGTGCGCAAAACCGTACGCACATCAAAAAGTTCTGCAACTTTTTTGGAATTGTGTTTGGCCAGAACTTGGGCCATTGCCTCTGCAAATAAGACCGAGGACATTCGTTCACCCAAACTCATCAGTGTGTCCATGGCTTTTACCGAACAATCACGCAGCAAATGAATTCCTTTTGCTAAAGAGTTCATTTCCTCAAAGAGAACCTTCAAACGCTCCATCGCGTGTGCAGAAATCTTGAGGTCGTCAGAGATCTTCACGTGCTTTTGTTCAATTTTCGCAAGAATCACTTCCGCTTCTGGCCAA
Source organism: Bdellovibrio sp. (assembly GCA_013360185.1). GTDB lineage: Bacteria > Bdellovibrionota > Bdellovibrionia > Bdellovibrionales > Bdellovibrionaceae > Bdellovibrio. Next base: position 18,849 of record JABWCO010000024.1, read on the forward strand.
GGCTTGGTTTCCGCGGTTTTTCCTAAGACGATCAGGTCATTTGTCGTTCCCGAAGTGGCTGAAACAGCAATAAGGCTTGAGCCTTGTCTAAAGCTGACCTCCGCACTGCGAAGCATGCATGCTGCATCCCCCATTGAAGTCCCGCCAAATTTTGAAACAATCAATTTTCCCACAGATACTCCTCGGTCAAAGGCCTGCCTTTCCTGGCATCTTATGCCTTTTCCGCTTTTTCATTCAACGACTTTTATGGCAGACTGATTTCATGAATACATCTGAATCGACTTTCAAAAAATGGGAAATGGGATTGATGGGCTGCTTGGGAGTCATCGCCATGTCACTTATCACCGTTGCCGTCATTCCCTCACTGCGAAATTCAGTGAAAAATGCCTTTCTAAGTGCAAATCGAGACATTCTGGCGAAAGTCAGTGGTCGTCTTTCTGCTGACGGCCCGCAGATTACGGTACTGAAAATCAAGAGCAAAAACACTATCTTTATCGAAATTTATTCCCAGGAAGAAAGCGGAGAATTGGTTTTGATGAGCAAGATTCCGCTGTTTGATGCTCGCGATGGTCATGTACTTATGCAAGGAAATGCCACGAACCTGGCAATCACCGATGTGGACAAGGACGGACAGCTGGAAATCGTGGTACCGACTTATGATGATCAATCAGTCCCAAGATTAAATATTTTTAGATACAATCCTCTAAATAAAGCTTTTGATCGTGCGACCGCGCCCGCTGATAGCATTCAAAAATAGAGACAAAGTGCGCTTATTTATTTGCGCACTTCACGTTTATTAAGGTCTCGCCAAGACTTTCCTTCGCGAGCTCTTCGATCTAACTGAAATTTTTTGACCGCCGTTTCGTGTCCTTTATAGTCCACAGAAAAAACGTGGGTTCCATCATTCTGACTAACAAAGAATAAATACTGACTCTCTGCTGGCTTCACGGCTGATAACAAGGCCTCTTTGCCTGGATTAGCAATAGGACCCGGCGGCAACCCAGAAATAGTATAGGTATTATAACGATTGGGTGTCGTTAGATCTGCACGGGTAATATTGATCTCAATTTTACCAGTTAGTTCCGCTTTGCCATAGATCACTGTTGGGTCCGTCTGCAAACGCATGTTCTTACGCATGCGATTGTGAAAAACTGAAGAGATCAACGGACGCTCTTCTGGAGCTCCGGTTTCTTTTTCAATGATACTCGCTAAAGTGACCACTTTATGGCGAGGCCATCCCAACGCTTGTGCCCCGGGCACCACTTCGTTGTATACATACAAAAATCTTTTTACCATGTTCGAAATCAAAGCTTTTGTGTCGGTAAACTTTGTAAGCATATAGGTCTCTGGGAAAAGATACCCCTCAAGACTTTCTTGCTTTTCACCCAAAAGGTTTCGGATAAGCTGCGGGTCACGAACAAGGGTTAAAAAATTCTGAGCGGTGCCAAAACCCTGTTTTTCATAAAGTTCTGCGATTTCATAAATACTTAAACCTTCGCTGACCGTAAAACTACGCGCAATGCTTTTCCCAGAAGTGATTACTTCTAAAACTTCGCGCGGCTTCATGTTGGTACGCAAAAGGTATTCACCCACCTTCAGCTTCGAACGCTCTCCTACCAGACGAGCATACATTGAAAAGAAAAAACCGTTAGTCAAAAGACCTTTCGCCTCTAGCTCTGAGGCGATCGTATTAAAACTTTTCCCAGGATTGACTTCATACACAACGTCCTGGGCCGTGTCGCCGGGACGAGAGTTTAAAAATTGATAGCCGACAAAGCCAACGCCTGCGCCAAGGGCTGCCACTAAGGTAACCCCGGCTATGCTGATAACTAGAAATGCCTTTTTCATTATTTTGAATCCAAATTCATGCCCGGCAAAACTTTTGTCGGATCAAAAGGCGTTGGATCCTCAAGACTTGCCATCGGCATTGTGCAATACTGAATTGCAAAGTGCGCCGAAGGACGATCATTGCCAGATTTACCAAAACCACCAAATGGCAATCGCGAACTCGCGCCGTTCGTAGTGCGATTCCAATTTAACAAACCAACACGAGCTTTAAATAAAGCATCTTCATACAGCTCTTTATTTTTAGAAAACAATGCCATCACCAGGCCATAACCAGTGGAATTTACGATCTCCATCGCATGATCCCAGTTGTCAGTTTGGTAAATCGCCACATTGGGACCAAAGATTTCGCTTTTCTGATAAACACTGTTGGGATCGAACTTATTCACAATGTGAATACTTGGTGTCACGTAATAACCTTTGTGCTTTAAGTCCAAGGCTTTTCCGCGCATCAAGCTTTCGCAATTTTCACGATTAGCGATTTCTTGAAAGCGAATGTATTTTTCCACGGCCGCAGCATTAATTAACGGACCCATGAAAGCATTTTCTTTCCAGTGAGCGATCGAAAGTTTTTTTGCTGCTTGATAAAATTTTTCCGTAAACTCTTCTGCAATTTTTGGATGCAAGATCACGCGACTAGTACAAGAACAGCGTTGTCCCGCAGTCATGTAGGCGCCTACTAAAGTTTCATAGACCGCTTTATCCATATCTGTATCTTCCCACACCACCGTGGCGTTCTTGCCACCCATTTCTAAAGCTAAAAGCTTCCAATAGTGTGTTAATGTCTCTTGCTTAATTTTTAAACCTACTTCGTAAGAGCCTGTGAACAATATTCCGTCGACAAATTCGTTGGCAACTAAACGTCCACCGGCCGCACCTTCCCCTTGAACTAAGTTAAAAACGCCTGGAGGAAATTGCGCTTTTTCAAACATCTCTGCCATAAATTGACCCACGGCGGGTGTCTGTTCAGAAGGTTTAAAGACCACCGTGTTTCCAGCAATCAACGCTGGGATAATGTGTCCGTTAGGCAAGTGAGCTGGGAAGTTGAAAGGACCCACAACCGCCATCACTCCGCGAGATCTGTGTCGAATCACGCCGTCTACTTGTGGCAAAGCATTAACGATACGCTCATCAGCGATTAAATTTAGAGAATGATTCAAGGTGATATCAATCTTTGCACCCAAAGCTTTCGCCTCGGTCATGGCTTCCCAAGATGGTTTCCCCGTATCGCGAGATATCACTTGCGCCATTTGTTCTGCGTGCCCATCGAAAAGCTCTTTAAGGCGCATTAAATAATTTTTTCTTTCGGCCATCGTTAACGTCGCCCATGCCGGATAGGCTTTCTTGGCAGCCGCACAAGCTTCGTCGACATGGTCGTGCTTGTAAGGCACGGTCATAACAAGATCATTTAAATCAGCGGGGCTGATGTCTTTAAATTCGCCATCCCCTTTATTGACCGGAACAAAGCGTCCGTTAATAAAATCACCTTTGTATTTCACTTCAAACATGGTGGTCGTCATGTCTATCTTCCTCTGTTGTAATTAAATGGGGATACGTAAACTTCATCGCCGGTCTCAATGCCTAGAATCTGCCTTACTTTCGGCGCAATCGCGATGTCTCCGCCACGAATGTCCGCGGACGCTAATGAAACACGAAAGTCTTCGCTCGTTGTCGCAACAAGCACTTGTTCCTTATAAGCAGCGTCTTTAAATTCAGTCACACGCAGACGCTGACCGTGTTTGATTGGTAAAATATCCTCGGTGTTTGCGCCATAGTGAGGCCCACCATCAAAAGGATCCACTTCATCCAGGTAACTAAAACCAATACTTTCTAAAAGATGCTGCGCAGGTTTTGTCGCTTCGCCCACGCGGCCCAGCACCAAACGCGCTTTCGCATCTAAAAGAGCTAAATAAATATCATCTTGCGGGAAAAGACTTTCGATAAATTCTTTGTGCGACTGACTTAGTAAGTCCGCTTCCTGATAAGGCAGCCCCGTAAATCGACGACCTAAGGCTTCCCAGAATTCACTACGACCCTCGTCAGTTAACGGCGGCGTTAATTCACACAGTACGCGCTGTTCAAATTTTTCCGGATAAAGACCCATGTATAAAAAACGCGACAAGCTGATTTGTTTCCCCAGTTTTTCCGGACGACGACGATAGGATTTATCGACAAGAAGTCCTCCGATTTCTGTTGGGCCGTCAAAGTCCAACTGAAAGCGCAATACTTGATGGATAAAACCAATGCCCAAGTCTTGTGAAAAGTGGTCCCTTTTAAAAATTTTAAAAAAGCTATGCGGTACTTCTTCGTTACCGTGTTTTGCCAAAACTAAAGAGCTGCCAACAACACACTTTTCCTCAATGTCTTCCACTACGAACAAATATTCCGATTGGTGCTTGGGCAACTTTCCAGCAAACGAATTTTCACTGCGGTCGATCTTTTCGCCAATGACCTTTTTGTCCCCCGGCAGATTTAGCAAATTAAATTGCTTTGCCAGATCGACCAACTGATTTAAGTCATCGTGTTGAACTGGTCTAATAATAAAACTCATAAACAAAACCTTTCAATAACTCTTTTATAGAACTGTGTGGCCTTTTCTAAGTCCGCCAACGCCACATGTTCTTGCGGAGTATGCACATTACCCTCACGCTTGCCTGGCCCAAAACAAACGCATTCAACACCAATGCGCGAAAATATACTCGCCTCATTTGTTGAAGCTTGGGAAATAGGCTGATCACTTAAACCCATCGCCCGCATCTCATCCAAACAACCTTTAACCAACATCGAATTCACTTCTGTACGAAAAGGCTTTTTATAATCATTCACACTAAAACTTGCACCATTGCTTTCGCAAACATCTCGCAAGCGCGCCATCCAGCCTTCGTAAATCTCATGTGTGATCACTGGCGGAATACGACATGTTCCCGAAATCTGAATGTCATCTTCATTGGTGCGAATCAGTCCGATATTTAACGTCGGTGTGCTGGGATAAAAGTCGTTGTCTTTGTAATCCAAAAATTCAAGTTCTAACGCTTTGACGGCGCGATAAATATTTGCAATCTTACGCGAGATCGGATTTTGAATCATCGAGACCATATCGATCTCTAAGAACGCATGACTTGGTACTGTGTTAAAATTAATTCCCCCATCAACTTCCATAACGTTCACCGTATCCGGAAGCATCATCAGGTATTCCAACATCTTAATAATCGCGCTCTCTCCCAAATGAGGAGTCGAAGAGTGTGCAGCCTTGCCGCGGAAAAGTTTTGATTGGGTCGACGTACTTTCACGCAAGTTGTGCTCTTCACGATAAACTTTTTCTTCGTCACTAAATGGCACACGAATTTCAACGCTGGCAAAACCTTTTGCCGCGTTAATGACCTTAAGATCACTGGGTTCGCCAATCAGTGCCATCTTGGCTGAAATTTTATTTTTTCGAATCAATTTTAAGGCACCTTGCATGCCTGACTCTTCACCAAAGGTGCCCACCAAAACAGGCGGCAAGCGCCACGCACGATCTTTGGCAAAAGACGCCATTGCTTCAAGCTTACATAAAAAATCTAATTTTACGTCAGCGGCCCCTAGGCCGTATATTTTCCCGTCAATAATGTGTGCATCAAAAGGATTAGCCCCAGTTTCCGTCCAAAGCGGGAAAGGCCCCGGATCGACAGTGTCTAAGTGGGTTTGTAAGAGCAGTTCTTTTTCAGGACGCTCTTCACTAAAGCGAGCGATCACGTTGACTTGGGCAAGGTCACCGACAACTTCTTCTTGTTCCTCGACGTACAATCCCTTTTGACGGCAAAACGCAGCCACCCATTTCGCAAGCTCTTTGTTGCCATGGGTGGGGGTGCTATCGATAGCTATAAGTTGTCGGCACGCCTCGATGAAATCCAACTAAACCCCTTCAAGTAAGGTCTTTTCGATCGCCTTTAATGCGATATCAATGTCTTGATCTTGAATAATCGCTGGCACTAAGAAGCGCGCGCGCACAGGATCTTTTCCACACGGGAATGCAATCACGCCATTCTGGAAAAGTTTATTTAAGAAAGCATTCACACTTTCTTTTTTCCCGTCATGCGGAGTAAAGGCAATCATTAAGCCCATGCCGCCAGCGTCTTGCGCGATCCCTTTGCAAGTTGTTTCATTCAAACGATTGATCCCGCCAATGAAACGTTGGTGAATTTGCATGATGCGTCCCTGAGGTCCTAAGAACCCTTCACTTAACATGTCTAACATTTCCATGCCTACTGATAGTGATGGCGTGGAGCCTGAAAATGTCCCCGCAATCAAACCCGGCTTCGGATTGTATTCTTCCGTGTAAAGAGTTGCACCCACTTGAGCCGTTTTTGCAATTGTACAGATATCGATGTACTGCCCGATATCTAAAGTTTCATAGGCAAAATATTCGCCCGTGCGCGTGAAGGTTTGCACCTCGTCAGCCCAGATGGCGATATTTTTAGATTTACAAAAGTCTAAAAGCGGAATGAAGAATTCGCGTGGGGCGGCCTGGTAACCACCTTCGCCCAACATCGGTTCAAAACCAAAAACAGAAATATTGCCTTCGTGTTTTGCAACATGTTCTTTCATCGCACTTAAGGCCTTTTCCCCTGAACGCGGATCGCGCTTATCAAAGAAGGGGACTCTTAAGACTTCGTGGTATTCCGGCAAACCCTGTTTGTAGGCCACATTGTCAGTTACTTCTGCCATCATCGTCGAACGACCGGCAAATGCATCTTTAAAGCCCAATACAAAACGTGCCGGAGAATTTTTCTGGCGCGAAAGTTTTAAAGCATTTTCGTTGGCCATTGTTCCACAGGTCGCAATCCACGCATACTTCATGCGACTTTTTTTACCAGCTATCTTTACAATTTTTTCAGTGAATAAACGGTATTCATTGTTGGGTTGCAAATTTCCTTGCGTCAAAATATCCGCCAAAGAACCGCGCACGGCTGCCGCCATCACGCGCGGATGTGCGTGACCCATTAAGTGAATGCCGATACCGTTGATCAAATCCAACTTCACACTTCCGTCTTCAAGCTCAACATAAGGCCCACGGCCAGCGCCAGTTCCCATGTATGGATAGTGCAGAGGGCGACCGCGAAACTGGCCCGCAAGATCTACCTTCTGCTTTCCTTGCTCTTTGAACTCTTCCATTGCGGGACGAATTCCAGAAATCTGTGCGTTGACCTTGGCAACTTCGTTGACTAGATCTTTCACCATAGAATTAATTTTATCGGATTGCTGAATCTGATGACCAACCAGAGAACTCATAACACCTTTCGCGGATCGTAATCGAAACATCCTTGGATCCATTGTTATTGGAAATGCCCGTCCAGTTTACTCCTGGGCCCCGACTAAGACAAGACACGTGGTAGACACAGAACGACTTTTATCTGTAGACTTTGATAGTTATGAAGATACTCAAAACTCTCTCTGCAGTTCTGGTTTTTGTCTTGTGTGCCGCCGTAGCTGCGGCGCAGACTGAAACGCCCGCGGACCTTTTTCGCAAAGGCACTGAGCTCTATGTCGCGAAAGACTATGCGAAGGCTCAGGAATCTTTTAAGCAATCCCTAGACCAAGATCCTAATAACTCTGTCACCATAACGAATTTAGCACTGACAGAGTTTCAATTAGGAAACAAAGCACTCGCCATTGGCCTTCTGCGCAAAGCTCTCGATATTGATCCTAATTTGGAAGTCGCCAATGCCGGGTTGAAATTTGCTCTTACGCAAATGGCGATCAAAGAAGTTCCCCATCAGCTTGAATCTTATGAAAGTTTACGCGCAAAGCTTTTGCAGCCCATTCCTCTGACGGGATTTTTAATTCTTTCCGCGTTATCACTGTTTTCCTGCGGTTGGGTTTTGCTTTCTTATGGCGGACGCCGCAAAAAAGCTCTTGAAAGTGAAACGACTCTTCCAGGCTTTCCGCTAATTGGTACCCTCCTGGGAGCTCTGTTTATCGCGTTTACTATTCTTTTAGCCTTGAAAATTTACGACGCTACCGTACTTCGCGGCACGATCATCGAGGAAAAAGTGTCCGTACAAACAGCCCCTGGGGATAAAGCTGTGGTTATCTTAGATCTTTACGGCGGAATGGAAGTCATTTCACATAAAACCGAGGGGGATTGGGTACAAATCACCTATCCAGGTTCTCTTACGGGGTGGATTAAAAAGTCGTCGCTGCTGATGACGCGTTGACAGCGGGTCCTGGACCAAAATATGATTTACTTCTATGCTAAAAACGCTCCGAGTCATAATATTCGCTGCGGCCTTAGGACTTTTAGTCTCTGGCTGTTCTTCTCTAGAAAAAAACTCTAATACTCCAGAGGGTGCTTTTGCTATCGCTGAAGAGTTCGATAAAAGCGAGCGCTATGAAGAGGCTCTTCGTCGCTATACGGAAGTAAAGAATAAATTCCCGTACAGCAACTTAGCGACCAAGGCGGAACTTGCGATCGCTGACGTTTATTACAAACAAGAGTCTTACGCAGAGGCGCAAGTCGCTTATCAAATGTTTAAAGAACTGCATCCTACAGTTCCGAACATTGATTACGTGCAATTCCGCATCGGCATGAGCTATTTCAACCAGTTGCCATCCACGATCGATCGCGACTTAACTCAAGCCAACGATGCGATCTTGAATCTATCTGAAGTTATTGCGAAATATCCGAACTCAGAGTACGTGACTGAGGCCAAAGAAAAACGCAGCAGCACGATAAAAATGTTGGCAGAAAAAGAAGAGTATATCGCTGATTTTTATTTTAAACGCAAAATTTTTGACAGCGCTTTAAATCGCTACGAAGGCCTTTATAACAACTTCCGCAACTTAGGTTTCGATGCCAAAGCTCTGTCCCGCGCAGCAATCTGTGCAAAGAAAGTTGACGACGAACCAAAAGCCAAAAAATTTACTGAAATCCTAGCGCGCGACTTTCCTGACAGCAGTGAACTTAAGGCCGCGCAAAAAGAGGTGGCAGAATGAATGCTCTTCATGATGACATGCTTTCAGAGGCCCGCGGCTATTTCATAAATGGCAACTACAAGATGTCTGAACCCATCTTGAATCAAATGCTTCTGCAAAACACTCGCAATCCCGAAGTTTATCAAATGTTGGCCACGATCTTTTACGATAAAGGTCAGTTCAGCAAAGCGATCAAAACTTTCCGTCGTGCTTTAGAAATCGATCCGACCTATACAGATGCCAGCGTCGGCCTTTCAATCATCTTAAATGACTTAGGCAAATACGATGAGGGCAAACAGGTTTTCTTGGACGCGCAATCGCAACTGGAAAAGAAAACCGGTAAGCAAGACCCCTTCGTTGATGAAAAGTTAGCTTCGAAGCATGAAGAACTCGCCGACTTATATTATCAATACAAACGCTATAACGAAGCTTTAGAGCAGCTTTTGAAAGCACAAAAACTTTCAAGCCGCAAAACTGAAGTCACTTTGCGTATTGCCGAGGTGCACGTCCAACTGGGGCAGACTGATCGTGCCATCAAAGATTTGAAAGCTTTGATTCGCGAATACCCACACCTTATTCCAGCTCGCCTAAAGCTTGGGGCAATCTATTACAACTCAAACAACATTGCTGAAGCCACGGAACAGTGGGAGAATATCCTTATTCGTGATCCGCAACACCCTGAGGCTTTACGCTATTTGAAAATGGCACAAGCTGCAGGCATTACTTCGATTGAACTGTAAAGGCAGACGAAATGGCAAAACTTAAAGAGCAAATGGTTCCTTTTCTTACCAGTGACGAAATCAAAGAATTGATTGAAAATTTGGCCAGCCAAATTGAACACGACTACGAAGGAAAAGAAGTCATCTTTATTTGCCCTTTGCGCGGCTCTGTTCATTTCACTGCTGACCTTATGCGAGCTGTGGATTTGCCACAACAGGTAGATTTCGTCCACGTGCAAGCCGTTGAACGCGGTGGCGCGATTAAAATCGTCAAAGATATTTCCGTAAATATCGCAGGCAAGCATGTCTTGGTTGTTGAGGAAATTATTGATACCGGCCGCACATTAAGTTTCTTACGAAATCGTTTGTTTGCCTCAGCCCCGGCTTCTTTAAAAATTGTGACTTTACTGGACAAACCGGCTCGTCGCGAGTTGCCAATCAGAGCAGATTACATCGGTAAAACCATAGACGACCGCTACGTTGTTGGTTACGGCATGGATTCAGAAGAAATCGGCAGAAATTATCCTGATATCTATACTATGAAAAACTAAGAAACTGCGACGTTCACAAGAAAAAGAACGACAACGCAGAAGGCATAAAGAAACACAATTTGTTTTGGCATGCTGAGGATCCCCTAAAACCCAAATCTAAAGACCTTTAGGACCTTCGTCAATAGGAGGCCTGAACAAAAGTCTGGATTTCAAACAAAACCCCTGTTTCTATTATTTTAGGAACCCTCGCTTTGGGGTTTTCTATAGTCATTTGTAACGATCTAGACCTGTTTTTTTCTTTAAGGACTCCGAAACAACCTTGTGGGAGGAACTTCGCATGTCTCAGATGTCTTTACGGGTCCGCTTTCTGATGGTGACAAGTCTTTTGCTCGTTATCGCTCTGGCGACTAATATTTTGTCTTTGGACCGTTTGCGCTTTCAAAATATAGCGACGAGTGAAATTGGTGAAGTTTGGCTGCCCGCGGTCAGTAAGGCTGCGGACTTAAACATCAACCTAGCCAACTTCCGCAAACTAGAGTTCAACCTGTTGGCGACACAAAGTTCAGACGAACGTCACGCTATCATTGAAGAAATGGACAGCTTGCTGGGCAACATCATGATCTATTCTAAAGTGATAGACCCTTTGTTAGTAACAGATGAACTTCGCAAAACATACGAAGACTTTCAAACTGCTTGGGAGCTTTACAAAGCTGACAGTGAAAAGTTTAAGGCCGCACTTGAAAGTGGCGACAAATCGCAAGCCGAGATGATTTTACAAGGCACTTCCCAAAAAAGTTTTAATACGGCTTATGAAAGCTTAAAGACTCTGACTGACCGTAGTTATGCCACAGGTATCGAAATGACAGAAAACGTCGCGAAGAACTATAAAATGACATTATACGTTTTAATCGGTTTCGTTAGCTTTAGTATTCTTTTTGGTTTGCTCTTCAGTCTTTGGAATATTCGCAAGTTACAATTAGCTTTAAAAAGTGTTGCTGATGGTCTTGATACTAGCTCTTCAACGATTCGTACAGGCTCACAAGAGCTTGTTCAATCCAGCGATCAAATTTCTTCAAGCTCAACTTCCACCGCGGCTTCCTTAGAAGAAATTGTTGCCTCGATGGAAGAGCTCACGGCAACTGTAAGACAAAATTCATTGAATTCAAATCAAGCGGCCACATTGTCCAAAGAAGGCCAGGGAACCGTACAGCAAGGTCAGAAGAAAATTAGCGAATTGATTACCGTGATCGGAGAGATTTCTAAGAGCTCGCAAAAGATCGAGGAAATTCTTTCGATCATCGACGACATCGCCTTTCAGACAAACTTGTTGGCTCTTAATGCCGCGGTTGAGGCCGCACGCGCAGGCGAGCAGGGCAAAGGTTTTGCAGTTGTCGCAGATGCCGTTCGTGCGTTGGCACAAAAAAGTGCCGAAGCTGCGAAGGAAATTAGTGGTCTTATTCACGAAGCCTCGACAAAAAGTAAAACGGGTGTCACGCTTGCAGCAGAGAGTGAAAATTCCTTAGACGCAATCGTTAAGAACACCCACCAGGTATCTGATTTAATTCAA
>JABWCO010000025.1 GCA_013360185.1 Bdellovibrio sp.
GGTGAAGGATACGTAACCCAACCAGAAAAAGAAAAGCAGTAAAAAGACTATGGACCGTTTATGGCCGAGTTTTGCGATCAAAGCGGTTGCCTTTATCTATGAAGATGATCTTTCCTTTGGGGGCACCGAACGACTGACCTTGGAGGTCATAAACAGTGATGTCGTTTCGTTCAAGAGTTTCGACAAACGCACGGTTTTTGAGTTGTTTGCGCGCCTCTTGGTAAGGTTTATCTAAGAATGAGCTTGCGATTTCTTCACGCACCTCATTTTGTGAGCTAGCTGCACCGGATGATGCAACACCTCTATTGTTCGTTCGCGTATTTCCTGTGCTAATAGACCCGCCGCCTGCACCGCTAGCATTTAAATTGCCTCTTGATGAGCCAGTGCTTGCCGTTGGTGTATCGGTACTAGTAGATACTTCAGGGGCGCCAACACTTGTGGATGCTGTAGTGGCTTTACTATTTGCTGCTTGAGCCACACGATTAGCGGAAGCAGAAGATGCTGTGGATCCAACCATTTGCTGCTTAGTTAGATCAATTTCCTCGGTAATATACTCACGTGCTTTGCCGGACGTTGAGTTTTTCTGTAAATTCTTAAGCGCTGGGTTGCTAGGTGCCTTAGTGTTAGGTGAGTAAGTTGGCTCGCTTGCAGGAAGGCGGCTACTAGAAGACTTGGAAGTTGTCGACGCAATGGTATTGGAAACCGGTGCTGCTACCGCAGGAGTTGAAGCCAAAACACTTTCAGCCATTTTAATCACTCCACTAGTTTGGCTTTGACTGATTTTCAATGTTTGCTCGGAACCAAGTGCTTCGGCCACACGGTTCATCTCTTGCGGTGAGCCTGAAGGCGGAAGCGGTTTTGGTGCTTCGGCAATAGATGCAGGAATCACGTCGGAGGCCTTGAGACTTGCAGTTTCGGCGGCTTTAGTTGAATCAATTACAAAAGTAGATCCACTGACATCTGAACCTACCACCTTCAGTTCAGACACCTCAGTTTTAATTTTTTCGGCGCATAATTTCGTCAAATATGTGACCAGGTCTTCGGATTCAACTTTACTTGTGTGAATAGTCTCGTGAAATAGCTGAATTTTAAAGGATTGGATCTGGTCGGAAATTTCGCTCTTTTCGAGACGATTTTTATCTAGAATTAATTGAATCTTGCCGGACTCTGATGCTTTAGCCGCGTCGCTCTTATCAGTAAGCTCCTTACAGCTAATTACTGCACTTGTTGTAGGAGAGTTGAGGAATTTAACGATCTTGTTTTTGTAATTTACAATTGATTGAAGGTGCTCTGTCTGACCTTGTTCTTTGCCATATTTTCTTTCGAAGCCTTCTTTCGCGGCGTTACTTTCTAAGCAGCTAAGGAACTCATTTTTTGAATCTTCTGAGGTGTTTGGTGGACGATATACCTCTCTGATCGACTCATTAATTTGGTCTCCAAAATCAGATTCGGAGCAAGTTTTGTCTTGGTATTTATCTGCGCATATCATTAGGCTTCCTTCTGTAACCTTAAGGAAGAGCTCGTTCATTTTTTTCCATTGGCTTTCATGATTGGCTATGCACATGATTTCAGGTGAAGACTGATAATAAATGTGTTCTTTTCGGTTCTGAGATTTAACTAGGAATAGCTTACCGTTTCTTGCGACGACAATTCTTTCGGCAACATGGGTCTTTTCATACTTAATAATGGTGTAGATCGTACGGTCCTTTAAGTAAGAAATCGAAATTTTCAGAGGACCTTTTTCAATATTCCATCTTTCTACTTTGCCATCGGAGTTAGGATCTATCCGTGAATCTTGATATTCTCTAGCGGAGATAGAAAAACTTTTCCTTTTTTGTTCGATCGAGAAAAATGGGGAAACTGAAGCTGCGTATGCGCTCAGCGAGTAAAGCATCGAAATGATTATGCAAATATGGCGAGTCATTTAGGTATTTTATCGGTTGAATGCATGTTTTATTAAACGGATTTAAGTCTAGACGTTGCTTAACCTTGGTCTAGCGAAGAGTTTAGCGGCTTTGCAGAGGATGAAAGTCACGCCATTATATCATTATGAGATTAATCTACTTATTTATCGGTCTTTTGCCATCTTTTGCATTGGGGTCCGCCTTTACTCAGTTGCCAAAAGCATTTTCAGTACCAGATAAAAGAGAATGCTCTGAGCGTCTTGGTGTATGTGAAATTCGAAATATGCCCAGAGTCGCATCTCAGGACGGTCTTGGGATTTGTTATGCCTGTGTCGCAGCAACTATGATGCAAACAGAAAATTGCCGAAAGCTAAACATTGACTGCAGTAATTTGGAAAAAAGCCAGTTAATATCGCAACTGGATTTAACTAGGATAGTTGCACCTCAAGATCCCGGGCGGCAGGCTCCAATGGCTCGATCAGCATATAAGGGATTAAAAACTTCCCCAGATGATAATGTTAAAGAGTCCGGGGGAGACCCCCATTCAACTGCCTTAATTGCGTCGCTGGTGACAAAAAAGGTAGCGAGTGAGGCTTGCGTTTCTTTAGATGTAATTCTTAGCAAGATGTACGATCGAAAAGAGACAATCGAGGCTCAAGAGGCAATGTGGGACCGCATGAAGAGCTATTACGATGACTATAGAAAAAATAAAGAATGTATAGCTTGTACCAATAAAGCCTATGCAACTGCAATCGAAGAAATTGATAAAAATCTAGATCTGAAAGTTTCGAAGGAGGAAGTCCTGAGAGCATTCGGGCAGGACACATATGAAAAATTCCTCGATGAACTGACTGGTGCCAACAAATGTAGTGCAGCTAATATGGTGGCTTTTGAAAGCGTGAAGACTGTGAAGTACGAACAGTTTCCGGATGCCAGCGAGAATAATCCAAAAAAACTTAAAAACCCTGTTACCGACGAAGAATTTATTAAAAAAATGAGAGATATTGTTAGAAGTGGACGGCCTGCGGCCCTTTCTGGAGTTTGTTTGGTGGGTGACCCAGAAAACTGCAAAGGGAAAAATCATGCCGTTGTCATAGCTGGACACAGAAAAGTCTGTGATCGCGAACCTTCTGATCCGAAGGCTGTATGCAAAGACTCTGTTAAGGTAGTGAATTGTTGGGGTCAGACTTGGCAAAACGATAACAACGATGGTTGGGTAGATGCCGCGGCATTAATGAAGCAAACTGCTAAGAAACCGAATATTTTAGGTTGGTTTGAAGATAAAAAATAGAGGACTAAATTGTGCTAAAAATTATTCTCGTAATAAGTATTTTAGTGGTCTCGTCTTATGGACATAGTGCTGGAGCTGAATTTAAGTATTATGTAAACGGCCAATACAAAAGTATCGTAATAGTTAAGATTGATGGTTTAAATTTCAACTCATCTTGTTTGAAAGAAACTTCCTGTAAGGCATTGCGGATTTCAAGAGGAGTGGCTTTTAAAATTCATGAAACTAATAGTTCCTTAGCGGGAAATCCTGGAGCCAACTACTGCTGGGACGTCGGGGCAAAAAACAGAATCCTAAAAGACTCTAAAAACAATGAATACGATTTCTGTGTTTTTGACGACGGATCAATGATCGACGCGTGGAATTTATACGCGAAACACTACCCGCCTAAACGCATAGAATAAAATTTAGAATTTAAAAATTCGGCTTTGGGAATATTCTTGATTACGTTGTCGATGCTTTCATCCACTCCGTTGTCACGATTAGGACACGGGGCATCGTCGAGACCAGCATTTCCGTTAGCAGCAGAGGCGCATGGGGACGGGACCCAGGATTTATACCAGCTGCACCACCAAGACCTCAGAGGTCATAATAGGTCGACCATCGGAACCAGGAGATCGTTCTATAGTGCAACTTTAAAGAATCCCATAAATATAAAGAGCTATTCTTTGATTAGCTCTTTATATATTTTCTCGATTATCTCTTTGTCTTCGCTTTCAACCATTAAACCATAAAATTGGTCTTGAACAACTTCGACGATATGTCCATTTGGAGCTTCATAAAGATCTATAGTTTCAAGAGTGCGGAGCGGCTGATCACTTTTATTAAGTCCTAGAATATTCTCTATAATATTCGTTACCGCGGAAAGAAATTTTTCGTTTGATTTTTTTCTTATATTTGAAAAGTCTTCGATGTCATATGAGCCTCCATTTGGTACATAAGATTTGATTGAAAACCTTCCCGCGGCATCTCGTTCCATTGACATTTTAGGATCAAAAATTCTCATGGTAACTCTTTCTGAATAGCTTCAAGTAAATTATTTAAGTGGACGTTCGGTGTCTGTGATGAGTCCACTATATTTTTATAAATGGTTTCCAGGTCTAAACCATCTGCTACTCCCTTGGCGACCATATCTTCAAATTTTGGACCTAATGGGTCACCTTCGTATTTGATAATATTTCTCTTATATATCTCGAATCGAAGCGGTTCTGGAGTTAAGTTTTTGTACTTTTCCCCAATGGATCTTCTGATTCGGTTGCATTCTCTTGCCATATTTTCCCAAGTTTCACCTTTGGATTTGGCTGAGCTAACATATACAGAAATTATCTTTATGTCTGAGTTATAGCCATCACGAATTTTACTCAGCAAGTCTCTCTGTTTAATTACGTCAAACAGAACCTCCGGATTGAAATCTTTTAATTTAGAAAAAGGAGCTAGAATTTTCTCTACTTTTAAGGTCCAATCTTCACCTTGAGGAGTCAATCTTTCAATCTCTGCAATTGCAGCCTCAAGCTTTTCCTTTTTTGCCGCCAAAGACGCAGGAATGTATTTAGCAACTCTTTCAATTCTAGCGGCATTTTCGGCGATAGCCTTAGCCGATTTTGGATTAATTTTCTCTATGATTCCAGCTAGCGTTCCAACTCCAAATTTTCCCGCACTTATTAACCATTGCGATGGAACAATTTGCAAAGTCTCTATAATTGTCTCAGTAGCCGTAAGGGTTTGCCCAGTTCTAATATTTTTTCCACTAATCAGATTTAAAAGTGATTCCGCCGTTCCAACTGGAGTGAAATACGAAAGAACGTCTAGCACATTTACGGACATCTCCCCCATTGCAAGGGCTATCTCAATATTTCCCCGAGAGGCTTCAATTTTCGCCTGCTTAAGAAGATCATTTGAGGCTGTAACAGCCTTGCTCCATTGCCCGTAAACCTCTGGAAATGCTTCTTTAAGGCGATTGCCGACCTCTTCAAACATTTCGATTCTTGATATTGCATCTTGGGACAGAGGCCGGCTATTTGGATTCGAAGCGATTGAATTTATAGCGCTATCGAGTGCCAAAGTGTTATTTTTTTCGCTAAAGTAATATCTTTTGAAGTCCCCGTTCTTATGAGGCACAAGGCTACCATTCTCGTCTGAATCTAGTCTTGCTGCTGAAGCTATGTTATTGCTTAGTTTGGACAGCTCTACTGAAACTATATAATCCTTTGCAGATTCGGGAAAATTCCCCAACCTTTGATTTATTATCCCAGCCAGATGATGAAGCCTCTGCGCGAGGATCCATTTTCGTTGGTGTATGCTGACTCCTTGACCTGCCGAAAGTGGTACTAATGACAAGGCATTCGTGGACTGAATAAAATTTCTATTATCACTTTTAAGATTTGGGCTTGAAGGACCAAACATTTTAGACTTGCCGTCTTGATAAAAGAGATCATTATTTACAGAAAAATTTCTGCCGTCTATTTGTGCAACTATCCCTTGGATCTTTAAAAATTTTTCGTAACGACCATCAACATAAGAGTTAAAACTGTCTTGGATATAGCTTTCTAAAAGAGTTTTATCTGGTATAATTTCACCGACAGGAATATCAATAGATACTTGACTCGTCTGTATTAGATTCTCTAAAAGACTTTTACCAAGGTTTTTCTTGGTGTCTTCGACGAATGAATTAACTTTAATATTTATTTGTACCTGGTGGTTGCCCGAAACCGAGTAAGCAGCTATTTCATTGTTTTTTATATTTTCAGTGGTTTGTGTGTATTGAAATGCCTTTACGAATCCCTGAGCCATACCCCCCATTACTGCTTGTCCCGTAGGAGAGTTAAGGAAGTCATTTAGGCTACCATTAGAGTCAACATTCGTGACACCTTCAAAAGAAATTAACTGCTTGCCATTTGGAGTTTCAACTTCTGAGATCATTCGGGCTTGAATTTTTTTGTCTTGGACAGAAGTGAAATACGCGACTTTGTCTCCGGTTTTTTCATTTTTGTAAAAGAAAACGAAATACAACCCCTTGTTTAAGTTGGGATTGCTTTCCTCGGCTCTGTACGAGGCCGAACCCACCATGCAGTATCCTTCAGATGAAAAGTTTGGGGCGCCGCCAAATGAGGACGTTGAACAAGAAGAGCTTTCTGGGAAAAGTACTTCGGTATCAAAACGGTCATAGCCGTGAATTGACGATCCAAATGTTGAAGATGTCGTAAGGAAAATAAATGCAAAAAAGGCTGACATAAATCTGCTTTTCATTGTTTATTCCATTCCTTTTATAAGTAGGGTAGAGCGTTTCTCTAACGCGGAAACTTTTAGTAAAGGATATCTTATTTTGAAGTCATTAAACTTTTTAAGCCAAAGACGTGCGCTGTTTTTAGATTTGTTAATACTCATTTGATTAAATATTTGAATCAAAGATTCGGCGAAAACTTTGTTCCACTCCAATAAAAGATCATTTATCTCAGTGCTGATTTGTGAGTTATATTTAAGTTTATTTAAAATATCTCGGTCTTGAGATATCAGGCTGATTTGATAAGAAACCTCTTGGACTTTTCTGATCTGGCCATCTAAAACGTTTAACATATCTTCGTAATAGCTAAGACCCGTCTGATCAAAAGTAATTCTTGTAAAAACGGACTGGCCTTCTTTCACAGAGTCAATCACCGCGATCATTGTTAGGTCTACGAGATCATCAAGGGACAGTTTTTTGGTCAGGAAATCTCCTAGCGCTTTTTCATCTTTAGAGACAGAAATTTTTTTGAACTCCTCAATGTTCTTTACTTGTCTCTTTGAAAAATCACTTTTTATTTGTTCTAAAGTAGAGACATCTTTTTTTGCCGTTCCATTGAGTATTTTTTCAAATGAAGGAAGATATTTTGTGCAAGTATTTTTATAATATCTGCGAACGTCTTCAGAGCTTGCCTGATTATCAATGGCTCGCATCAAAGCATCCGTCATTTCGATATCGGCTTTTCTCTTTTCTTCGGAGTTATATAGATATTGGACGGATGCCAAACCTGCGGCGACGGCCCAGCCAACCGGTCCCCCCATGCTTGCCGCAGAAATAATTCCCGCGGTAAGGGCCGCGTTAACTTCCGGCCGTCCCCTTGGAGCCTCGGGAGTAATCATGCCGCCAACTGAGCCATTATTACTGTCTGTATTGTAGGTATATTGTATCTGGATGTTAAAAGTATTTTTTAATAGCGTTGGCATTGACTGTTGCGCGTTTAGTGGGGCAACAGTCATTCCTTTTTTACATTGTTCGACTGCAATTGAAAGGGCGCTTTCTGTTGATTTTTGTGCGAGGATATTTTGGTGAACGTCGTAACTTCTTTTGGCTTCAATATTAGAGACGGCCTTAGTTAAATCGTTCTTAAGTTGATATAAATCCTGAAGTAAAGCTTTGTTAAATGCATCATCCCAAAGATTTTCTTGAGCTTCTGATTTTACAATCTTCTGTACAAGATCGTTAAGAATTTGTTGCACCTGATTCTTGCTATTCTCTAATTCAGGACTATTTAGTATGGCGACATTTCTTGATGAGGAATAAGCTTCAATAAGACTATTTGTAAAAAGAGCTTTGGCCATCGACTCTGCGGTTTGATGAGACGCTTTAATATACCTATCAGAAGCCTCAGAGAATTCGCTTGCTGATGTGTACCGAGTGGAAATTAATAATCCAATTATTAGCAATAATTTATTCATGAGAGGAATCCAGGCATTTGTTTATGCTTTTGGAGAAAGTCTCGTTATTGATATGATTAAATAAAGGTTCGAATTCGGGATTATTTTCGACTAAAGATTTATAAAGACCCTTATTGTAATTCACCGAATTATTTAAAATGTGAGACTGTGTAAGTATCACGGAGTTCAAATCATACAGATCGGAAACAAATTTGCTTGATGTAGGATTGTTCTCAGAAATCTCGAACCACTTCAAGTCTTGTTGAATTCCAAATAAAAGGCTGGTGTTTAATTTCTTAATTTGTTCCCATTTACTCTTTAAGTCTCCGATATTAACTAGATCATTGCTTGATGTTCCAATTTTTCTTAGTTGGGATTGAATTTGATACTGAAAATCAATCGCTAGGCTATGTGCTTCTTTAACATTTTTTAGATATGCATTGCGTATGTTCTGGCCGGTAAGAGTGTTCGGTATCTCTTTTAAGATATCCGAGATATTTGAAAAATTTGTCAGCTTATCTGAAAGCACGTCCTGAGTGTACTCTCGAAGAATCGCAAGAGTTTTTGCGTCTCTTAAGTACGAGTAGGAGATCTTTTGATCCTGTTGCTCTGAAAGATAATCAAGAATTGCGTCAACGGCAGGCGGTGTAGTCTGGTCTAAAGTATACTTGATCTTAATATAATTTAAAGAGGCCCAATGATACTTTCGGGTTAGCACTTCGAAATCAGAGGGAATACTAAATAAGGTATTTAATTTTGCGGTGTCGCAAAATAACTTCAAATCTGAAACCACGTTTTTAGATAGGTCCAAAGCCAAATAGGACATAACGATATTATAGAAGTATGTACTCGGAGTCATATCTGAAGGGTTAGATACTTGAGATTTTGCGATTTGCCGAATCAAGGTCGCAAGTGTGCTTCCATGAGAATTAATTAGTAATTCCCGACTAAAAAGTGGATTTTGCAAGCAGCTTGCTTTAACCAGCAAGTCATCCATGGCCGATGGTGAAGTCGGAACTTTTGCGAATGAGTTTAGGAGATTGCGCTTGAAGTCTACAGATTTAATATCAAAGTGCTTAGAGTTGCATCGGAAGCTTCCTAAAAATCCCACTTCGAACTGAGAAGAGAAATCCACCTTCTTTACAGAATCAGTCTTATATTCCACTGATAGCCGGACTAGGTCTCCTGGTCTGACAAATAAATATTTTAGTTTGTTTGTATCACTCGGGAATGATTCGAAAGGGATGGCCGGTTTATCGGGGGTGCTACTTTCCGTTCTATTAACAATTATGATCTTTGAGGAGAAACTTGCACTAGCTTCTGTGTTGGAGAGTTCGCTCTGGCGGATTCTGAGTACAAATACATTCCTCGGAACCACCAGTAAGACGCTGCCTGAAAACTTAGTGGAAGAAGCCAAAACGTTGCTTTTGCTAACAGTTGTATTGCACCTTAACTCTCCAACTTCTTCCTTACTTGTTATAGTTGATTGAGAAAAATGAATTTTCAAATTTTCGTCTGGATCGACCTCGATGTTCCACTCAATATTGCCAAAATAGAAATCCCCAATCCGTTGATCGCCTCTTGATTCAGTTCTGCTCACACTTCCTGAACTGCCGTTTTTTTCAAGTATATTCTTTAGAGTTTCATTTGAAATTTCGGTGTCCTGCCCCATACATTCACCCAGCTGGAAGGGATGGACTTTTCTTCGAAATCGATTTACTTGAGACTCAGAATATACTGAAGCCTCAACTGTGGGCTTAGACCAGGCAGTATCCTGAGTTAAGAATAATAGAAAAACGAAGAAGTGAATTCTCATAAAGCCTGCTTTGCTTTTTCAACGGCGAGGTCCCAAGCCTTCTTATGAGACTTAGCCTGATCGTCAGAATCTTCATTTTCTTGAAGTTGAGGATCAACTTTTTGTAGTTCATAAAAGAATAGACTAATAGCAATAGTGGACAACTTCTTATTTTTGCGATCTATGTCTGTTAAAATTACTGGTGTCACACTTATATCTGAAGAAGCATCAAATCTTACTTCATCTGCCTGTCGAACATTTAAGCTACTTTTTAAAACCTGATTCTGACAAATATCGAAATTAAATTTGACGTCACTTCTTCCTAGAGAAATTTGAACTGAGCAGGATCCGAAGCCGATTTCGTTAGTCATCCAGTCCTCTGGAATTTCTAGAGTAAAAGGATAGACATCAGATCCACCATTCTTTTTTAAGGGAGGAAGATGGACTTGAAGAGAGTCTTTCTCACATGAATTAGAAGATGGGGCGGTTATAAATTCCAGAATATTTTCAAATTCGCTTGAGTGCTCAAGAGAAGTCCTCTTAGTTGAAATTTCCACACAAACAGGATCTTTACCTCGCACTTTAACTTGGGAATAATAAACTGAAGTCGTGGTGGTTGCTTCGAATTTTTTTACTGGAACTTCTTCGCTTGGCTTAGAACAACCTGTCGACAAGCCGCATATCGCAAAGAAAGCCAATCCTAAGATCTCGATTTTTGAATTTTTAGCTAGTTTTTCCATATTGATGTTTCCGTTTTTATATCTTTGAGTGTTTTAGAAATTGCCAAAATGCGGGTTTTCAAAATGTCTGGATTTTCCGCTCGCAGGGCACGTGATAACGCAAGAGAAAACATTCGCTGGAAAAATAGGTTACTTACGTTATGTTGAGGTTCCAAAATTGTTTGTAGTCTAGTTTTCAAGATTCCGCCGTATAGATTGTCGTTCACTAATTCTCTCAGGCCTTTATTTATTACGAGATCTGCAAGACTTGGGTCATCTTTGAACTGTTCAGAAAATCTTTGGACCTCGGATACAGAAATAAATGCATCATCCATTGTACTTAAAATGGAAACAAAATCAGGGCTAACCGTAAAAACCTTTAGGTGGGTGTACTCTTCCAATAGCGGTGAGGCGGACTCTAGCATAATTAGGCGTGCTTCCAAGTTATCTCTAACTAAATGCTGAAAGTTGTCTTTATTAGCTTCCGCATGAGATATATCTGGAAAGATTTGAAAAGGTACTGAGTAGTCGAAGCGGATTCTGTTAAATGCAATGCGAATGCTTGCGAGCTCGTTAACCTTTTCTTGAACAAGTTTTTGATAAATATTGTCCATAGCCATGCCTTTGGCGAGCTCCTGCATTTCGACAGCAGAAATAATTTCGAGATACGCAAATTCCACGCGGTTTACATAGTCAAAATAAACTCCAAACCCTGGTCCGGCGCTATATACAAAAACCTTCCTCATTCCTTGTGGAATCTCAATTTCATTAATGCCAATACGCTTTTTGTAATCGACCTCGATAGAAGTCTTTCCATTTAGATATCTATTCATGCGCAACTCAAGGTGCATCACTAAAGGAAAGATATATGTAGAGGCAGTAGGAGAAGCCATTCCGTCTTTAACGGCGGAGGCGAAGTTCCAAAGCGCCAGGATTTGATTCGCCGCAAGAGAGTTGTCGATATCGCTAGAGATACTTAGTGGAATACTTTTGTACATGTATTCCAAGATATATGGATTTGTAATTGAGAAAGACTTGCCACCATAGACTTTCCTAAGAAATTTTTCAGTTGCGTGTACTGATTTAGCGTCGAGAGATCCCACAAAAGCGTAGTATGCATTTAGAATCTTCTCGACATTCACTTTATTTCTTTGTTGATACGCTCGGTTTGTAGCCTCTTGTAACACAAGAAATCTATTTATGATTTCCAACTCTGAAGAAATTAGTTTTAATGTCGAATCTGAGGGGTCCTTTTTAAACTTGGCAAATAGATCTGGAATCAGACTTACATTGAAGTGAGCATATGTTGATCCATTGCGAATCAAGCCCTCGAAGGAATCAATAAGATTTGCGATTTGCTTTCCGGCAAGTTGCCCTTGCGAGCTTTCTAGGGATAGCAGTGAGCGTATTTTCTCCGGATTTGCATCACTTATATTCATGAGTCTAATGCCATCAGATGATAGCTTAAACGTGTCTAACTTTGCTTTTGTCGATTGCACTTCGCTCAGTAAGTTAAAAGCAAAAGTCAGACTAGGCGAAAAAAAAGCTAAAGCAGTTATAAATATAACATATGATATTCTTTTACTTTTAATCATCGCTCATCCTTACTTAACAGCTCATTGATCTCAGACAAAAGGTTTTCTCGAATTCCTTGGGGGGGCTCCAAGTTATTAGCTTCGGATTTTTTTAGCTTCTTTAGTAAATAATTGATGTCTTTGGAATAAATAGAAATTGCATACGCAAGCGCTTGATTTTTTTGGCTCCAAGGAAAAGCCTTGCGAAGGCGATCGCTATTAAATAGAAATGCTATTTTAGCTAGTTGGCCTTCAGACTTTTGTTTGTCTAAAAATGAAGTAATTGCTTTTCCATTTTCTGCAGCAGATGCTCCACACTCCAGAGTAGAGGCGTTCACTTTTGCTTCCTTAATTAAGAGAGAAATTTGCTGACACAAAAACTCATTCGAGATGCTTTTGGTGCTCTCAACCGAACTGTAGTTGTAAACGGCGGGCTCTCTTAAGTATTTTTGAATTAGGATGTATTTTTCGAATGTCGAACTGAAATCGGACGCATAGATAATTTTATGTGGGCAATAGTCATTGGTTGGATTTAATATGCAAGCAAGTTCTGCGGTTTTCTCCGCAGATATTTTGGCGAGAACAGCATCATCGATATTGAATCTATAGAGGCTATCACCTAGGCTTTTCGTGTTAGGTACGTTCTCTATTAAATCTTTGCGGTTGAATGAGTAAAGTGTTCCTAAATACGAAGTGGATTTTAGGCGACTTAAGCTAAAAGAAATTTGTTGAAACAGCTTTGATGATAATATAGCCGAAAGCTCTTTAATTAATAAAGAGCTTAGCCACAAATCCAAAACCAGAGAATTGATATCCGATTCGAGTCTCCGGATGTCGACCGAGAAAATATCTAATTTCGGTCCGTTAAGAAGAATTTGAATTTGTAGAGGCAGCATACTTTCACGAGCAGATATGCCATTGGCGATAAGGTTCTCGGTGCGTGAAATTATATTCTCATTCAGAAGGGTCTGAAGGCAGGCGGTTCTCATTTCAATCGTAAATGATTTATTAGTGCTATTATGAATAGCAACGGCGTCGTATCGTTTTGAGACATCCGAGACTTTTTCTTCGCAAGTTTCTTTTAGCTTCAAATTGGCTTCTTTTAGTGACTCTAGAGTCTGGCCTAGAGATATTCCATCGCCGGCAGCTAGGGATATAGACGTGGCCAGAGATAAAGTTATTAAAATGAGATTTCGGAACTTTTTGAGCATATTGGGAACCAAAGCAAATATGATGCCGTTCTCAAGAACAACCAGATAGAGTTAAATTTTGAAATTTAAACAAAGTGCCGTTTTTTGTGTGACTGACGATCCGTAAATGGAAAACGGGTGAGGGATAATAAGATAATTTCTCCAGGAGTCTTAAAAGTCGTTGTTAAGCCCGCCGGCCTCAATTTCTGCGTATTCGATGACGGTTCAATGATCGATGCCTGGAACTTGTACTACAAACACTATCCTCCCAAAAAAGTAAAATAAGATTTAAAAATCAGTACTTTAAAATTTGGGAGTATTTGTAATCGAGCTGCCGTGGTTTCCAATTATGAAAACCAAGTAGATCTTGTTCTTTCGTCAAGCTTTTGAAAAGGCTTGAGCTCTACCGCAAAATCACCGCCCCATCGCGAGTCAATTCCCCCGCATCAATCTTAACCGCCACAGCATGAGTGATAGGTTGATCCGCAAACCCTCCATCTGCTCGGCGGGCGACACCCCAAACAGAGTATTTAAAACTCAACGTTAAGAATAATGCCTGACGGGAAAGAGATTTTAGAAAGAGTGTTCTGCCTCGGGGGGTTAGGGTCATGCTGCAGGCCTGCTGTTGGCCGATTAATCCTGCTTCGTGAACACATTCATTTTGTGAAATCAAATCCGCAAGTTCGCCATTCATTTCTAGCGATGATTGTATGAAAGGCAATCCACTAAACTGAGCGTTGGGATTACTTTTCAGGATGAAATCCTTTGCGACATTCAGATCATCTGTTGTGTAAGCCGCACTTAGCAGCATTTGGACGTGGGCGATTTTTTGGAATAAATTTATTCTGTTTTCTGAATATGTAAAAGCAGCTTTACCATTATCCCGTTTCGCCACGGTGACGATGTTGGGTGCAATGTAAAAGCGATTGGGATCTTGGTGATCTGGGTAAATAGTAACTATACCACCACTGGCGATATTTTCGTTCATCACCGGCAAGGCAAAGGTTCCAGCACAATAAATCAGTGTTAAAAACAATAATATTAATTTCATTTTATTTCTCTTTCGTTGTGCAGTCGTTGGCACATTGTATAGATAAAACAGCATCCAAATATTTCGTAACTTGCTCTAGCGTGCATGAAGATTCCCGCTCTGCGATCAATTTTGCGAAAGATTTAAGGTATTCCTGTTTCGGCATTCCTGAAATTGCTAAAACATGCTCCTTCAAAATTTCGCATTGAAAAGATTCGGCCTTTATATTTTCATTACCGTTATTATTGTTAGATCCAGAGGGCGCGCACGCAGCTAATAACAAGATCGGTAGCAGCATTAATC
Organism: Bdellovibrio sp.; assembly: GCA_013360185.1. Lineage (GTDB taxonomy): Bacteria > Bdellovibrionota > Bdellovibrionia > Bdellovibrionales > Bdellovibrionaceae > Bdellovibrio. The sequence continues at coordinate 14,478 of JABWCO010000025.1, forward strand.
CCTTCATAAAGACACCTAGTTTACTTCCAGTTCAAGATTCAAACTCAAAACAGAAAACCTTTCTTGTGCGACGATTTCGGTGGTTACGCCATTTAAGCTAGCAGGATGTTCTAGGTTCACCGGATGCTTCATGAGTTCGGCAAATGAATTGATCTGCGTTGAATTAATTCCGTAACACTTGTCCAAGATATCCTGCTTTAAGGAGCTAAAGGTTTTATCTTTCTTAATCGACTCAGGTCTTTTCATGTTACCAAGGTGTGCAATGATATCTTGAACGGATGTAACCTTGGCGCCGCCACAAGCGGACTCATCCAAAGTGACAGATTCAATGACTTGCCCAGATGAATAACTGGCGCGAACCGGAATTTGCAGGCGTACACTTTCTTTTAAAGAGCGCTGAAGGTTCTTTAACTTCTTTGTTTGCGCCGCTGTTAACATAAACTGCGAGTTGATGTAGGGGCCAGTTTGTCCTTGGTTAACGCGTAAAGATTTTTTTAATCCTAGATCTGGAATTTCTAGGTCGACATATTCATTCGCAGACCTTGCAATAACGGCTTGGATTTGGAAATTCGGATATTGAACATGAAGCTGTTTTAATTCCTGAGAAATATCGTTGCCGCGATACTCAAGGAAGACTGTTAACATGCCACCGTCACTGCCTAGGTCGACCAAGTTTAGCTGCAACGTCGGCGTGACTGTGTAATATACTTTAGATTCGCTGCTATTCACCTCAAGAACAGCCGCGTAAGTGTTTATCGAAAAAAGTAATAGAAATGCGAAAAATGATTTCACCTGCTGCTCCTTAGTCTGCGTTGATGATGAGTTTAGAACGATGTTGATCAAGATCTTTTAAAGTAATCGCCGTACAGAATTCCCTTTCGACAATATCTTTTCTGTCCCAAGTCCATACTTCTTTTTTTAGTTCTTCTTTGTGAACCCAACCAGCGCCAAAGTTAAAAAGTCGGTTGCCAGAGGCTGTTGGAATAGGGCTTGCGGATAGTTCCGGTTTAAATAAGCGCGCCGTGATTGTTTCGGTGATCTTATTAATGTATTCCCACATCTGGGCGTCGCCGCCGAGCATTTGAATATTTATGGTATTGTCTTGAACTAGTTTTTCGATAATGGTGCGGATGTTCCATGAAAACCAACCCCAGCCGCCTGAGTGATTGAATTCGAAGTAGTCGTATACTCGCCTCATATCCACGGTGATTCTTGCGTTCATATTTGGCCCAAGCCCTTGAACAGTGTAGCAATAATCCGCTTTGAACGCCGAACCACCTGCAGCTTTAGTTAACAGCGCCGTGAAGGCCCTGGCACCGACCGGTGTAAGGACAGCGTTGATGCCGATTTCATCTTCTGCGCGCCCCCCGACTTTGGCAAAATTGAATTCTTTAAAAAGGGAGCTCAAAGGTCTTTGCGATGGGTCTGTTGTTGTTAGCCCCACGGCTGATGATTTAACCGGTAGGACCGCAACTTTCATCTCAGGGTAATCTTTTACGTAGGAGTTTAAAGCGGCTTGTTGATCTGCGTCGGTCGCTAGGTGGGTCGACATAGACATATAGGCACCTTGTTCAGCGCTATTGCTTGTAAGTCCCCAGTAGACAAAATTGAAAAGAGGAACGCCTTGGCTATCTACAGAAAAGCGCGTGCTATTAGGGAAGAAGTAAACTTTTTTGGGATCCTCACTGTCTCTGTACAAAGTCACAATGCCATTTCTGATAGTCCCCTCGGTTTCCCCAAAGAGCGGCAAAGCTAAGGCTGGACGCGCTAGCGCTAAACAAAAACCGAAACTGATTACGAAAATTTTCGCATTCATATTAGGTATCCTTTCTTTTTGTTGCACATGCTTAAGGCAAGAGGCGCTCCACGTCCCACCCTTGCTTTATTTGACTCGAGCTGTCCGATTGACGGACATGTCCGCATCTGAAAGATGGACATAATGTGAGCCCTTCTTATGCCCGCAAGGTTGACTATTTGCTCGAGTACCGCCAGTATGGACCTCCTATGAAAAAGGAATTCATGTTGAAGGCCATCGAGCTTTCACGCAAAAATATGCAAGCCGGTGCGGGTGGGCCTTTTGGGGCAGTGATCGTTAAAGACGGTCGAGTTATTGGCGAGGGCTGGAATAAAGTCACTTCGTCGAACGATCCAACGGCCCATGCCGAAGTTGTGGCAATTCGTAATGCTTGTGAAAATGCAAAAAACTTTAGCCTTGATGGGGCCGAGATCTATACAAGTTGTGAACCCTGTCCAATGTGCTTAGCTGCAATTTACTGGGCACGTATTAGCAAAATCTATTACGGCAATACTCGTAAAGATGCAGCGAGCATCGATTTTGATGATGATTTCCTTTATCAAGAAATTCCCAAAGATATGGCGCAAAGAAAAATCGCCATGGTTCAATGTGCCCATGATGAAGCCCTCGACGTTTTCAAAGAGTGGCAGTCTAAGACCGATAAAATCCAATACTAAGGCCGAGGAAGTCCGATTCAGGACTCCTGTCAGGTAACTAAAGCCGTCACAATTAAAGAATGAAGTTGATGCTATCGTTCTTTATAAGCCTCGCACTCATGATGTTGCTGGGTTCGTGCTCACATTCTGAAAAACGAGGATGGCGCGGAATCGCGTCTTTGCAGAATAGCGATCAGACCGAAGGGATTTGGTTTTTACAGGGGAGCTCAACCACACTCGGGCCCTATAACGGTGAACTAGAATTAAGAAAATCCAGCGATGGTACCTTCGACGTTGTTCGAGTCGTCACTTATATCAATAACTTTTTTGAAGGCTTAAAAATTCAAGAAGTATGGACAGGTAAAGCTGTTGTGCACGGGGATGCGATCACGATCAGCTATGATATAAAAAACGCAGGAATCATCCAGCGCCTGGGTTCGCATAAAAGGGATGTCACTGACTTTAATGAAACTTTACCGGTGCTGGCGCGCTTTACGCTGACCGAATCAGGGATAAAAACTCAATTCAACGACAGTAAGTCCGTGGCGTATTCAGAGTGGTTATCCACAAAACGTCCGTTGGAAGAAAAGCCGTTGTGGATAAATGAGCGGAAAAGTCTGAACGCTCAAGGGCCGGCGGTACCGTTGGCTGCCAGAGCTATTATCAAAGCTTTTAAGATCGATATCGGTTTTGAAAAAGACCCCAAAGTCGCTGCCTACAAAAATCGTCCTGAATACAAAAACGAAAAAGTAGAAGTGATCTTTGATCCTACGGACTTTGATTTTTACAGAAAGAATCCAGATTTCATTCGCGTGACCAACAAAATCACAGACACTATCAGTCTGACGGAAGCGTCCGTAAAAAGAAATGCTTATGCTCCTCGTCTGCAGCAAAAAGCCGCGGGCTTTGACAAAAATGCCCAAGATTTTCACATCAACGAACAAGGCATGGTCACATTTGCCGGCGTAGATGCTCAAGGCAACCTAGCGTCTTACATTCCAGACGGAGATTCAGCCCTGTGGACGGGGATGTACATTGCCTCACAGGCGATGCGGTACAAGGTGACTCAAGATGAAGTGGCCCTTAACAACGTTCGCAAGTCGTTAAGGGGATTGCTGACGTTAATAGATATTACCGAAAACCCGCAAGAGTTCGCACGGACCCTGGCTACCTATGAGGGGAATCAACCTTTGCCCGAGCGTTGGCATCGCGGTAAGGGCAAGTACGAAAACATCATGTGGCATGAGGGTGGCAACAACGACATGGTTAAAGGCATCGTCCATGGTTATCTGTGGGCAAGTTTAGTTTTGCCAGAATCAGATGTTGAGCTTAGAAACGAACTTAAAGACAAAGCAAAAAAAATTCTGAGTCTAAAAATTCTTACCGATAAACCACAAAATCAGCCTGCAGCTTTGGGTCTTGCGGCGTATCTGACGAATGATCCTCAACTTAAAAAGCGATATAAAGATATCTATGACACCGTTCGGGTGAAAGTTTCAGGCTATAACTTTGATACCTCATTTTATTGGCGCGGCAGTGCTGATTGGAGTGGCATTAACCTAGGAATGGTTGGCGATATTAACGGTATCATGATTGCTGATCTTAATGGCGAAGCTAAAATCCGCGATCAGTTGCGCGAACGTTTGATGGATTCGTGGGTGACCTATGAACCCGTTCATCGCCATATGCTGACACTTGCTGCTTATGGCTTTGCCTATCGCCACTCTATTCAAGGGTCGAAGCTGCGCGCAGAAAGCAGCCATGCCCGTTTTATGGAGGCTTTAAATAACTCTGTTTGGGCTTTGCGGGAAATCCCTTATCCTCGTCCGAATTTAGATGTCGAAATTGATCATTCTTTAAAGCCTGACTGGGTGATGTCCCCGACTCCGCGGCTGTTCTGGAAGGCGGCTAAAAAGCCCGAGCCCCAGATCGATTACTTTTATCAGGGGCTGCAAAGTTACCCGATCTTCGAATTGCATGCCTTTTCCAGCAACATGATTTGGCGCGACCAGGCCTTCGCTTATAAGGTTAAAACCACCAAGGGCCTGCAAAACCCAGGTGTGGATTACCTGTACGCTTATTGGCTTTCCCGCTACGTTGACTTGAACACTTTTGAGTAATTTTCTAAAGCAATTCCCTTGGCAAAGAAGACGTTGAAAATTGCTAGTCTCTGGCTTAAAACGAGCCCATGAAAAAACAATCCGGCAGAGACGCAAAAGAACTAGCAAGCTTCATCCTTGGTGAAAACCAAACCCAGTATCCAGAGACTTACGCACCAGAAGTTTTAGAAGCTTTCGACAACAAAAACCCAGGCAAGATTGCTTGGACAACTTTTGTTTGCACAGAGTTTACTTCTTTGTGTCCAAAAACTCGCCAACCCGATTTTGCGAAAATTTTTATCAACTATATCGCTGATAAAAAAATGGTCGAATCAAAATCTTTAAAACTTTATCTTTTCAGCTTCCGTAATCACGGTGATTTCCATGAAGATTGTGTGCAAAAAATTTGCGACGATCTGGTGAAACTCATGAAACCCAAATACATCGAAGTAATTGGCGAGTTCACTCCACGCGGGGGCATTGCCATTTATCCGTATTCTAGCTATGCGACGAAAGATAAGTTCTTCCAAGGACTTTATCAAAAGCGTATGGGCGAGTATGCTCCTGGTAAGTATTCAATGGAGCTTTCGAAGTTGTACTAACAAAAAGCCAAACTTAGTTGTTTGGCTTTTTTATTTTTTGCTCTGGCGGGCCGATAAAGCGAACCCGGTCGCTTGCATAGTAGCTGCCATTGGGTGAGTCTGAAAAGCTGACAATATCTAAATCGAGACGGTAATTGTTTTTTAAAGCCATTTTACTAAGTGCATGACCCAGTTTAGTAAAAGCTTCGGCATCTGTTTTTAAAACATTCACAAAAAAATAAGAACCCGGACGGCTGTCCTTGCTTTGCAGTTTAAGTTCAATGCTTTCAGGACCTTGTTTTACCTCCAGGACGCGCACATCGTTTACGGTCGCAGCCAAAGATGTATTTGCAAATAATAACAGTGAAAGAATGATCGTCTTCATTGTTACCTCGAAGTCTTAGTTGAGTTTTTGGGTTTGCTGCTGGTCCCGGGGCTGCCGCCACCACCGCTATTACCCACAGAATTTCTATGGTTGTTGTTGATCATACTATCAGCAAGCCTTTCAGCAGAAGCGACTTCTTTATAGGTGCAGCTTTCGCACTCTTTTTCTAACTTTTTCATTTCGGTCAGTCGGCCAGCATAGGGATAGATGAACTCACGGAAATTAAAGTCAGCAACACCAGCGCTGTGAGTGACAACATTGCAGTTATTTTTTAAAGCCCCTTCAATGCTGGCCTTTACGCAAGAGCCGCCGTTGGCTCCGGCGATAATCAAGGTGCCGATCTGATTGCGCTGAAGGAAATCTTTTAGGTCTTTCAGATGTTTATTCTTTTTATCAAACATTCCATCGGTGGTCTTTTTTAGTACCCGAACGTCGCGATAGCCTTTCATGGCGGCAGTTGTAAGTTGGGGCTCGGTGGGGCCGCCAAAGTCGACGTCATCATACTCGAAAAACACGATGGGGATGCCAGCCGCTTGGGCCTCTTTGATGGCCTTTTTTTGTTCGGTGATAAGCTTTTCTACGATAGCGATATTTCCGGGTCGTTTGTAATAGCCATTTGATTCGACAAAACTTCGTTGCATGTCGATGACGATCAGTGCGGAGTTACCGCTGGTGTTCGAACACATGGGCTCGTCTGCTGCGAAACAGAGGCTGCCACCAAGAAAAACAAGAAATGAAAGAACAAGACTGTGCATGTTCCCATGTTCCCACGGCACGATTTCATTGAATACGAAGGCTATTGTAATCAGGCCCTAAGTTCTGGATTTTTTATGGAAAAATAAGAAAAAAATGGCGGAGAAGGAGGGATTCGAACCCTCGGTACACTTTTGGTGTACGAGCATTTAGCAAACGCTTGGTTTCAGCCACTCACCCACCTCTCCGCGGTCTTCTAGCGTGGCTAGGAGAACAAAGTGCCATAGCGGGCTCGTATAATCAAGGATTTGCCCTGATTCTTTTTTCTAATTTCTTTAAGAATGCTTGATTTTTCTGTGACCGCAGTCTATCAATACGTCTCTTTCTCAGTGCACTCGTAGCTCAGCTGGATAGAGTACTTGACTACGAATCAAGTGGTCAGAGGTTCGAATCCTCTCGAGTGCACCATTTTTCCCCTTGCGTCAGAATAAATAAAAACTGTTTATACCATTAAAATTACTAATGAATTCGATTTTTACCAGCCTTGAGTCTAAAAATCGCGGCATTTGCAGTGTTCATTGTTAAGCCGAAAAGAACTCGCGTACCCTAAGTACTTGAGGGTTGAATTATGACAAAAAAATTCCTATTGGTGGGTTCGTTAGGTCTCGGTGCACTGTTATTCCAAACACAAGCTTGGGCTGCGGCCGAAATGTATGGTGTGTTTATGGTATCCAAGGGTGCCGTAAAAATCGAGAGCGCTAAAAAAGGTACCTCTGACGCCAAAGTCGGTGCAAAAATTTATGAAGGCGACACGGTTGTTACGGGTGCAGATTCGCGCGCTAAAATCGTGATGTCGGATCGCAATGTGATCAACGTCAATCCCGACACCAAACTGCAAATCGCAAAGTATGAAAACGATGCAGCATCTGGCAAAAAAAATGTCGAGATGAACCTGCTGCAAGGGAAAGTTCGTAACAACGTTGAACAAACTTACGACGGCGAAAAAAGCAAATTCCTTATCAAAACACCGACCGCTGTTGCGGGCGTTCGCGGGACACAATTTTTGGCGGGCTTTAATCCCTCAACCCAAATGACTTCGATTGTGACCTTTAAGGGGGCCGTTTCTTTAGCGTCCGTCAGTCCGACGGGTCAAATCATCGGAATTCCAGTATTGGTAAAAAAAGGTGAAACCACAAATGCGACCGGTGGTGCTGCACCGGAAGCGCCGAAAGTTATGCCAAAAGAGGAAGCAAAAAAACTAGATCAAGAAACAGCCGCGACTTCGACACCGACGAAGGAGTCCGCGAACAACCGAGAGATCGCAAGCGAAACCGCTCCTCCGATAAAAGAATCAGCGCCAACCATGATTGATAAAAAGGATTTAGACGTCGGCATGGCCAAAGAAATCAAAGATGTGCGTAAAGCTCCTATGGCACCGCCAAGTCAAATGGCGCCACGTTTGCCTTCAGCGGACACGAACTCAGCAGTGAAAGATATTATTCGTGATAGCATGGGAAAAACAAAAGTCATTGTACGTCCTCAACCAGTTGGTCCATAAACTATGAAATCATCTTTGCTAGTGCTGCTTGGTATTCTGGCCGGTTCATTCGCCTTCGCTTTAGACACAAAGATTTCTCAGTCCCAAGTTTTGCAGATTCAGTTATTGGAATCTGCAAACTCTGGCGAGTTAAAAACAATCCGTGTACGAGATTTGGATTCACAGAAGATAGCTCAGCTGTCTTTGAAAAGACAAAAAGACAATGGCCGAGTTTACAGCGGCTTTTTCGTCATTCAGTTCTTTAAAGGCGATAATGCTCCACGGACTTTAGAATTTTTTGGCACCGACAAGCCCTATTTTACTTATGTTTCTGAAGGTCCACGCGTGCAAAGAATTTTCCTTTTTGCCTCATCTGCGGAAATGGCCAAGTACATTGAAAGAGATATAATCCTAAAAGGACGACAAGGTAAAACAGTTGAAAGCACTGCCCAAGTGTCTTCACCGGCACAGTTCGCCTTGGTTGAAAAGCAAGTCCGGGAACAAGTAAGAACCCAAGAACAAGTGCAACTAAGTCTTGAAGAGCAACAAGCGCGCAAAAGAGCCGAACAATTAGCTCAGCAGGAGCGTCTTTCAAGCGCTGAAAAAGCGCGCAAGAAATCCCAAGCCGCAGAACTTGTTAGTAAGGCCGATGCACTTTACCAGAAGCAAAACTTTGAAGCGGCCGCTGACCACTATGAAAAAGCCGTGGAACTGGACCCTGAAAATGATAGCTACTTTTATCGATTTGGCGTCAGTCTTTATAAGACCAATGATTTTAATAAGTCCCTTGCGACTTTATCAATGGCGGATGTCAGTCCCGAGCAGACGATCGAAAAAGATTACTATATTGCTTTAAATCACCTGAAGCTTAAGGACTATGATAAGGCGTTAAAAAAGTTAAATGACGTGAAAGAAGAAAATGACCCCAACGTCAGTCCAACGGCCTCATTTTTTGCGGGAACGATCGAATATCAACAACAAAAGTTTCCTGAAGCTAGAAAAAGCATGGAATATGTTTTGGATAATTCCAACGACACGCAAATGGATAAAGCCGCAGAAGACATGCTGGAACAGATTGATCGCATGGAAAACTTTTACGCGAGCAAAAATGAAAAGTATCGTTTTACGTTTTTTGCTGGCCCGGTTTATGACCAAAACGTTTTAAACATTGCGACTAATAATGTGGCGACCGACGTACAGGCCTATCGTTTGAATTATGGAGCCAGCGCCCTAGGTGTTTGGTATCGCTCGCCGACGTCTGACTTAGGCACCCAGCTTTCGGTTTCCGACTATTATAGTACTGATACAAAGTTTCAAGGAGACGCCACGCTGCAAACGGCTGACCCGCTAGAGTTTGCCTTTACAGTGCCGTTTCATAAGGAATTTGTGACGAAAGATCGATCGTACAATTGGGAGCTAACTCCGGCGCTTAAAAGTATTTACATGAGTCCTGCAGGTGGTACCAGAGCTGAAATTATTCGGTCAACTGGCTTTAGTACTTCTTTGGCGGCCCCCGTAAGTCGTGATCTTTACCTGGCAGGAAAATTAGACTTTTTTGCGGATCAGTCTTTTTTAGATGGTGTTGCTGCTGATGATGATCAGTCTGGAAAAAAATATTCCGTGACGATTACGCCAACAAAGCTTTTAGATCTTAAAGGTGAAAAAAGTATCTCTGGTGATGTGAGCTATTTAGTAAATCAAGCTGATGGCAAAAACTATCGTTACAACCGTTTTGCTTTCGGAGTAACCTATGGTTTTCCGGGCCTGTGGAAAAGCATTTCGACCTTGCGAGCAGAATACGCAATGCAAAATTATGGCGAAGCCACGACTACACGCAATGATACGACCACCTCATTGACGGCCGGTTTAAACAAAGATCTGACGAAAAGATGGAACTTTAACGGCACTTTGCTGTACACCGTGGGATCGTCCGAAGTGGACCTTTACAAGTACAACAAAATTATGGTCATGGGGATTTTTACTTATACACTGAGCATCCTAGATAAATAGGATGCCTCAAAATTTTCTATGGACTGATTTGGAATGTTAGCATGTTTGAGACTGGCAAGCTTAAGGCCGTTGCGGTCACGTCGACGTTTTTTAAGCTTCCACTCTGATTGTCTACTTTTACGCTAAAGTTTTTAACGGCGGGGCCGGATCCCGAAATGATTAGTGAACCACCTGATGGATATGTACAGGTATTATCTTCATAAATGGTGAAAGAAGACGGAGATTCAGCACCCAGCACACTCACTGTCATCGTCGCACTTTGGTTTTGTAAAATTGAGCCGTTGTGATTAAGCAGTGTCGCGGAGATTTGCATACATGCGAGGTTTCCCAAGACAGTAGGACCCATAGGTGCTAGCAGCAAGCTTGTCGGTCCGTTCACGTTGATGCCATAGAAGGCTGAAATAAATCCAGAAAGGCTTGCAGTGATAGCCGTGGGTCCTGCGGCGTTCGGTCTTACAAAGTATTTCCCTGAAACTTCTCCGGCCGCGATATTTACAGCATAAATTGGGTTGCTGGCCCCTACGCAGTCTGAAGTGTTGCCGTAAAAACTTAATCCCGATCCTGACAAATTTACCGTGGTCGCAGTGGTGTTTATTAAAGGAACGCCCATTTCATTTGTAAAGAAGACTTCATGGGGCTCATTGTGACAGTACGAAATTCCACCGAATTGATTTATCCCGCGAATATCAAGTCTTGACGCCGTCGCTGTGCCATCGCCACGATAAAGACCTTTGGTATTCTGCAAGAAAGTGCCTGCTTGGAAAATAATCGGCGAAATCATCACTGTCGAACTTTTCATTTTTACGTAAAGTGGTGCTTCGATCTGATAAGATGGAAAATTGACCATCGATAGGGGATTTGCATCGGCAGTACAATCTGCTGCAGTTGAGTACACGCCCAAAGTTGCCGCATCGTACAGAATATTACTAGAAGTCGCAGAATAATTGTAAACTGGGCCGTTAGATATTTGTTTCAGTTTTGCCGTCATTGGATAGCATACGCCCGGAAGTAATCTATCGGGACCAAACAGATCCGGCGCAATTCCAGCGCCATCTTCGACGGACATAATCGGAGCCGAAAACGCCAACGCTGAAGGCGAAGCAATAGAGGTTGCTGTCACGGTAACCGGTGTTGGATAATTGTAAACTGTTCTGAAGACAACTTGCATGCGATTAGTGTTCGCCGGAAAGGTGAACGTCGTTTGTACATTTACATCTGCATTACAGTCTTCATAGTTTGTGTACATGCTGTGAGATGTGCCTTCCATTTCTACATTTAAGCCGACTGTAAATGGTGAACCAAAGGAAGATTGGCGCCCTTGAGAGTCCTCTAAAATAAGATCGAAAGACTGGCAGGAGCTATTAGCAAATTTTTGAAACGGGAAGAAATTTTTAGTAACGGTTAAGGTTGTTGGCGTGGATGGCGAGTTAATCCCCTCTCCGCCCCCATCTTCAGGAAAGTCGGGACCCTTACAATTATCAAAACGATTGTTTTCGTTGAAAGTGACTTCCAAAGGCAGATCTTTGGTTTCGCCGGGTTTTAGTTCCAGTCCGCCCTTTTCGCCCATTAAATAAGGATGAGAAAGTTCGGAGTCGTTGGGAAAGCCATGGGCCTTAAAGTCCCTGCAGGCTGCGGCAGAAACAGCATGAAAACCGACGACATAGATTACGCGGTCTTTTCCTGACGGAACATCAAAGGACAAAGAAGAACCCGCGGGGGCAGCGCCCGTCCACAGGCCAACTTTTCTTGGAGCAAAAGTGCTGACAGACGCAGTATCATCTCTTTTACAGATGTTCCGTTGCAAAGCTTCTTCTGGGCCACCGGCCGCGATTAAATAACAATTGATAGGGGTTGATCCCGTCACGCCGGATGGAACTGGACGACCTCCAAAGGTTGTGACCATGCCTTTGTGTGACATCACACTCTGGGCTTGTGGCAATTGAATTTGAATTTTTGTTTGCTCATCCAATTTTAGACGATCACAACCTAGGGAACCCACAACGAACAGCATTAAAATAACATGATTTTTCATATATATACTTCTCGGCATAAATGGATTCATATTCAAAAAATTCCTTCGGTTTTTCCGTTACAAATCACTTTGTCTTCATCACGTACACCCCGTCCCAGTCTAAGGGCGGAGGTGACTCAAGATAGTCCTGACAACGTTCGATATAGAGTTTTGCAACTGGATCACTTTGATACAGCTCGTTTATTTTATTGAACTTTTCTAAAGCAGTTTGGAATTGCTTTTCCTGATACAAGCGAAAGCCTTCCGCAAAAAGGTCCACGCGCTCTTGGATCTGCGCACCCGCAGACTTTTCTGCCAACAATTCGTAAATCCGAACGGGTTCCAATTTCCCCTTTACGCGGACGCGGTCGATTTCACGGGCAATAAAGTCATTTTTCACATCGTTGTAGGTGAATTCACTGATGACGATACGTGTGCCGTATTCCTTGTTTATGCCCTCAAGACGTGAGGCTAAGTTTACGGAGTCCCCCATGATCGTATAGTTTTGTACGATATTAGATCCCATATTGCCTACACTCATGTCGCCAGTGTTAATACCGATTCCAATATCAATCATCGGCAGATTTTTTTCAGCGAAGACTTTCTGCAGTTCCATTAATTTTTCGATACTGCGTAAGGCACATAGACAGGCGTGTTTTGCATGGTCCTTGTCTTCAATCGGCGCCCCAAAGAACGCCATCACGGCGTCACCCATGTATTTGTCCAGGGTTCCTTTGTTTTTAAAAACGATGTCCGTCATCGGAGTTAAATACATATTTAAAACACGCGATAATTCTTCTGGGGCAAGTTTTTCAGAGATCGTCGTAAAGCCCCGCACGTCTGAAAAGAAGGCTGTCATGCGCACTCTGCGTCCGCCCAGTTGCAAGTTTTTAGCATCTTTTAAAAGCTCGTCGACAACCGCTGGCGAAACGTATTTTGAAAACGTGGATTTAAGTTCGCGCTTCTTCTTTTCTTCCGTGAAGTATTTGAATACCTGGATCGCAAAGAAGACCGCAAAAACATTAAAATACAAAAATACTGAATGCAGCAGGGTGTGCTTTTGTGTAAAAAACCAAATGTCAGCTCCGGCAAGGATCGTCACGGTTCCTAAGAACACGAAAATTGATGAAATAGATCCCATCCAAGCTAAGGCGATGCTTAGTAAAATGCCTACTGCCAATATAATCCATGGCATGGCCCGAGCTTCGAATGGCCACAGCTTTAAGAAATTTTGATCGAGCAAATTTGCCAGCATGGTAAGGTGAAGTTCCGGTCCCGGATAATTAGCTTCGACGGGAGTATTACGAAGATCATAAAGTCCGATAGCAGTCGCCCCCACCAAAACGCTTCGACCTTTAAAAAATTCGGCTCGAGGATATTCTTTTTCTTCAAACTCTAAAGCTTTTGTCTGGGCATTAATCCTGCCACGCTGCACGCGGATGGTAGGACGGTTGTTGAAAAGTTCTTTGGCTGAAACATAGGGGAACGACATTTGTCGACCATAATAATTTATTAACATCTGGCCGGATTTATCCACCGGGTATGTGGCTATTTTTTTCTCGGGTTCTTTGGAGGTGTCGTAAATGTTAAACTCTTGAATTGTCTTTGTGCCACCCACGGCCGTTTGCATTTTTACTTCAGCGCGATAAGGGCCCGACAGCAAATAGCTTTGCAGCGCCAAGGACGGAATGAAACTTGTGCCTAACTTATTTCCTGAGCGAAAGAAAAGTGGATAACGACGAACGTATCCATCCGGATCAAGTTCAGCGATGAAACTTGCTGTGTAAAGAGCGGGACTTTGAATTTCAGGAATATTCCCAGTCCATTCTCCATATTGGGGAACGGGGTGAGGTTTAAAAGAAGTCTGAATCCTTTTAAATACTTGCTGGGTCGAAAGACTTTGCAGGTCTTTGGAATCCTGAATGGTGTCGGCGTAAAGGCTGCTTACCTGCGCTAAGGATTCTGGTGTTAAAAAGGGATCTTCTTGCGTAAGCCATTTTTTGCAATAATCAAAAAGTGATTGCGACAGTTGGGATTTTAAATAGTTCTTCTGGTACGGGGTAAGCTCTTCTGGCGAGGACACATTGAAGTATCTTAAAACGTCGGCTTGTTGTGACGACTGAACATTCGCAAAAAGAATATCAAAAAGAGGTGTCCAGTTTACATCTTCAATAGAGGTCGTCGTATCATCAATCGCAAAGCCGGGATTGATTTTTACGATTTGTTCCCCGCCAGTTTTAAAAAAGGCTTCAGCTAAGCAAAGCTCTTGGTGGGGCTTAAAATTCACTTTGTTTTCACTAAATACGCCAAGAATTATTTTATCTGGATTTTTTTCGACAACGGCGCCAAATTTTTTATCAGCTTCAGGATTGCTTTTTTCCGGTTCGGAAAAAATCACGTCAAAACCAACGGACTTCACACCTAGGCTCACAAGCTTGTCCGTCATCTCGGCAACTTGTTCCCGACTCCAAGGCCAGCGACCGATTTCGCGCACAGAGGCATCATCAATAGCGATCATTGCCACAGGAGCGTCCGAGTGAATGGGTTTTTGCAGTTTGTATTTTAAATCATTAAAACGAAAATCTAAAATCTCTAAATTTTCTAGTGTTGGACGGTAGGCGCGCTGAATGGCTGGGGTGTCTTTGAAGCGAAAATAGGAAAATGCCAAGGCCGTGACAAGCCCCGAGATGACCAACCCGATGAGTAAGCTAATGCGTTCAGTTTTCATTCTTCTTTTTTCGGAAAAATATGAAAAACCCCGAGACTAGTTCATGATCAGTGGCTAGACTTTGTACTGAGTTTTCACAAAGGGTGTAGCGTTATGAAGATGGGCTTCTTTTTTCGAGTGATGGCATTAGTCGTGGCTTTGGTTGTGGTCATTTACAGCATCCGGGCCTTGCAGTCCTCGCAAATTGCGACGCAGGTGGCGGATCCCAACAGCATCATTGGTATGCTTGCGGGCTCTGATCAAAGGCTCTTGAACTGGTGCCCGGCGGAGGTATCTAAGGTCGAAATTTTTGCTGTCGACGGGGAATCTTTAAAGGTTTTGACGACTCCTCAGGACCTTTCTGCGGTTTGTGAACTGATGGTCGGAGGTTTTGCTCAAAGTGGCACGGAGTCCCCGAAATTTTCTGTGATTCTAAAGGCTTACTCGTCTTTGGGGGTGGAGCACAGTTTAGAAAAACAGGTCGGAACAGAGCCGATTTTCCGTTTTAAAGGCATGCCGTTTTCAAGTTCGGGCCTGGATCGTGCTTTGGCGCGCTTAAGGGATCGTTAAGCCAGAAATCTGTTTGACAAAAAAGTCCCAAAGCCCTAATTTGGCTGTTCACCGAGTTCAGAAGTAGCTCAGTCGGTAGAGCAAGCGGCTGTTAACCGCTGGGTCGGGGGTTCGAGTCCCTCCTTCTGAGCCAATTTTTGTCAAATTATCTAATAGAATCAATAATTTAGTCATAGTGGGTCGGGGATTCTCCAGTCGGGGAAGTCGGGGGTTTTTTTATCAAGTTCCTATTCGTTTTAACCGAAACGAATACAGGAGTGACAAATGGCCCGAAAGAAAAAAGCCCATACTAAAAAATCTCAAGAGATAGATTTGACTCTTCATAATCCGAAAGATGAAACTTCTCGCAGAAGTCTTGGCAGTTACTACGTCAAAAAAAACTCATCCGGCACTTGGTCATTACTTTTAGAAAGTTATGAAGAGGGACGTAGGTCGCAGGAAACAATTCCAAAATCTCTTTATTATAAATTTGGTTTGCGACCAGAAATGACAGTTCAACAAGCTCGTGAAGAAGTTAAGAAATATAATTTTTTAAGGAAGAACGAAAACGCCGAAGTCCGTAGTCAAATGGTGGCACAAAAAAGGTCGGACAGATTAGTGGGAGTGAATGAAAAATTATTCCCACCGATTCTCGTAAAAAAATTCACAGATTTAATTCAGGAACTTCACGCAACTCCCCGCTATAAAGTAAGGATGGCGGGAGTCTTTGATTTAATTCAAGTGATGACCTCTAAGCATATTAAAATTTTGCCGAGTCAATATGCTGATGAGATGGGAAAGATTACGAACTACTTAAAAAAGAAAAAGTACTCTGTCTCTTATAGTATGGACATCATTTATATGCTTAACTGGTGGGGAAAGTTTTATGCC
>JABWCO010000154.1 GCA_013360185.1 Bdellovibrio sp.
TGAATCAAAAACAAATGGAAATCCAAATCGGTGAGTATCGCTGGAAGGAAATGCCAACGGGCGAAAAAAGAAAAATTGGCTATGTTACGACCGCCAAAGAGTCGGTGAAGACGCAAATCTTTTTCACTACAGATTTAACCAGGCGTTTAAAGTCTCAGGGCTTACGTTTGCGCGTGGGGCCTGAAGAAGATGTCGCCGTGGTCGTATTTGATCGGGCTTTGCCGCTGAAGGCTGGTTTTCAGTTTGTGCCTTTAGCTTCGCAAGCGGAAGTAAACGCGATTGCCGCACAGATCCTGACTTATGCGCCGACCGTGGTGACTGTAAATCCTTTTGAGGAAATCATGACCATGGATGTAAAGCGCATGGGCCGTTTGGACCGCGTTTCGCGCAGTGGTGGGGCCTTTGAATCGAAGTCCACGGTGCGCGTAGAGCCAGGGGACAGTGGGGCGCCGTTGTTTGTGCGTGTGGGGACGCAGTGGAAACAAATGGGAGTCGTCAAGGGACGCGCTGAAACCATTTTTTCAAACTGGGATGTTTATGGCGTCTTAGATAAAAAGATCTGTGATATCGCGAACCAAATCTCTGACACGCAAGTGCGCTCGGCATTGTGTTTATAAAGGGATTTTTTTAAGGTTCCAAAAAAAGTAAAGGCCCTCTAGCGAAGGGCCTTTAAGTAAAAACATATGTGAAAGAAAGTTAACGCTGTGACAGCGAGTAACTAAAGAATGCAA
Source organism: Bdellovibrio sp. (assembly GCA_013360185.1). Taxonomy (GTDB): domain Bacteria; phylum Bdellovibrionota; class Bdellovibrionia; order Bdellovibrionales; family Bdellovibrionaceae; genus Bdellovibrio. The sequence goes on from JABWCO010000154.1 coordinate 732, forward strand.
TACTGGCGGCCACGGTGGCGTTTAAGGACTCAATGTTGCCGCTTGTGGGAACAGCTAAGCGCTTTAAGCCTTTCAGACCACTAAAGCCCGGACCTTCTTCGCCCACGGCCAGGCGAATATTTTTTGGCCACTTAAATTGCCCGACACTTTCGCCTTTCATGTCTAACGCGTAAACGTCGTCCTGTGCCGCCACATAATCCGCAAAAGACCCGATTTTGACTAAGGGAATTTTCAGCAATGCACCAGCGGAAGCTTTAATAGCTTTTGGATGATAGGGGTTGCAGGTCTCTGCCGTTAAGATCACTTTGCTGGCGCCAAAGGCCAGGGCGGAACGGATCAAGGCTCCTAGGTTGGAGGGATCGCCCAGTGGACAGATTACTTCTAATCCCGACGGAGCTTGCGTTGAAAGTTCAGGAATTTCTTTTGGTTCCAAAACCAAAAGATTGTAGTGCGTGCCCACGACATCAATTTCGTTGAAAAGCGCTTTAGGAAGTTTGAATAAAGAAATTTTCTGTCCCAGCAATGACTTTGCAGATCGAGTCAGTGGCTGAAGATCTTCGTGGATTATTTCCGCTTTAACTTTGAACTGGGGATTTTCTAAGAATTCAGCAATCAGCTTATCACCCATCAGAATAAATTCGTGGTGCTTCTTAATGCCGCGAGCGGAACTTAAGTCCGCCCAACGTCTAAAGTGATCATTCGTTTTCGAGCTGATTTCAATCACAGTATTAGTTCCTATTTGCGGTGCAACTTAATGTCGTAATAAGTTTTAGCACTTTTCCCGATGCGCAGTTTTGTGCCATCGCCGTCTTTGTACAGAATGAAGGACGTTTTATGATTGTCATCCATCGTCACTTCGCCCCAGAAAATCTTATCCCAGCTTTGCAGCCAGCCAACGGCCTGAGATGTGAAAAGAGCATTGGAGCGAATTTCGATGGAAGCTAAGCCTTCAGGAGAAGAAAAGTTGTAATCGATATTCACGAACCACAAAGAATTGTTAGAGTAACCAATCCAATCACCGCGCAGATCTTCAAACAAAAGTTCGTGCTTGTTCACGATGCTGGTGGGCCAAGGGAATACAGGTGTAGCACCAGGACCAGCGAAGCTTGTGCTTGCGGCAAATAAAAGCACTAAAGAAAGAATCGACTTCATATGTTAATTTCCTCAGACTTATTTAGTTGGATTGATGATTGTGGATTCAAGTAATATCCTTTGCGATCTCGCAGCAAATAGTGAGGACTTTCTGGGTCTGGCTCTATCAATGTGCGAAGTCGCTTAATGGAGACGTATATTAAATTGTCATGAGTTTTAGGGTCATAAATTTGGGCCCAGATCTTACTGACCAGAGCTTCCTTAGAGAAACGAGTCCCTGGGGATTCCAAAAACAGAAGTGCAAGATCAAAAAGAATATGCTGGTTTTTGAAGTCGATAGCACCTTTATTTTTAACGATAAATGACTTGTTTCTTTGGTCGATGCGAAAGTCAGATACCAGGGGTGAGTTTTCGCTGCTTGAGAGGAACACCTGGGCTGCCCCTCTGTATATTCTGGGTGCTTTTTCTTTATCGATTCCTCTGGATAATAATTGATAAAGAAGTTCGTGTTGTTCGTGTTGTTTGAGTTCCATATGTAAGCGCGCAAGTTGTGTCAGTGCGCTCATTGAGTGCATTTGAAGGCTATACTTTTGGGCTTCTTCATAAGCTTGCCAAAGGATTTTTGATGCCATCTCATATTCAGATTTCTGAATGTAGATAAAGCCTCTGAAGATTTTTGAAGATACTACTGTTTCAGGATGATTTACTTCAGAAAGAAGTATGTCCACCTTATCTAACGTAAGCAGTGCGCTTGCTAATTTGGAAGGATCTAAAGTTTGCGAAACTGCCGAAATAAATAAAGCTCGGGCAAGTGTAACTAGGTCCTGAATCTCAGTCGCTTTATCTATGGCCTGGCGTAAATATTCAAGACAGAGTTGCTCGTTATTTTGCGCTAGTGCCCACGAGCTTAAAAGAGTATAGGCGCGAGCTAGAAAAGAGAAGTCATCGTTAGCTTGAGTCAGTTGAATGGTTTTTTCAATGTATGGTCGCGAGGCTTCTGTGTTGTCCAGCTCTTGACTGCATTGGAAGTGAAGGCGAATAGCCTCAATCCAGTTTTCAGAGGCAAATTCACTCGGGTTGTCGGCTACTTCTTGGGCAAGATGCCTACTCTCTGCAAAGTTTCCTTGCCGAGCGTAAATGCGAGCTAGTTGAAGAAGTTGAGAAGCATCCTTTGTCATCGCCGGATTTTGTATTCCTTGTGTTAGTTTTGAGTCAATATCTTAATCGATCTTAAATTTGCAGAGCAGGTGCGTGATTAAAAAGCTGACATTAAGTGTATTTTGCCCAGCGTCTTTTCTCTTCGCTTGAAAGCTCTTCCAAGAGCATTTCTTCGCCTTCGTCTTCCTCTGGCAAGGGCATGTGTTTGATTTTTTCATAAACGACCATGCGGCGTTCATGGGGCGTATTTGGCAATGAGTACGCAGTGTCCTCAACAAGTTTATAAAACTCGCCCCAGTCTTTCTTTGCAGCGGCGATTTCAGGATCCACGCCAGGACCTTTCATGAAGTACACGCGACCGCCTAGGTTTAAGCAGCTCATGACGTTGCCTAAGGTGTTGCCGATATCTTCCACTGCGCGCGTAATGGCGCCATTCACAGGATACACGCAGTGTTTGTTGATGTTGCGGCCCAGGATATCTAGATTTTGCAAATTCATTTCCGTGCGCACATGTTTTAAAAACTCCACGCGACGTTGCACGCCTTCTCCTAAAAGAATTTGTTCTTGCGGGAACATGATTTTTAAAGGAATCCCCGGAAAGCCAGGTCCAGTGCCGACATCAAGTAAAGGGAACTGCAATTTCGTGTACTTCAGAATGATGATGCTATCGATAAAATGTTTAATCGCAATATCGCGCAACTTGAGCAAGCGTGTGAAGTTTTCTTTTTCCTGGTTTAGCATCAACAGGCGATAAAAGTGCGCCAGTTGTTGGCGCTGCTGATGGTTGACCATGTCAAAGCCATGATTGCGAAAGACATCGGCCAAGCGGTCATTGGCCTCATTGAGCTCGTAAATCAGCTCAGGCTTTTTGTGTTTGCCCATTTGTGGGGCAGAAGGCGTGACGGTGGTGCCACCCAGGCCTTTTTGGCGCTGTTCTTGACGGGCTTTATAGGGGCTATAGTTGGTTTTGTTTTTATGCGCCATACGGTCGGGGGAAGATAGAGCTAAAGTCCCACAACCTCAAGCCTTTTCTGCGCTGTGTGAAAAAGCTAAACGCTTGAAAAGAGGCGCTTCTGGGGTGATTATACGAGACTATGTCGACGACTAAACTTGATTCCATAAAAGATAGCGCTCTAGCGGCTTTTAAAGCCGCTGCGAGCACCAAAGACCTTTACGATCTTAAGGTTCAATACCTTGGGAAAAGCGGATCTCTGACCGAGATCATGAAAGAAATGGCTTCTTTGCCGAAGGAGGAAAAACCTCTTTTTGGTAAAAAAGTGAACGAGGTGAAGCAGCTTTTAGAAGTTGCCTACACCGAAGCCGAGGAGGGTCTTAAGAAAAACGAAATCTCTGCAAAGATGGCGTCAGAAGAGCTCGACATGACTTTGCCGGCTTTCACAAAAGCCAAGGGCACACAGCACCCAGTGCACATCGTGACAGAGGAAATCTTCACGGTGATGGCCCGTTTGGGTTACAGCATCCGCACCGGGCCCATGATTGAAAAAGATTATTATAACTTTGAAGCGTTAAATATCCCTGCAGATCATCCTGCGCGCGATATGCAAGATACATTCTTCATTGATAAAACCCACGTCTTGCGCACGCACACGTCACCGATTCAAATTCACTCTTTAGAAACTGAAAAGTTGCCGTTGCGAGTGATCGGTACTGGCCCCGTGTTTCGTTGTGACAGCGATATTTCGCATTTGCCAAACTTTCATCAAATCGAAGCTTTGTGTGTCGATGAAAAAGTATCGATGGCCGATCTTAAAGGTACGATCAGTTTCTTTGTGCGAGAGTTCTTTGGTGCGGGTTTAAAAACTCGTTTCCGTCCAAGCTTTTTCCCGTTCACCGAACCTTCGGCAGAGGTGGATTGTTCTTGCCCGATCTGTAAAGGCAAAGGCTGCAGTCTGTGCAAACAATCTGGTTGGATTGAAATTGGTGGTTGTGGTCTGGTGAATCCGAAAGTGTTCCAAGCCGCAAAAATTGAGTATCCGAAATGGCAAGGCTTTGCCTTTGGTTTTGGTATCGAGCGTATGGCAATTATTAAATACGGCATCGAAGACATTCGTTTATTCCCTGAAAATGACGTTCGTTTCTTAAGGCAGTTTGTAAAATGAAGATCAGTTTAAAATGGCTCCAAGATTATGTTGATGTGACCGAGTTCTTTCAAAAACCGGAAGTCCTGGCTGAGGCCTTGACTCGCGCGGGTCTTGAAGTGGAAGAAATCACCAATCGCGCCAAAGATTTTAATCACGTGGTGATTGGTCACATCCTAGAAAAAGATAAACATCCAAATGCAGACAAGTTGTCGTTGTGTCGTGTTTCAACGGGCGAGGGTGTCGTACACCAGATCGTGTGCGGAGCACAAAACCACAAAGCTGGCGACCGGGTGATCGTGGCGTTGCCAGGGGCTTTGTTGCCAGGGAATTTCGCGATTAAAAAATCCGCGGTGCGTGGTGTGGATTCTGCCGGAATGCTGTGTTCTTTAAAAGAACTGGGCTTAGCGAAAGAATCTGACGGCATTGCCATTCTGCCCAGCGATGCTCCGGTTGGAATGAGTTACGCAGAATACGGCGGTTACGCTGATATTACGTTTGAATTAAAAGTAACACCCAATCGTGCGGACTGTTTAAGTCACTTTGGTTTGGCGCGCGAAGTGGCGTGCTTGTTCGGTAAAGAATTAAAAGCACCGAACAGCGAGCCTAAAGTGACGTCTTCTTCAACCAAAGCGGAAATTGCCTTGGAAGTAAAAGCTGTCGATATGTGTCCTCGTTACACAGGACGCTTCATCAAGGGCGTAAAAGTGGGACCTTCGCCTGCGTGGTTGAAACAGCGTATTGAAAGTGTTGGTTTAAATTCGATCAATAACATCGTCGACGTAACAAATTACGTGATGATGGAATTAGGTCAGCCTTTACACGCGTTTGATGCGGCTTTCATTGCTGGCCAAAAGATCGTCGTAGACCGCGCGGTGGCGGGTGAAAAGTTTGTGACCTTAGATGGCACAGAAAAATCTTTGACGGGTGAAGAGCTGACGATTCGTGATGCTTCTCATCCAGTGTGTTTGGCGGGTGTTGTCGGTGGCAAAAATTCAGGGGTCAGTGATACAACTGCCAATGTGTTTTTAGAAGCTGCTTACTTCTTGCCAATGACGGCGCGTAAAACTTCGCGCACTCATGGAATTGATACAGATTCAGCTTACCGCTTTTCTCGCGGGGTTGATCCAGATGGAACTTTGCGTGGACTCAATCGCGCCACAGCTTTGATTTTAGAAGTTGCTGGTGGCGAAGCTTATGGCGAGCACCATGATTTTTATCCAAATCCTGTTAAGAAAGCTCCAGTGTCTATTTCGGTGCAAACGGTGTCGGATCGTTTGGGATATGCGGCTGAAGACGCTAAGTTTGTCGACTTCATGAAGCGTTTGGGTTGCCAAGTGGATAAAGAGGGCAGTGGCTACAAAGTATTGCCTCCAACTTTCCGTTTTGACTTAGAACAAGACATGGATCTGGTGGAAGAGTACGCGCGCCTTAACGGTTACGAACATATTCCAGAAACTTTGCCGGTATTTAAAGACTCGCCAACAAATCACGACAAAGCTTTCATGCTAAATCGTACGACCAGCGAGTTGATGCGTTCTGAAGGATTTCAGCAGGCCTTTAACTTTGCCTTTGTTGGTTCAAAAGCTGAAAAAGCATTCTTGGGGTCTTTAGAGTCCTTAAAGGCAGCGGGTCTGACCTCTTCGGAAAAAGAGATTCGTATTATGAATCCTTTAAATGAAGAGATGGACGTCATGCGCTCTTCATTAAGCTATGGACTTTTCAAAAACTTAAACACCAATTTCCACTATGGCAATATGGTGGGGCGCTTGTTTGAAATTGGCAGCACATTTGCTGTCAAAGATGACGGATCCTACGGTGAATCAAGTCGCTTAGGTCTGGCTCTTTGGGGTCAAGCGAGCAACTTGTGGAATAAGTCTTTGGATTATCCGATTGTTTTTGAAGCTAAAGCAGCGGTTGAAGTGTTGTTGA
>JABWCO010000026.1 GCA_013360185.1 Bdellovibrio sp.
ATCACCGTGAGCAAATTCTTGACGACTATCAAGACCGCATTGCTGAAGAATTCTCGATTCCGCCAGGCTTACGCGATCGCGTGGGTTTCTGGTTCGATATTTATACTCGGCATGATTCCAATAAAAAGGTTATGCATCATGCCCTGTATCCCTGGATCGTGTATAAAGTCGTGGATGTTTCACCAATCATCAACGCCGACACTCCTCGTGTGCGTTGGTTGCGCAACCAAAAAGCCGAGAACTATGCCATAAGTGAACTACAAAACATCCGTGCGGCTTTGGCTGAAATCGCCAGCACCGGCGAAGTTGAGGAAGATAACGCCGACCAAATTGCGATAGCGAAAGCTTTAGAAGCGTTGCCGGGAGATAGTTTACGCGCTAAAGCAAAAGAGGCTCAAAAAAATGTTCGCATGCAAACGGGGCAAAAGAATTTTTTTGCTGAGGGCATCGAAGTCAGCCCAAGCTATTTAAGTGGCATGGAAGAAATTTTCCGTAACCACAAATTGCCTGTGGAGCTGACTCGCTTGCCATTCGTCGAAAGCAGCTTCAACCGCCATGCCGTCAGCAAGGTCGGCGCTTCGGGCATTTGGCAATTCATGGACTATACCGGCAAAAGCTTTATGACGGTGAACCAACACATCGACGAAAGAAACTCTCCCTTTAAAGCGACCGAAGCGGCGGCTCGCTTGCTGAAAGAAAACCACTTAATCTTACGTCGTTCGTGGCCCTTGGCAGTGACAGCCTGGAATCATGGACCATCGGGAGTTCGCCGCGCGATGAAGGCCGTAGGCAGCGATGATCTGGCTGAAATCGTCGGTAACTATCAATCTAAAACTTTCGACTTTGCCTCTTCGAACTTTTATTGTGAATTCTTAGCGGCCTTATATGCCGAAAAATACCACGAACAGATTTATGAAGATCTTCAGTATGATAAGACTTTAGATTTACACACCGTCAAATTAGCGCGTGCCATCCCAGCGAAAGAGTTATTACGACGCAGTGGTTTGGCTAAGAACGATTTTATCTTTTACAATCCAGACTTAAGAAAAGCGGTGGAAAGAAATGTGTCAATCCCATCAGGCTTCCGTATTATGGTGGACACGCCGTCGCGCTTAGTCTTAAACAGCCTTTTGACCAAGGATACCCGCGCCACCGCGGCTAGCACCAAGGTCAGCCAAAGCGACGTCTCTTACGAGAATAGCAACAGCAGTCCAAACTAACTGACTTTTGTGGCAGCCAAGAACTATTAAAGCAAAAAGGTCACAGGATAAATTCCCCACTTTTCGGAAGAGATCATTCCCTTAAAAAAGAAAATACCCACAAACATCTTTAGATATTGTGGGTATTTGTGATCTTTTTTTACCTAGATTTTAATTTTAATGTTCGCTGCTTACTTCACGCAAGAATAGTAAACTTCGTAGTTTCCGCCGGGTAACAGGTCGTCAAAAACTAAGTTTTGCCCAGTCAAAGTGCGAGTTCCATTGTAAACCTGCCCGTCTTTTAGAACCTGTACCGAGTGCAAAGCATCAATCACCGGAGCGCAAGATAACGAAATCGTTTTAAGTGTTTTGCGCACACCTTCTGCGATCCCTTGGACTTGTGCTGCATAGTCAGAAGCACACACGTCCCCGATCACGCCGCCGGTCAACTTTGACATTTGTTCATAACGGAAGCCCGCCGAGTAACCCTCGCCACCTAAACACGCCGTATCTCCTGGCCGCGCGATAATAGAATGAAAGCTCATCGCTTTTTGCCCTTGGAAAGTATCTTGAACGTATTTCACAAGATTTGCTGGATCATTCTTCGCACCATTAGCCGATTCATCTTCATCCGAAATCAACACCACGGCTAATTGCGATTCGTTGCGGATAAATTTCATGCTGCCATTACTAGACGCTAAAGATCTTTCAATCGCACGGTAGGTGGTTAAGATACCTTGCTCATAACCGCTGCCAGTTTCAGGACGCTGCAAGGTCATACCTAAAGTTGTGCGTGCATCACTGTCCGACATTGACGAATTTAAAACATATGAACCGGTTTTTCCATACAATGGCACCAAACGACCATCACCTAAGTTAATATTGTCTGGGTCTGTAGTAGTAACGGCGATCTGCCAATCCAAGCCTTTGACAACATCTAAAAAGTTGCGTACACGGCTGGCCATACTTGTTTGTTCGTAAGCCATCGAACCCGAGTTATCGACAACGAAAAGAATATCCACCTTGTTGTTTTCAGTTACTTTTACGTTTTGTACCATCTGTTTGTACAAAGAAGAAACTTTAAAGGTGATGGCTTTTTGCGACGAGAAACCCAACTTATCTTTCGCAGACACAGTGAAGGTGTAATCGCCGGCCGCCATTTTTGGAAAAGTCGCTTTGTTTTGTCCGGCAGAACAAACTTTCGTTACACTGCCAAATTGACAAGACACTTCGCTTACACCAGCACCTTCATCGCTTACCGTGAAGATCACCTCAACATCTGTACCTTCCTCAACTGGAGCTGAAGGATATTTTGCGAAGACGATATCTGGGCCCTTTTGGTCTATATAGATACGATTGACGTAACAAGCGCTCATTCGACCGTCTAGATCACGGAATTGCACACTCAAAGGAACGCTCTGATTCACTTTAGTGCTAAGGTGGGAATCTGTCGCCACATAACGAACCCAAGTTCCTTCGCCACAGGTGTCATTGGCAGAAACCTTGGTATAGCCCGCACTGAAAGGGGGAAAGAATTCCAATGATAGATTTGTTGATGCTGTTAATAAAGCGCCTTTGTTGATCGAAAACCCATCAGAAGGAGCTGTCGACGGAGGTGTTACGGGGCCGCTGTCACCACCGCCTACGGGACCGCTGCCCGCACCGCCATCAGTACTGCCTGAGGAGTCGTCACCTGGATCTGTGACCACAGAGAAATCTTCATTATTGGTATTGGTTGATGAAATTTCTGTGCCGCCGCCACTTTGTACACAACCTGTTAGGGCTAAACCCGCAGCAATAAAGATCACCAGACTAAGACTTTTCATGCATCCTCCACAGTCTTTGGACTGTTCCTAAGAACATTCTCAACTGACTTGTCGGAGCTTTTCCAACAATTATTACAAGCTTCTTATTTTGCAAAAAAGCTCGACACTATGAAAAGATCTGCTGAAAAGAATTTGGGCGACCCGAGGGGAAATCTCAGTTTGAAACAAGACCTTTCAAGGTGCTGCACACTCAGCACCTTGCACACAGACAGAACTAAAGATTATTTTCTGCCCTTTTTAGACAGGATATTGTCGATCGACCAGCGACCCGCACCATGAATCACAAAGAACAGCGCTGCGAATAAATACAACAACGCCATCTCTTTTTTGGCGAATGGATCCGCCGCATGCGCGCCAAAAGCGGCGACAGCCATCGTGAAGACCACAAATGCAGCCGCAGGACGAGTTAACAAACCCAAGGCTAACAATAGGCCTCCTGCAAATTCTGCAAGCCCCGCCGCCCAGGCAAAAAGCTCTGGCATCGGGAAGCCTAGTCCCTGCACGCCGCCAATTAACATCTCATTGGGAGGAATTTTCCCTAGCCCATGGGAAAAAGCCATACACAGGCCGATAAAAGCACGTAAAAGCGTCAGTGCGATCGCATCGTATTTCTGATTTAAATTATTCGGAGAAATCAATTTCACAAAAAAACCTGACATAAAACCTCCCTCAAAGCTGTGTTATTTTAATTCCGGAGCAGAAGCGCGGAACTGGCGCAACATCGGCATAATCAACGATCTTTTATGATCTCCGCCATCCAGGCAAGCATCGAATAGGGTGATAAGATCCTGAGTCTCATTGCTAGAAATATCAGCGTCGTAAAAAGCCATGGTCCAATCTTTAAAAAGACGCTCTGGCCCCAACGTTTCAATCAACAAACGTAAAGAATAATTTCTTTCGTCCTGCAAAATGCGCCCGAGAGTCGCGCGCACTTTTTTTTCGTCGCCCTCTAAGAGCTGCAGAAAATAACCGTCCCGAAAAATCAACACGCCTGTGATCTCATCTTCCAGATTTCTGCAACGAGAGACCTCTAAAATAGCGCGGATATCCGTATAACTGATATCCGTGACGGCCTGACTGATGTAAACGAGATGGAAAACGGTCGACATCGCTGATTGTTAAACAGAGTTCGCCATCATGATGACGGCTTCGCCTTTAACAACGATATCACCATTCTCTTTGTAAGCATTCGTTTCAACCGTCGCAATACCCTTTTCTTTGCGCAATCCCGTGATCTTGATAGTGACCGTCACGTTGTCGTCAATAAAGACAGGGTTTACGAACTTCAAAGACTGGCCCAGGTAAATACCTCCTAAGCCAATGCCATCAACGAGGGCTCGAGAAATCAAGCCCCCGACGATCATGCCGTGAGCGATACGGCGTTTGAAACGGCTTTTCCCAGCGTACTCATCATCTAAGTGAATGGGATTGCGATCGCCGGAAAGCTCCGCAAATTGTTGCACCATTTTATCTGTCACTTTGGTTGTGAAAGATGCTGTAAAACCGACATCAATTACTTTTTCAAGGCTCATTAAAAAACTCCTACATGATATTCGCTGCCAACTCGGCAAGCTCAGATCTTTCACCTTTTGTCAGAGTGACATGGGCTGCAATCGGGTGCCCTTTGAATCGCTCTGCTGCATAAGTAAGACCGCTGTTCGCAGAATCTACGTAGGGGTTGTCGATCTGATATACGTCTCCAGTCAAAACGACTTTTGTCCCCTGTCCTGCGCGAGTAACGATCGTCTTGATTTCATGCGGAGTCAAGTTTTGCGCTTCGTCCACGATCAAGTATTGCTTAGGAATGCTGCGTCCACGGATGTACGTCAAAGGCTCAATATTAAGCATTCCCTGATTGATCAGTTCTTGCGCGCGACCCGCCGCTTTCTTGTCCGCACCCATTAAAAACTCGACGTTATCGAAGATAGGCTGCATCCACGGATTTAACTTTTGTTCAATGTCACCAGGAAGGTAACCAATATCACGACCCATTGGGAAAATCGGACGAGATACCAACAGACGTTGGAATTGTCCTTTATCCAATGTTTTATGTAAACCCGCAGCAATTGCTAGCAAAGTTTTACCGGTCCCGGCTTTGCCAACTAATGAAATGAACATGATCTCATCATTCAATAAACAATCCATCGCAAACGCTTGTTCAACGTTACGTGCATGGATGCCCCAGATTGAATCTGCCGCATTTACCAAAGGCACGATGGCTTTTTCTGCAAAGCTATAGCGACCGATGGCTGAATGGTTTGGATTGCCCGAATCTTTCATGATCACGTATTGGTTGGCGTAAAGTTTGATGTCTGTAACGAAACGTTTTTCTTTGTAAAAAACGTCAATCTGCTCTGACGTGACCATGATCTCTTGATAGCCTTCGTAAAGGTCATCGCGATTGATGTCATTTGTTTCATAGTCTTTAGCGATGACGCCATAAACATCGGCTTTAATACGCAAGTTGATGTCTTTAGAAATCAACTCAACTTTGTAACGAGGATGTTGTTTTTGCAAAGCCAACGCCGTATTCAAGATACGATTGTCAGCTTTTTGCTGGTCCAGCTCTGAAGGCATTCCCGCCAGCATCAGATCGGTGTTGATGTAAACCATCGTTTCTGAGTTTTCGATTTGTACGCCACTGGCCAAGGAACCTTTGGCACGAAGCACGTCGATAAAACGGCTGAACTGACGCGCATTACGACCATTTTCGCCTTGGTCTCTTTTAAACTTATCGATTTCTTCGATCACTGAAATAGGAATATGAACGTCGGACTCGCCAAAACGCAAGATAGCCTGAGAATCGAAAAGGATCACATTGGTATCAACTACAATTTTTCTGCGCTTAGATTTACTCAAACAGCCCTCCGTGTATTTTAGTACCTGCCACCTGCATCCGCTGCAGATGTACCACAGCTAAATTGCAACAAATTGCAGGACCAAAGTCCACGGAAAAGGCCGTCGAGAATTTGAATTTAAGAGATATGTGAAACGAGCACGTCGCCAGAGTCTGTTTTCAGACTGGCACTGACATTCTCAATGAACTTCACAAAATGATGAAGTGCGACATCATTCACTGTTCCTTTGACGAAGTTCGCCCCGTGACGAACAACTCCTTCATCTTCAATCGTCCGACCGTTAGAAATGCGGACTGTGAACGGAAAATATGTCGAATGATTTAGGTACACACGCATAGCAACTTCTTCGCCTGTTTGGTAAGCACCATCGAGCATTTCCAAATCAAATGCGACCCCGTTTTCGGAGATATCGTACAGCGCCACTTTCAGAAGTCCTTTTTCTGGAAGAACGACAAAAGCGCCCACGAATTCAGTCAAAATTGTTCTTTTTACATCGCGACGATCGCGACTTAAAATATCCTGACGAGCTTGGGTGATATCATGAATTTCGGCTTTGGCCTTAACTGGCTTATTATTCACAGAATTTTGCGATTTTAGGCGCGGCGTGATATCGAGCACTTTCCCCATTTTTCCCCCTATGAGCTTTGATTCTTATCGGCAGAAAACGTTTCAACTTTAGCCATCTTGCCCAAACGTCTAGTTTCGTTCTAAAGTGAGACACTGAAGTCCTAGGAGGACTTTAATCAATGCATAAACGCCACCGCATATACATCGCTCTTGCTCTCTTATTCAGCCTAATGCTGCATTTGAGTTTCTTTGGCGGCGTGGTTTGGTTGGCGCCGCTCTTTGAACATAAACCACCTGAGGTGATTGAAGTTTCCTTAGATCCAGAAGGTGCGATTCTCGACGCTCTGACTCCGAACAAACAAACCATCGTGCGCCAGACGGTGGTTCCTGAAAAAATTAAGATGCCCGAGGACGAAACTCTTGCGCGTTTTTTATCCGAACAAAAACAGCGTGTGCGTGAAGAAACGCAAGCGGCACAGACTGGTATGACAGCCAATCGCCCCGGGCAAGGACCTGCCACGAAGGCACCACCAACTCAGGCGCAAAACAAAGCTCAACAAAAAAATCAATCCGACGTCCTAGACAAAGAAGGCTATCAGCGAGTTGATATTTCCCGCGAGCTGCAAGAGATGAATCGCGCCTCACAAGGCGGTTCTACGGTGGGCGAAGCCTTGCCGCGTGATGTGAAGGTGGGATCGTTCACCGCTTTAAATACGGATCGCTATTTGTACTATACTTTTTATGCGCGCCTGGAAGAGCTGATTCGCTATCGTTGGGAAACTCGTGTGGAGCAAGCCTTAGCAAACTTTGACCGCCCTACTCTGGCTCAATTAGGCAATCGCCACTGGGTCACCCATGTCGAGTTTCTTTTAGATAAAAAGGGTTATTTGCAAAAGGCATTGATCATGAAGGAATCCGGCGTGCCGGCTTTTGACTTAGCTGGTGTGAACGCTTTTAAAGATGCCCGCGTGTTTCCGAATCCGCCCAAAGAAATGATCCAAGAGGACGGCTATATCCATATCAAATTTGGCTTTACGGTGAACTTCAGTCCACCGACCATCGTCAATCGCAACTAAGATTTTTTGGGAATAAATTTTAACGCCGCCGAGTTAATACAATAGCGTAAGCCCGTGGGTGCCGGACCATCGTCAAACACGTGCCCCAAGTGTGAATTTGAAATCTGCGATCGCACTTCAGTGCGAATCATCCCGTGAGATCGATCGACAATTTCTTTAACGGCATTAGCGTTTAACGGTTTGGTAAAACTAGGCCAGCCAGTGCCAGAGTCAAATTTATCAGCACTAGAAAATAACGGTTCCCCAGAAATAGCATCCACATAAATGCCCTCTTCATGATGATCCCAGTACGCATTGTGAAAAGGCCGTTCGGTGCCACTTTCCACCATGATTTTATACTGTTCAGGAGTCAGAAGGTTTCTCAGTTCTTGTTCGTCGCTGGGAAGACCGCATTTAAGTTTGTTTGCCATACCTAAGTTGTAGCGTAAAAGAGTCCTTTAGTCCAGAGAATGGCAGATTTCATGTTACTCACCACAGAGCCTTGGTAAGCTTAGAGGATATGAAAAAGATCTTTTTATTACTGCCTTTTTTCGCCATCACTTTCGCCGCGCTTTCAAGCCATGCTCTTTACACAGAGCTGGGACTTTCTTACGGCAGGAAAACCACCACCTTCGACGAAAACAACTCTTTCGATTCTGAATCCATCACGGGCTCTATGTCGTTGTACTTCTTAGAGCGCCTCGCTTTAGAACTTTCTTATACGGATGCAAAAGGTTTGCGTAAAGAAAAAGCCAGCGCCTCAGATGCGCAACGTAACACCACTCAGAAATCCCAAATCATGGGTGCAGATCTGGTTTTGACTTTCGCTGATCGCAAGTCCCTTTTGCAACCTTACATCAAAGCCGGTGTCGCCCAAATCAGTCGTTACCAAGAAGTTAAGATCGAAGGACAAAACACCTTTACGATCGAACCAGAAACTGCAGGCATTCCAAGTTACGGTGCGGGCTTAAAAATTCAAATGACTGAAACGTTTGGCATTAAACTAAGCTATGACGTGTGGAAGACTCCTATTGGTGGAGGCCTGCAAACTGATGACTCCTCAATTCGTGCTGGCGTCACGTGGTCATTATAAAAAAATATTTTGCAGCCTTCAATCTATGTGCTGGTCTGCTAATTTTAAGCGGCTGTCAAATGGGCTATCTGATGAAGTCTGGTTACGGCCAGATGCAACTTTTAAGCAGCCGCGTGCCTGTTGAAAAAATATTGCAAGATCCGATCATAAGCGAAGACAAAAAGAATAAGCTAAAACTCGCGCAGGAAGCTCGCACCTTTGGCGAACAGACCTTGCATTTAAAAAACACCAAGAACTATACCTCCTACGTTGAACTGGGGCGCCCTTATGTTACTTACGTCGTCAGCGCAGCGGCCAAGTGGGAACTAAAACAACATCAGTGGTCTTATCCCTTTATGGGGAAGATGCCCTACAAAGGCTACTTCAACGAAAGCGATGCTGTTGAGGAAGAAAAAGGTCTGCAGGAAGAAGGACTCGACACCTATATGCGTGGCGTTTCAGCTTATAGCACCTTGGGATGGTTTAACGATCCAATCTTAAGTTCGATGCTGAGATACGATGACTACGACTTAGTAAATACGATCATTCACGAAACAGTGCATGCGACTTTGTACATAAAAAGCTCTGCTGACTTTAACGAGCGTTTGGCGACGTTCTTAGGCAATAAAGGGGCCGAGCAGTTTTACCTTAAAAAAGAAGGTCCGGCTTCTGCGACCCTGGCACTTATCAAAAAAGAGAACGAAGACAACAAACTTTTTTCGACGTTTATCTCTGCCGAACTGCGCGAACTTGAAACTTGGTACAAAGAATTGCCCGCAGCAGAGCGCAACGAAGAGCGCCGCATAGAACGCATTGCGCAGATTCAAAAGAACTTCATTAGGCACTTGCAGCCGCAACTGCAGACAGTGACCTACAAAAAGTTTCCAGAGTATAAACTTAATAATGCCCGTCTTTTAGTTTACAAAACCTATATGCAGGACCTACAAGACTTTGAAAGTCTTTACACTTTACTAGACCAGGACTATGCGCGCTTTATCGAACAGTGCAAATCTTTAGAATCTGCAAAAGATCCCGCAGTTTCTTTAAAGCAACTCATTGCTGACTTACAAAATCGCTCCGTCGCCAATTAACCGATATACAGCTCCAACTTCTGAAAAGGCCAGCCTTTGATGGGCGAGGTCGCCTAGACAAGATCTATAAAAATGAGTATCTTGCAAAGAGGAGATACTTCTATGAAATCACTTTTCGCCGTCATCCTCACCTCTTTGCTATTTCTTGGCTGTGCTAGCAAGTCTATCGACAAAAATAAAATGGTCACTATGGACAACATCGGCGTTGTCGCCATCTTCGATGACCAACTGCCAGTCCGCTATATCGGCACCACTATTCTGAACAACCAAGATTTCTCTGCGGATATTAGTAAGTGGTCGATCGGCCAAACACTGGTTAAGGACGTGCGTTCAGAATTTGAGCGCATGAATAAAAAAACTTTCTCTGTGAAGCTCGATGATAAAAAAGTTCAAGAGGCAAAAAACCAGGCACAAAGCCTGAAAGACTTTTACTTGGGCAACCGTTACCAAGAATTGCAACAGTACATTTTAACGCAAGCCGAACAGCAAGGGGCGCAGTTTGTCTTTATCATGCATCCCATGTCGCATGAAAACTTCCCACAATACAAACCGGGCTTTGGCTTATTATGCCGCTCGCCTTTTACAGCGCAAGGTGATTTAGAAATTTACTCATTGATCAAAGCTGAAATTTGGAATGTAAAAACGAAGACTGTTGAAACCAGCGCGATTATCACTCCGGCTGAAGCATTGATTAAAACTGGCAAGAACTGCCAAGACTCGCAACAGATCGCGCCAGACAAACTGACCGGCATGTACAAAGAGCAGGTCATGGGCATTGTTAAAAGATCTGTTGATATTCTCTTATCAAGAACACTATAGGAATTATTTCTCTTCGATCAACTTGGGCTGGGGAAGTGCTTTACCGCCCTTTTGATTTTCCGGATTTACCAGCATCGTTTTAATGCGATTGGCGAGATCTTGTTTGATCACTAAATATTGCGCCAAACGCTCGCTGCCCAAGACGGGTTTTAGTTTGTCGAACTCTTCTTCACCCAAGCGACCAAAACTTTGCACCACTTTACGATAGCGCGTAAGTTCTTCGTCTTTTTCTTTAAGGCTTTTAGCTTTGCCTAATTTTTCCACTGAAGTTTGCAGCGACTGATTGAGTTCTGCTTTTTTGGTATTCAACTGGCGCACGATGTCCGTGAACTTTTTTTCTTCCGCAGGCGAAAGCTTAAGTTCATCACTTAGTTTCCAGATCAGAAGTTCTTCCAGTTGATTGCGTTTTTCTGCGGCAATGGCGATGGAGTTCACAGTGAACCCCAGTCCCATAAGAAAGATAGAAAGTAAAAGTCGTAAACGCACGCTGCTCACCCACTGGGTGACTAGCGTTCGCTTTCACCCATGATTTTGTTGAATTTTGCTACAGATAAATTTTCGAATGATTCGCCAGCTACGTCCATAAAAAAGTCAGAATCGCTCTGAGTGCTGATTAAAGTCTGGGATAAATCGCCTGGGGACAAAAGTGCTTCGGCAACTATACGTTCGTGACCGTCACTTAAAAGACCCACACGCACCATCGACTGGTTTACTTTTGACACTTGGCTCATCAGCATGAATGAGAACAAGAATAGTGACATCAGGCCGCCCGTGGGATAAAGCCAACCTCGGAAGTTCGCGCGCAAAAGATTTCGCGGCGTCATCAATCGAGGCGGCGGAGCGATCTCGACCTTTTCAACCTCCGACATGATTTTATCATGCAAGCGATCAAAAAAGTCGTCGTTCATGGGCAGTTCAGCTTCGTCGTTGGCTTTTAAGCCTTTGCGCATCTTATCCATGCGCTCCATGGGTTCCATACGGTCCATTGAATATTACCCTTCTGCTTCCGCAAAACGTTGATTCATTTCCATAAAAAAGCCACCGACCTCTTCGCTCCAGTCTTTGAGCTCCTTTTGTTGCTCAAAAGTTTGACGAAGTTTTAAAAGGGCATGTCGGTAGTTTGCCTTGGCAGTGTCATACGGACACTCCATAATATCTGCAATCTCGTTAAAACTTAAGTCTTCATAAACACGAAGTACCAAAGCTGTCTTCTGCTTGAACGGCAGCTTTTCGACTTCCGTATTCAGGATATTTGCCACCGCCGAATGAACGAGTGTTTTTTCAGCTTCCGCTCCCACGGCCAACTGCACATCATCTATATCGACGGTGTCACGTTTCGACTCGCGGATTTTGTTCCTCGCAGTGTTGACTGCAATTTGGAACAACCAGCTTTTAAAAGAAGCTCTTCCTTCGAAAGAGTTCAACTTTTCGTAAGCTTTGATGAACGCATCTTGCGTTACATCCTCCGCGGCTCCCATATCCTTCACAAACCTCAAACTCAAGCGCAGCACACTTCTTTGATGTCGTTTCACGAGTTCGGAAAAAGCCTTTCTGTCTCCAGCTTTCACTTTTTCAACCAGTTCAAGATCCGTCACTATTAGATCTCTCTCCATCTTAAGACTCGTTTCTGTCTAAATCGGTTAACGTCCATGAATTTTTTTCCCTGAAAGGCCATTTCGCCCCCCTCAGCCCCCGGTAAATTCGCCCCCAAACCCGCGGTGCCTACAGTGTTTCCTAAATGCAACGATGATGCCGAGAATTCGAGGTCAAAATGGCTCTAAATATATGAAATTTCTTAATAATTTATTATTTTGTTATAAATGCCATAAGGGATTCTTATGTCTACTTTCGGCCCCCAAAGTTTCTAAGTTTTAGATTTTTGCCTGTGTGGCCGATAAGTAAGTGTGGAGATCTTGACCCCTTTCTTGCACTTTCTTGGGCGCCACAAAGGCCCTGTAAACTTCACCCTTGTCGCTGCTATTGTGGCGTCGTCGCCTGGCTGTGGTCTTGTCGCAAATATTGCGAGTCTTAATTCGGTCGAAATTAACGGTCATGAAATTTTTGAAACCAGCCCCACTTCGGTCATCGTAAAACTGGACGGGAAATGCCCTGATAAAGCCACGGCTCTGGATGTTTCAATCGATGGTAAAGCCCAAAATATTCGAGTTTCTGCCAACAACGCTCTCGTGGCCGGTGACGTCGTTGCCTATTGTGATCAGAAGGATAACAACATCATCCTTCAGTATTCCCTGCTTGATCCCAATTACTCTGGCCCGATCGAATTTAAAATTACGGCCGTTTTAGATAGTGGGCCCGGTAAACCAACTTCTTACACGATGGACTTTGAACGTCCGCAAATTCCCGTTCCGGTAATCACAACTCGGGGAGGTGTGGATTTCGCGACGAATGAATCAACACCGACGATCGCGGGAACTTGCATTGCCGAACGCATTACGGGCCTTCAATATCGTGTTGATAATGCTGCGTGGGCCGACCTTACATGCACCAACAATACTTGGAGCCTCACTAGCGCGCCTTTGACAGGAAATCCTCCGACGCAATATCTTTTTGAGTTTCGCTCGGTGAATCCTCATTCAAAATATCAGTATTCAGACATTCGCTCTTTACGTGTATTGGCCGACACGGTTCCGCCGGTAAGCGCCCCTTTTGTCGCAGGGGTGACTTCAGAAAATGAAAACAACATCGACGAGTGGTTAGGTGGTTCTTATCCGACCGTACATTGGGCGCGCGTGGCCGATCACGAAAAAGTTGAAATCGGTGTTTATGGAACAGACGAAACGACGATCGTTTGTGATCCTATCCTGGTCGCAAATACCGAGGAAATTGTCTTTGAGTCCGAGCATTGCGCGCAGGCTTTAGTTAACGATGAGTATTATAAAACACGAGTGCGCAGTCAGGATGCTGCTGGTAATTTTTCGGTCACGCCCCTTTGGTTCCAATTCAAAGTCGACCTGACTCCGCCGACCTTGGCCTTTGCTACGGTCCCTGCGAATACGACAAAGGCCAACTATGCAACCTTCACCTGGACTGCGTCTGCAGGTGTCGGGGCTCCTTTGGTCAGCACGGCAAAATGTTCTTTAGATGGAGCTGCATTTACAAATTGCAACTCAGGTATCACTGTTAATGACTTATCCGTAGGCAATCACAACTTCAGAGTCATGCAAAGTGATGTTGCCGGCAACAGCGCCCAAGTCACTCATGCTTGGACTGTGGACGCTGACATTCTGGTGCCGACGTGTTCAATCACCTCACCAGACATTGATTGGATCAATACGACGACGGCTAATTTTACGTTCAGCTGTTCCGACAACGACGGTATTCGCGATGTAAAATGCCGCTTACAAAATGCGACTTGGTTGCCTTGTGATTCTTTCACAGCCCATGCCTTGACGGGGCTTACATCCGGCGAACACTTCTTTCAAATTCAAGCCCAAGACCATGCAGGAAATCTTTCGGCAATTTCCGTTGAACAATTTCGCGTTGATTTAGCCGCTCCAATAATCGCATGGACTTTGACACCACAAACTTTGGTGAACCAAAATTCTGCGACATTTTCATTTACGGTTTTAGATGGCGCCTCGGGCGTGCAAAGTATTGAATGCCAACTCGATGCCGGAGGATTTTCCCCGTGCACAAGTCCTTATCTGATTTCCGGTCCCTTAGCCGACGGTGCGCACACCTTCACCGTGCAAGCAACCGATGTTGCTGGAAACGTTGCGACCTCACCTTATACATGGACCGTTGACATGACAGCACCTTTAGCGCCCATCATGGGAGCTGATGGAGAAGCTGGTCGCAAGCCTACTTGGTCATGGACTTCTGGTGGCGGAGGCAATGGGACGTATCGTTTCAAGCTGAATGATGCGGATATGAGTTCAGGCACGACAGAGACTTCTGCTCTGACACATACGCCTTTGTTTGATTTACCTTTTGGTTCTCATACACTCTATGTGCAAGAGCGCGACGCCGCCGGCAATTGGTCCGTCAGTGCTACGCAAACATTTGATGCAAAATGTGCTGCCGGTGAATACTTAGATGGCGGGAATTGCCAAGTCTGTCCTTTGGGCACTTACCAGTCGTTACCAAGTTTTAACACCTCCTGCTCGGTCACCCCGATTGGAAGCTACAACTCTGCACCCGGTGGCATAAATCCGACCGCCTGCCCTTTACACTCAACCACTTTGGCGACGGGATCAACTTCGCTAAATGATTGTTTGGGTGATGCTGGTTACTATGCCTGTGAAGACGGGACTTGTGATCCTGCAGACGCTGACTATTACTCAGCCGCAGCTTCCAACCTGCGCTCTGTCTGCCCCACAAACTCTTTCACTGCGGGCTCTGGTCCAGGAGCTGACAGCCTTGCGGACTGCCTTGCGGGAACAGACTATTTTGATGACGACAGCAACGACGGCACAATACCTGTGCTGGTGGGCACGGGCGCCTATTCACCTTACCGTGATAACAGTAAATACCTTTGCACAAACTTACCCAGTGCTGCGACCTCGGTCATTTACGCGGGCTCTGGCGGGGGCTCAAACAATTGTCCGATCGCCTCTGTACTGACGTGTGACGTAGGTTACATTCCGAACGGCACAAGTTGCTCGGATAATTCTCCGGGAGCCTTGGTGTTTACGAATATTAACAATGCCGACCCAAATACTTTAACAGAATCCAATGCCTTGACCGTGACCGGCTTCGATGGTCCTTTGACCGCGACTTGCTCAGACTGCACGGATATCGCTCGCAATGGGGCCTGGGGTGGAACTTCCGTGGCAGGCTTCATGCCCGGCGACACGATTGCCATTCGCCGCAATTCCGCTCTGTCTTTTTCAACGGGCGTTTTATCCACGGTCACATTGGGAGTCACTACTTCGTCAAATTGGGTGATTTCAACTCGAGCCGCCTATACTTGTAACGGCGGCTCCTTAGGCACGATCAACCACGGCGCCTCCGTCACAGCGTTCGCGCAAAGCAACCCGCTGCCGAGCAGTTCTTGTGCGTCTTTGAGCGAAACCCGCAACTGTGATGACGGCACGTTATCAGGGACCTACACCAATGCCACCTGCGCCGAAGGTTGTGCGGGTACTATTTGGGGTGATGTCGCTAGCGGCTTTTCTTCAACTGCGTATTCTAGTGCCTTACCGGCAGCCTCTTGCGGCTCGGTCAGCCAAACTCGAACATGCACGAATGGAGTAATGAGCGGAAGCTTCACGAACACTACGTGCACCAGTGGTTGCACGGGAACTCCTTGGGGCAACGTCATCAGTGGCTACTCGAACACAGCATACTCGTCTGCCACTCCGGCTTCTTCATGTGCTGCAGCTGCCGAAACAAGAACATGCACGAATGGCACATTCAGCGGTTCTTACTCTGCAACTTCGTGTTCAAACGGTTGTACCGGTACTCCGTGGGGAAATCTCACCCACGGCAGCACGCGCACGGGATATCTTTACACCTCGGCACAACTTCCCGGAGGATGTGCGTCTTATGCAACGACCCGCACTTGCAGCAATGGCACCCTGGCTGGAAATGCTTCCTATAGTAACACCGCATGCACAACTACTTGTAACGCAAGCTATGGCGCCTATTGTGGCACCGGATACTATACTGGCTGTGATGGCGGCTCAAGTGGCCCGATTTCGGAAAGCGGTGCTTGGTGTACTTTCCCGGGCGCACCTTATTATCAAACGGGCTCTGTCTGCAGCAGCAGCTTCCAAAATAATGGCGCCGATGGCATCAACGGCACGGGTGATGATATTTATCACGCCTCTTGCTATTATGCGCAACCCTATAACATGTATTACAACTGTAACGGCGACTGCATGTAATCGCCTAAAAAAGTCATTTAACCCGCGACCGTGACTTTATTGCGACCGCCTTGTTTGGATTGATACAAGGCCTTGTCGGCGCGGTCGTAAATTTGCGACCATTCAGTTTCCGTCGGCAGCTTCGTGGCCACCCCGACTGAAATTGTCACAGGCACTTTTTTTCCCTCAAAAACAAACTCGTGTGCCTCAATGGTTTGTCGAATACGCTCGCCCACCTCGACCGCAGTTTTGGATGGAGAACCTGACAACAATAATACAAATTCTTCCCCACCGTAGCGCGCGAAGAAGTCATTAGAGCGAATTAATTTTGTGATAACGATACGACACAGCTCTTTTAAGACATAATCGCCACCGGGATGGCCGTAAGTGTCGTTTACTTTCTTAAAGTGATCGATGTCAAAGGTCACTAAGCTTAGCGCTTCGTTCAACACTTCCGCACGCTTCATCGCCTCGGGGCCTTTTTCTAGCAACGCCCCCTTAGAGTGCGCACCCGTCAAAGCATCCTTTTGCGCGCGTTCATACATCGTCGCATTCGTCATTGATTCAATATTCCCTTTTTCCAGGAATTTGAAAATGATATTGCCGGTTTTAATTTGATCGTTATTTTTTAAAAGACAGGATGCCAAGGCCGGAATGGTCTGCCCATTAACAATCGTTTTATTGGTCGACCCCAAATCAATCACCGACACTTCACTGCCATTCACGGCGAATTTTGCATGCGAACGACTGATGCTTTTGTCGTCGATGTACACTTGGCTTTCAACCGAGCGACCAATCACGATGTCACTTCCAGTAATGGGATACTGTTTACCTACATAACCCGGAGGCCCGATTAAGACCACAATTGCCGGCGGAACTTCGTCCGCTTCACGCAAGCGTCCGCGAAAAGTGTCGCTAGCCACGATGCTGGTTTTTTCTAAATGATCATTTGAAGAGTCGTCGTTTTGAGCCATAAACGAAATTATAAATCGCCAAAGCAACTGCTGACAATCAGGCTTTCTGCAATTTATCTTTCGCTAGTCTCTTGCCTAGCTCTACACCCGGCTGGTTGAAGGCATCAATCTGTAAATATTCACCTAAGCCCGCAACAACAAGCTGCCAAAACATAAATAAGTAGCCCAGAGTTTGTTCATCTAAGACTTTAGTCTTGAGGGTCAGGGTCGACACCCCATTCTGGGTCAAGGCTTCTTGGGTCGCCAAAGCTTCAAACTTCAAAAGTTCGCCCATGGTGCGTCCGACGAGTTCTTTGGTTTCGTTGAACTGATTTTTTTGCAAACGTTGAGATCCGGCTTCGGACTCTTCGACGCGCAGAAACACCACGAACTTGTCGCGCGCGCCTTCCATCACCTGCTGTAAAATCGAGTGCTGATCACAGGCTCCGACTGCCGCCATCGGCGTGCTTACACGCGGTGCCACCTTGCCCTGGCGGTCCGTTGTTTTCGCCAGAGACTCAGCCCACAGTTGCTGAAACCAGCCGCCAAAAGATTTAAGGCTTGAGCTGTATGCCCACAACAAAGTAATCCACTCGCCACGCTGAAAGCTTTGGGCCGCTTGGGCCATCACTTGCGCTACAAGGTCTTGATCCAGAATTGCTGAAGCGGCACCAACGCGAAACTTTTCTAAATCCAAACCTAAAAATGCTGCCGGCATCATACCCACCGGAGACAAAACTGAAAAACGTCCTCCGACATCCGCGGGAATTTCACACTGCGGAACCTTATGAAATTCAGCCCACTTTACTAAAGAGTTCTGTTTATTTTCAGAAATAACTAGGCTTTGTGCTGCCAGGGAAAGGCCTTCGGAACTAAAAATTTGCTCTAGGAAATCTAAGGAACACAGGGATTCTATTGTCGTGCCACTTTTCGAAATAAAAACCCAACCCACTTCTCGTAGATCACCTAATTGCTCTATGAGAGTCTCAAACTCTAGAGCATCAATATTGTCCAAGAAAAAAATTTGCCGGGCGCGAAATACTTCGGCGATAACACGTGTGCCTAAAGAACTTCCGCCCAAGCCCACAATCACGATCCTTTTAAATTTTCGGTAAAAGGATTGACCTTCTTTGTAGGACTGGTCCCACAGTGGAATTCTTTGCACTAAGTGGGGAAAGCCGATGTCTTTACGCTCTAAAAAGGTGCGCAAAGAGTCCTGGCACTGCTGGAGTGTCGCGGGATTTAAAGAATGGGCTGCATGGGTAACTTCTAACATCGCTAATCCTTAATTAAGAGATCGCGACGTCCTCTTCGATTCGATGGTACCCTTTCCATTCTTTAAGACGGCCACGTGGGCGTCCTCCATCTTCGGGGTACTCAATTAAAACGTAGGTCAACTTCGTGATCTTTCCTAAAGACACAATATCTAAAGAAGTCAGCTCAGTCCATGTTCCTGTATTAAAATATTCTTTATCTTCAGACCACTGGCGATACTGATAGACATGGGTGTGTCCAAAGACCACCGTATGTACCCGCTCGTCGTTTAAAACTTTACGCGCTGACTCACTTAAATCCGGAAAAATGGCACTTTCCGCAATCACCTGGATGATTCGCTTTAGCGGCCAATGGCGGCGCGGGTCCTTTACGAAAGCACTCTTAATGAAATAGCCCATCGCCATAAAAAAAGCTCGCACCATCGTACCAGTTTCGTTCACTAAAGCCCAACGTACCATCTTACCGAAGGGGCGAATTTTATCGACATGGGGATAATGTTGCTTAATCTTTAAGACAACTTCTAAAAAGAAATGTGACCCAAAGGGTAAGTTTAAAATTGGCTCTACAAGATCTTTCTTTAGGAAAAACTTTTTGGGATCCATGCGGTTTGCCGCCTCATGCATGTGGCCATGCTCGATATGAACCCCATCGAAAAAGTAAACGATATTTTTAAAACGAATGGGTTTCCCCACGGCTTGATTCAAATAAGCCCGACATGCCGGCCACAACATGCCTTGATCATGATTGCCGACGATATAGGTGATCGAGTTACCAGGTTTCGCGGCGAACTCTGCCATCGCTTTAAAAACGTTGGCATGGCCACTAACAACTTCTTTTAAAATTTCCAAAGTGACTGATTCCGTGATGACCGAAAGAAAATGGCCCTTATAATCGCACTGCAAGAAATTGAGGAAGTCGCCGTTAATTATCAGCTCTACCTCATAATCGCGATATACGCCCGTGGAATAAAAATGAATGAACTCGACAAGCTTTTCGCCATAATAGAATTCTTCAAGAGAATTGATACCGCCTTTGTCCAATAGACGGCCTTTACCCAAATGCAGATCGCTGACAATGACTTTGATTTTTTTGATCGGTACTACCTTTGCGGCAGCGACTTCAGTGACTTCGCTGCTTTCTGCCGGGGATGCGGAATCCATATTACTCAGCTTTCTTCAACGGAACTGTGTTCTCCTCTTTGGCTTCCAAATTGCTCAATGCCAAACGCAACGCTCTTTCCGTGCGCTTGAACTGATCTTGGTTGCCTTCCAGAGCTTTATTAAGCTCTAGGCATTTCTCTCGATAATTATCGAGTTCCTGAGATAGCTGATCAATCTTTCTTTTCTGTTCTAATATATACTCATCTTTAGACCGAACCAGGGCTGATTTTTCCGCACGCAAAAGCTCTAGACGATTTTCCAGTTCACGTTCGCGCACCCGGATTTTTTTAAAGTCGGATTTAAGTCGAGTCTCAAGCTCATCCACCTTTACTCGGGCTTTGGCCACTTCGTTTTCTTTGTATTGCAGATTGCCTTTTAAGATCAACAGTTCGCTTTTCGCTGACTCTTGAATCTCGGCCTTTTCTTTTTCGACCTTAGTCATGTGCGCTGACAGCTCATCAGCACGAGAACGGATGATATCACCTGCGGAAGCCAGCTCTTCATTTTCTGCACGTAACTGCTCGACTTCTTTTTCCAACTCTAAAATGCGCTGCTGGGCAATATTAAGGTTTTCGGCTTGCGCTAAGCTCGCATCGACCGAAGTCATCACATTGCCAGAATTGCGCCCCCCGGCGGTGCTGCCGCGGTAACTGCCAACACTAATTTTTACATCAACATCGTTTGATTTTTTTATTTTTGCACGGGTACGGGCAAAACCCTCAACGGCCAAAGTTTTTTCTGAGTCACTGACCGAAGGAGAAGTCACAGAAGAAAGATTGCTAAGGTCTTGTTGAATAGAAACAGTTTTTTCTTCGTTGCTATTGGCGACCACGACATTTTCTTGAAGTGGCGCAGAAGACTTTTCAGTCGTCTTCACTTCAAGATTCACGACCTTTTCTATCGCGAGATCATCCGAAGATTGATATCCCCCCTCTAGGGAAGGTCCATCGTAAGCACTTTCTCCGACAGACTGAAGATTCAGATCTGCAAAACCTTCTGGCACTTCATATTCGGAAGCATTGATCGCCACCTCTTCCGCTCCGCCATTAAATTCAGACGAATCGATTTCGTTGGCTAAGCCATTTTCCAGACTTTCCCACAGATTTCCCTCTGGATTCACAGGTGGTGCAGACACCGCTTCAATAGCTTGCACGTCGAGTGCCGGTAACGCCTCGACGACAACCGGCTCATGACCTACATGGTATGATGCGTCGGCCTGAATAACCTTAAGATCATCCATCAAGGAATCAATAAGGTTTTCAGCAGCTGCGGATTTCTTTTTCTTTCTGCTCATATCTATTGGAAATATCGGCATTTCGCCGCATTCTCTTTAAAAATAAAAAAGCCGGCAGAATCTTGCCGGCTTTTAGTCTAACCCGTCTCGAACTGAGACACTGATTATGGGGTCTCTGTTTTCCCGTTCAGAACGGCTCTGACCTCTTCAACTAGATCATCTAACTGTTCAGATTGATTAGTGAGTTCCACAGAGGCTGCAGCGGCCTCTTCCGAGGAAGCCGCGTTACCCTGAGTCACTTGATCGAGGTCATGAACGGCCTTGCCGATTTGGGCAATCCCCGCAGACTGCTCAGTACTGGCATTTGCAATTTCCACATTAAGCGTTGAAACCTTTTCCGATTCTTGCACGATGGTGTGTAAGGTTTTGCCACTTTTTACAGCAAAATCATAACTTGATTTAATTTGCTCAACACTTTGCCCAATCAACACTGATATCTCTTTAGCCGAAGTCGCAGATTTTTGCGCCAACGCTCTGACGGCATCAGCAACCACCGCAAAACCCTTACCGTGTTCACCCGCGCGCGCCGCTTCCACAGAGGCATTCAAGGCCAATAAGTTAGTTTGAAAGGCAATGTCGTCGATGACTCCTGTTATCTCTTCAATCTTTTTCGCAGAATCGGCTACATCTTTCATGGAATCAATCAGCGTCCGCACCTGATCTTCACCTGCTTTGGCGACTCCCGTTGCTTTTTCTGAAATTGATTTCGCATTCAGAGCATTTTCAGAGTTCAATTTTACCATGCTCGTAAGCTCTTCCAAAGAAGCCGAAGTTTCTTCCAACGCCGCCGCAGCCTGAGTTGAGGCAGAACTTAAATTTTGCGAAGCTCCCAAAATCCCCTGGCTTGTTGTTGCCAATTGCCCACTCGAGTCCTTTATTGAATCCACGGCTTCACGCAACTTTCCAAGAGGTTTTCTAAGAATCCACCACGCCAATAACACACTCACCACTAAACCTAATAGTCCAAAGGTCACAATATTTCTGACCGAAGCAGAACTTGCAGCCAGTGTTTTATCCATGCTTGAAGTAATACTGAAGACACCATGAAGCTTGCCATCCGCCCAGTTTTCCATCTTATGGCCAAGAATATCTTTACCATTCTTGAAGGGACTCTGATCAGGGTGACCATGACACAATAAGCACCCTTGCGCCTGCGATAAACGCACCGGCCGATGCACCGTCACAGAGGAATCAGAGCGAAAGACGAGCTCTTTTAAATTAGGATCACTTTCAAAGCGCGCAAAAATTTGGGCTTCATCAACTGTCGCCATATTTTCTTTTCGACGGGGTTCTGGCGAAAAAACACGGAAATTATATCCACTGCGCACCGATTGATCCTGTCCAACTTTCATCGCGGCAAAGATAGGAACCCGCTTCAAAACATTGGCGCGCGACTCTTTTGGCAGCTCCCCTTCTGCAGAATACTTTTGGGACATTTGTTGAATATATTCGTCTAAACCACCTTGATCAGCGACATAATCACGCACGCCCTCTAATTGATCTAAAATTGCTTGGCTTTTTAGAACTAGATCATCTTGACCTAAAACTTGAACCTCATACTTAGCAACTTGGGTAGAAGTCAATGAGGCAACAGCTGCAGCAACGATCACAATCCCCAGAACCTTCGTAATTAACTTCATATAAACCCTCCAGGTGTACATGACTATTCTAAACACTTAGTGGGTATGGAATGATGTCGTCGCTCATAATTGCTGTTAAATTTAGTGAAAGGTCCGGTTCAGAATGAGAACAAGTGAACCCTCGTCGGACAAAGGTGAATTGCACTCGCCTAAAAGGCATCGCTAAGGTTTCTTTTGAGCCACAATTTGAATTTGATTATCGTGAATTGAAAAAGAGAATTTGTCCTGCATGGAACTTTCAAAATACATCACGTAATCGGCAGCCAAAGAAAGCTGTAAATCGTCAGAAGACAAATTTACAGCTGAATTCTTCGCGCCAATTTTTACGAACTGTGACGGCAGAAATCGAAATGTGCAAGAAGCCGCCTGTGCACTCCTTCCGCATTCAATTTTGACGCTGCCGTCGACACTTAAAATCTGCAGTGAACTTGCCGCGCCCATCGCATCCATCATTCGTGACAAGCGCGAAGTACTAGAGTTTTCATTAATCAGGACAACAACACGATCGAGGCGATGAAACACCCCGACTGAATCTAAAGAGGCCCAAGCACTCAGTGAATTTGACAAGGTTAAAATCAAAATTACCAATGCCTTTTTCATCTAGCCTCCTTATGGATAGGAACTAAATTGTAATCACCTTTTTGTATTCGTTCAAACGTTTATCCAAGTCGCCTAACGTCACTTTCGCCAAAGATTTCACCGAGAAATCTTGAATCGTGTGGCTTGCCATCATGGATCCCATGATACAAGCTTGTTTCATGTGTGTTGTCGTTGGAACTTCCTTCTGTGCAGCTAAATAACCAAAGAAGCCACCGGCAAAAGTATCACCTGCACCCGTCGGATCGACCACTGTCGCGATCGGCATTGCTGGTAAAATAAAGTACCCATCTGCTTTGGTATACATCGCAAAACCGTACTCACCACGTTTGATCACAACAGCACTTGGCCCCATCTCCGTGATCATTGGTGCCGCAGAAATCGCATTGTTCGCACCGGTCAGCATTTTTGCTTCACCTTCGTTGATCAAAACAAGGTCTACTTTTTTAAGTACTTCGATCACTTTGTCTTTTTTGATCGTCAGCCACAAGTTCATTGAATCCATGCCCACGAACTTTGGTGACTTCACTTGTTCCAAAACTTGCAATTGCAATTCAGGAGCAATGTTTGCCAAGAATACAAAAGAAGAATCTTTAAAATGTTCTGGCAATTGTGGGTTGAAGTGTTCAAAAACGTTCAACTCTGTTTTCAAAGTTTTCGCTTCATTCATGTCGCCTTCGTAAGAACCTTCCCAATGGAATGTCTTACCTGGCACTTTTGAAAGACCGGCTAAGTCCACACCACGAGTTTGCAAAAGATCATAGTCTTTCTGATCGTAATCTTCACCCACCACACCGACAACGCGGACTTTGGCGAAAAGCGACGCCGCTAAAGAAAAGTAATTTGCGGAACCACCCAGGGCACGATCTGCTGTTCCTGATGGAGTTTTAATGGAATCGTAAGCGAGACTGCCGACAACTAAGATTTCTGACATGATTATTGCTCCTGCTTTTGTTGTTCAAGATTTTGCAGCATTTCGCGTTTGTATTTCGGAAGACCTGCAAGTTTAGAATTAGAAATATCCATCGTCGCTGGTTTATTCGGAACTTGGCTAGTCAATTGACCGCAAGCTGCGAAAATATCGCGACCCATCGAACGACGTAAAAGAACATGGGCACCAAGTCTTAATAACTCAGTATGGAAGTCTTCCACCGCTTGGTCAGAAGGACGTTCATAACCTGAACCCGGATGTTCGTTGAATGGAATGATATTGATCTTACAAGGAACACCACGAACAAGCTTCACCAACTGACGGGCATGTTCGATTTGATCTGTAACACCTTTTAAAAGAACGTATTCAAACGTCACCTTATCGCCGGTTTCATCGCAATAAGCCTTACACGCGTTCAAAAGCTCTGTCGTATTCCATTTTTTATTGATCGGCATGACTTGCGTACGGATCTCATCGGTTGGACCATTTAAGCTCACCGCCATGCGCACTTTGGCTTTCGCCACACGCCACATTTCCGGCACGATGCCTGATGTAGAAACCGTGATCTTCTTGCGCGATAAATTAATACCCCACGGAGAATGGATCACATCAATCGTGTTAAATACCGCTTCTGGATTGTCTAAGGGTTCGCCCATTCCCATGAACACGATGTTCGTAATGCGCTGACTATCGGTTAAGCGATCATGCACTTGCATGAACTGCCCGACGATTTCTTCTGTACGCAAACGACGTTTTAGTTTTTGTTTACCAGTAAAGCAGAACTTACAACCGATATTGCAACCGACCTCTGAAGAAATACACAAAGTCAGGCGATCTTCTGACGGAATCACCACGGCCTCAACGCTGTTGCCTTGGCCCATATCGAAAAGTAATTTCTGGGTGCCATCGACAGATTTTAAGTGCGTGATAACCGGGGGAAGCTCAAAGCTAAGAATCGACGGTAAAGCCGCGCGGAACTCTTTGGACAAATTAGTCATTTGCTCTGGGTCCGTCACACGTTGTTCGTAAACCCATTTGAAAATTTGCTGAGCACGGAATTGCTCTTTACCTTTGCCTTTAAGGTATTCTTTTAAACCCTCTAAAGTCAGAGAATAAAAATTAACGGGTTTGTTTTCTAGGGGTTTTGCGACGTTGTCGTCAGCATAGTTTAACGGGGCAGAGGACGTGCTTTCGGCAGCAGCGCCATTGTTCAATTCCATCTTCGGGCTCCTTGGGCTTGTGACAGCCTTGCTTATTACAGCTGGGACCATTTTTAGGCCCCTTTGGTTAAAGGATATGTGAGGCGATTTTGTAGCATAGGCCCTGCCCTTTTCCTAGGGATTTCACAGAATTAAAGCCTGTGAACCAGAGTTCCTTTCACGAATAGCAGCCCGAGAGGCAAAAACTTCATAGGGGTGACCTCTTTTTTGACAGATCTTTTCTTCCATACGCCCGATGCATATTTAGTTGCCCTTGTGTTGCAGCGACGGGGTCTTTATATTGGCCCCATGATTTGGCCATTTATTTTTCTGTCCTATGCAAGTTTGTTCGTTTTTGGTCTTTCCGATAATATTCGCGGGCCCTTGTTCCCAGAGATCATGAAGCAATTTGAAGTCAGCAACTCGACGGGTTCGCTGATGTTTGCTTTAAGTAATATCTCGGGCTTTATTGCGAGCTATGCATGTCGCTATTTACTTCGCCGTTATGATCGTTTGTCGGTCTTGCGTGGTGGTGCCACGGGATTAATGCTTTCAATGTGGGGCATGGCTGCCTCGACTTACTTTCCGGCATTTTTATTTTTTAGTTTTACGTTTGGATTAAGCTTAGGCGTCTTGGGTCTTGTACCTAATATCTTGGTTGCGATGGGTTCCAGTTCCGAACGTAAACAGCGCATGCTATCCGGCTTGCATACGATGTACGGCATGGCGAGTTTGTTAGCGCCTTTATTAGCCGCCGCCATGGAACACTTCACTGGCAACTGGCGTTGGACGTTTGTCGCCGGATCTTTAGCACCGATGTTTTTGATCATTTACACTTTGCACGCCAGTCACAAGTCTTTGCACACCAAGGCTGAATTTTCCGTCGAAAAACACAAAGCCAACAAAAAGAAGAACTTTTATCCTCAGCTCTTTTTGGCTGTGATGTTAAGTCTAGCGGTTGCTGCAGAGATCATGGTGTCTTCACGTCTGGCGCTCTATATGCAAAAAATTTGGAACTATGACATGGAGGCTTCAAGCCTGTATGTGACACTCTTCTTTATTTGCATGATGCTAGGTCGATTACTTTTTGCCTTGGTGCACTTTAATAAATCACCGCGCTTTTTATTGTCTTCGTCTTTGCTTTTAACTGGGCTTTTTGTTTTGGCCGGAGTTTTCATTCATCCGCTGTTCCTTGCTGGATCAGGATTTGTGATCGCCCCATTTTATCCGCTGTGTATTACGTGGATTTCTTCTGAATTTCCCGAGGACTTAGACACTGCCGTATCGTATATGATGGCGACGGATTCTTTGATGCTGATTTTCATGCATTTATCTATCGGGAAACTAACCGACCTACTAAGTATTAAAGAGGCGATGCTGTGTGGTTTAGGCTTCGTTGTGATGTCTTTTGTGATGGTAAATAGTTTTCATTATCTTTTCCGCCATAAGGGAAAAACGGCATAAAAAAACACCGGGACAATGGAAACAAACTCAGCCCTTTTTAAAACGCTCGAAATCTAAAGCTACGGCTTCACCCAGCCACATGGCGGCCTGCGTGTGATCGTACAGGTCATCCCCGGTCAGCTCGTGGACTAAGACGGAAAGATCGCCACGGGCTTTCAGCAGCCACAAAACCACGTCTGTAAAAAGCTCTTTAGGAAAATTGATTTCAAACATCGGCACCGGATGCGGACCGATGGGTTCTGGGATTATCTGGCCGACAAAAACTTTTTGGCCAGCGAACTCTTGGATGGCTGCTTCATGCAAGACTTGTGCGACAGAGCGGTTGTCTTCAGAAAAGTAAATATGCGCATCAAACTCCCGCGGAAATCCCGCGGGTAAAAGCTGCGAATTCACTTTGAAGGAACGCTCTGCCTTTTGCATTTAGTGCGCCGTTTGAATGTATTCTTTAAGTTCTGGAATTTCACAAGGTACGCAACCGACTTTGCCAACAACCACGCCTGCCGCGTAGTTTGCAAACATGCATGAGTGCACCAATGAAAGTCCTGAAACCAAACCTAACGCCAATGCCGCGATAACAGTGTCGCCGGCGCCAGTCACATCAAACACTTTACGTGCATAGGTCGGCACTTCGGTAATTTGATCGCCAGAAAAAATCGTCATGCCATCTTTTCCGCGTGTTAAAACGACTTCTTTTGCGCCTGTCACTTTTTGCAAAGCGCGACCTACTTCGACTACTTTATTTGGGTTGTCGCGCAGATCATCGAAATTCATGCCCGTCAAAACAACTGCTTCGTCATAATTCGGCTTGATCAAATCAACGCCAGCATAAAAAGCACCATTGTTTTCACGGTGTGGATCAACCATTAATTTTTTATTATGCTTTTTGCAAATCGCTGCAATTTTTTCGACGACGTTTTTTGAAACGACACCTTTAGCATAATCTTCGATAATCACGCAGTCGGCCTTATCAACATTCTTTTCAACCGCCGCAATCACGCGCGCTTCTGTTTCTGCGGAAAGATATTTGCGCAACTCGTGATCCACACGCACCAGATGATGGTGCTTGGCCATGATACGAGTTTTACGCGTGGTCGGACGAGCTTTGTCGACCACCATGTATTCCCAGCTCACACCATTTTTTGCGGAAAGATCTTTTAATAAATTAGCTCCTGTATCGTCACCGACGACAGAAACTAACATGGCCTCACCACCAAGACTTGCTACGTTTTGCGCCACATTGGCAGCAAGACCCAAGCGCATGTCTTCTTCTTCAACCTCTAAAACTGGCACTGGAGCCTCTGGGCTGATACGACGAACTTGTCCTAAAACATATTCATCCAGACCGACGTCACCGACGATAAGAATCTTCTTACCCTTAAGAAATTGAATTTGGTTCAGAAGCATTTGCTTCTCTTGAGGACCTACGGTCGCCTTCACTGGAGTTGTCATTTTTTCATCCTCCCAAGGCTTACTTGTATCTGAAGCGGAGCTTTCTGTCTAGGAAAGCCGCCGCAATTTTAAAGCAAGAACCACCCAGGTACCTTCTGCTGGTGTGGGGTTGTTTTCTGTGATAGACCCACACCATTATGTTTAAGTCGAAAAACGGTTCTTTTAGAGCGAAGCCGGCCCCTCTGGGCGGCGAACAGGCCAAGGCTCCTGCACGGGGGTTGGTTTATCAGCAGGATTATATTTCTGCGCGTGAAAAAGAAGAGATCTTAAAGTATCTGACGACTTTGTACCCGATCTGGGAAATGCGCTATTCAAAAAATAATCCGCCGCCAGAGAACCAAAAACAGCGCCCGCTTTTACGTCCGGTTTACTGGTTGGGGAATTGGCAATTTGCTTGCTTGAATTACTATCATCCGCCTAAGGGACTTTTAAATCGCTGTGTCAGTGCTGAACCCTACCCGCCGGTTTTAGAATATCTCGTGCAAAAAATTGAAGCGTTGGTACGTGAGTCCTTTGAACCTCGCGACATTCCACGCGGCTGGCATCTGAATACTTGTTTGATTAATTATTACGGCGATCAAATTCAAGCCGATGGCAAACGTTTAGATTGCGCTCGCGTAGGAGAACACAAAGATTTCGAACCAGGCCCCGTAGCCTCCATTTCATTTGGCGAAAGAGCCTTGTTTCAATTCGTATCAAGCAAAGGCACAGAGTCTAAGTCCGACGTGGTTTTGCAGCAGTGGTTAGATGACCGTTCCCTGCAAATTTTTGGTGGCGATAAATTTAAAAAACATCTTTTTCACCGCGTCCAGCGCGTGGATAAAAAACTAGGCGCTAGTTTTCCGTTAAACAACATCACTAACTTTGAAACACGAAGAATTAACTTTACCTTCCGCTATGTTCCCGACGAACACATCGCCCCTTTTCAAAAACTTTCACCAGAGGCGCAAGAAGACGTTCAAGGTTATATGGAAAAGTTGGCGCAGAAATCGGAATTCTTTAAAAAGCAACTGCCCACTTCGTAAAAACTATTTCACCACAGACCATGTGGCTTTAAGAGACGGCCCCTGGGCCTTTTGCTCTAACGACACTCGCAAATTTTGATTCACCCAGCGCACGATCATTTTTCTTTCCGACGAACTTAATTCGTCATTTAAAAAACGAAAATCAAACTGCGACAACGGCAGACTTAAATTCATCGACTTATTTTGACCTTGAGCATTTGTCAAAGTCACAACCACAGTCACAAATGACTCTTTACTCGAAGGTTCACTTAAAGAAAAATGAGCTGTGGTGCCCGCTTCAGCAAAACTTTTCCACTCTTCATCAAACAAATCGATATCAAGCTTCTGCTCTTCTAGTTTCAGCTCTGGAGCATGCGACAAAATATAGGACTGAAACAAAGTCGCCAGCGTATGCCAATCATAAGGCACCGCCAGTGTACAGTGCACTCCTTGTGGCAGCTCGATCACGCGAATATTTTTGCTATCCACTTTAATTTCTTTGTTCACAAGCTTTTGCGAATTTAATGGAAATGGCACCGCAGGATCCTGAGTGTTTGCAAAAATCAGGACGGGTTCTTGCACATCTTTATAGCGAGGCCAGAAGTTATTTAGCTCCCAAAACTGCGATCCGTCCTTCATCCCGGGTGGCAAAGTGATGCTCGAGTTATGCGACAGGCCCCCTTGATAAGTGCGAGCAATTTCAGCCGTCGCATTTTTCAAAAAGGCAAAACGCGCATGGGGATACACAGAAGGTAAACGCTCCTCGATGCCATCCAAGCGCTCGCGGCTCCACAGGTCCACCAACGTCGACATTGTGCCACCATCTGTGATCGCTTGCATACTGGCTTGCAAATCCACAACGGGACACAGAGCTGTGAAACTG
>JABWCO010000155.1 GCA_013360185.1 Bdellovibrio sp.
ATTAATCAGTCCTTTTTTACGCCTTCTCACACCTCGTGCACAACTAACTTAGAATCAACCCGATATTGCGGGCCAAAAATCCCGGCAGCGTCAATATCACCCACACCGATGACCATAACGACGTGGCATTTGCGGTTTAAATTTAAAATCCGCTGAAGGCGCTTTTCGTCAAAGCCCTCCATCGGACAACTTCCAAATCCTTGCGCCGCGATGGCTAACATAAAATTTTCGCAAGCCAGCGCTGCGGACTTTGTCACAACCTCAAAAAGATCCGCCTTGGATACCGGCCTCCGTAACATTGGTTTAAATAATCCGATGGCGTTGAAAGCTAAACATTTTATCATTGCTAAAATTCCAAGAGCATCTTGGGCATACAAAAACGGAATTAATTTTAAATAGTAGTTCTGAACAAACTTAGGCACGGGACCCGTCTTCTGCATATCTTCAATCAGCAGATCGCGGTTTCTGCGCCACGTATCTAATCTGGAAACCGCCACAATCAAATGGTTTGCGGTTCTTGCTGCTCCTTGAGAAAGACAGGCTTCCACAAGCTCTGCTTTTTTGGCAGGCGACTTGACCCAGTAAAACTCCCAGCACTGTAAATTAGACGAGTTAGGCGCCTTCAGCGCAGCCGCAAGAGCCTTCCGTATGACTTCGTCAGGAACAGGGGTTTGTGTAAAGCGGCGAACACTGCGACGGGTATCAACGACATCAAAAAAATTCATATACTTCATTTCTGCTTGGGATGGCTAAACAAAAAAGCTCCCCACTCTGTATAGTCCCACAAGATACCATATGCTTTGCCCTTCATTCTATAGATTTTCCATCTAGACCTGGGTGAGCTTTCAGTCAAATTACACAAACACATGGCGACGCCACCGCCAACCGCCTCAAAAACTTGTGCGTGATAAAATAAAAACATGAGCTTTTTAATGCGTGGCTGCGCTGAAAAAATAAGAAGAAAGAAGACCCGTTTCAACCATGGATCCAGCCCAAAGCCCGGATTAGATTTTCGAAAAATACCTCTGCGAAAAAATAACGGATAATCTTTTGAAGTGATTCGGTACTTTGTATTCTTCATAACTGTATATTCGATCTGCCCTTCAGTACACGCTGAAACCAACTGCTATCTTATTAACGAATGTACGAACCATCGCAGAGATTCTTCTTCCGGTCCCTCCCCTGGCACGCAGGTCAAAATTAATCCCTCGGCCGTTCCCACCGACAAAGGCTATGGAGTTGAAGCCATTTATTATGATAGCTCTGCCGACCTGTCGTTGATTCGCGGTAACGGCCGCATGGGGGCAGCCTTGTCGCCGTCAAATAGCGAGCAAACATTTTTTGGAGCCCCTGGGTTTGAACTGCCCGAAGATCTTTACGAGCGAAAATACGATAAAGAGAAATACCAAAGCCAAAAAGTAACCCTTGCTGCCGCCATGGATATCGCGGAAAAAAAGGGTTCTGGTCTGCGCCGATATTCGCTAAAAGCAGGTGCGATGGCCAAATACAATAAGGACACCACGACGATAACTCCTGGTGCCGGTTTACAAGCCGTATGGGGACCACTCACAGCCGGTTATTCAATGTATGACGATGAAAGCCGCCTCAATTATGGCGACGGCTCTCAAAAAACAATTAAATACCGCGTTCAGACTTACAATGTCGGCGTGTATTTATCATCGGTGATCTTAAATTATTCGCATTTGCACTTAGAAAATAATGAAAAAAATTATCTGGCAACGGTGCATCTCTACACAGCAAGTTTGTCCCTGGGAAAGTTTATCTTCACAGCTTCACAAAGAGTCGAAGACTCCCCGGCGCCAGATTATAACTACGAACTCAAAGATTTAGAAAATAAGAAAATCAAGTACGAACACTTTGGCGGAATTCAGTACTCGCTATCTAAGAATTTTTTGTTGGGCGTTCTTTACAATTACTATCTGCTGCGCGAGATCTCCGTCAGCGGAACGTTATTCTTTTAGATTTCTGAAATCTAAGTTGTCCCAACAAGTCTACAAATCTTTGATAACGACTCCTGAAGCGTCTCCGCCTTCACCGCTATTTCCCCAGGTGACCACAGATCCGTCACCCTTAATGGCCACAAAAGCCGAGCCACTAACAAAGATTTTTTTGACATTCGAATTTGCCGCAGTCACCGACGCTGGCGCCGAAGTACCTGTATGAGTTCCCCACACCACCACCGAACCATCTAATTTTAAAGCGGCGAAAGCGGACGCTGCACCAACAATACTGGTAACATTTGAATTTGCCGCAGTGACCGAAGTCGGAGCCACACCACCGGCCGCAAC
Organism: Bdellovibrio sp.; assembly: GCA_013360185.1. Classification (GTDB taxonomy): domain Bacteria; phylum Bdellovibrionota; class Bdellovibrionia; order Bdellovibrionales; family Bdellovibrionaceae; genus Bdellovibrio. The sequence goes on from JABWCO010000155.1 coordinate 2,310, forward strand.
ATCCCCCCAAGCTACCACTGTCCCATCAGCTTTGATGGCAGCAAAAGCCATATCATTACCAAAAATACTGACAACTTTAGATCCCGCTCCTGTGACTCCCGCAGGCGCCGTTCCTCCGCACCCCGCGTCTCCCCATGCGACGACGGAGCCATCCCCTTTAAGAGCCGCAAAAGCAGAGTACGATGAAAAGATCTTTTTCACATTTGAGTTCGCGTCAGTGACGGCCGTAGGGGCAGATCCACCTAGGCCTGCGGCTCCCCAAGCAACAACAGAGCCATCGGACTTCAGAGCCGCAAAAGCAGAACTATTTGCGAACACCTCCAGAACATCTGAATTTGCGTCCGTCACCGAAGTCGGTGCACTTCCTCCATTAGAAGCGTTTCCCCAAGCGACAACGGAGCCATCTTTTTTTAATGCCGAGAAAGCATAATAATTTCCAATGATACTTTTCACACCAGAATTGGCTGACGTCACAGAAGCAGGAGCAGATCCGCCCTTAAGTGCATCGCCCCAAACCACGACAGAACCACCAGGCTTTAGCGCCGCAAAAGCCTTGGCGTTGCTGAAAACCGTCAGCACGTCTGAATTTGCATCTGTCACGGAAGTCGGAGCACTGCCACCGTTGCTCGCATCACCCCAAGCCACAACCGAACCATCTGCTTTTAACGCTGCAAAAGCATGTCGCGTACTGAAAATTCGCGCAACCTGTGAGTTCGCATTAGTCACTGCTGCCGGCGCAGTACCACCGTTACTCGCATCACCCCAAGCCACAACTGAACCATCTGATTTTAACGCCGCAAAAGCCGACAGAGCTGCTGTGATTTTACTCACGTTCGAATTCGCCGCAGTCACAGAAACTGGGGCCGTCCCGCCGTAGGCCGGATCCCCCCACGAAACAACGGAACCATCTGTTCTAACCACGCTAAACGCACCAGCGGTGTTGGCGATTTCTCGTAAACCATTTTTATCGCCTGAAAGCTTTGCAGTCACGGAAGAGCTGTCGCCGCAACCGTACTCATTTCCCCACACGACCACCGAGCCATCTGACTTCAAGGCGGCAAAACAGGAAACAGTCGATCCGACTTTAATCACTTTTGAATTCGCAGCGGTGACAGATGCAGGAATTCCATTGTCATAAGCTAAAGCTCCCCATTGCACCAAAGAGCCATCCGATTTAAGAGCGAGAAATGCGCCGCCTGCTGTAAAAATATCTACGACCCCTGAATTTGCCGCAGTCACCGAGGCGGGCGCGGAGCCTCCGGCCCCAGCATACCCCCAGGCAACCACAGAGCCATCTGACTTCAGCGCCGCAAAAGAATAACTCGTTGCAAACAACTTAATAACTTTCGAGTTCGCGGCCGAAACAGATGCCGGAAGCACACTCGCATAATTTGTACCGTACGATCCGTCTTCGCCCCAAGAGGCTACGGACCCATCAGACTTCAAAGCTGCGAACCCATTCGTGGTATTTACAATGGAAATGACTCCTGAATTTGCCGCCGTGACAGATGCAGGAGCTTGCGAAAGTCCACCATACAAGCCGTGTCCCCATGTGACGACAGAACCATCGGACTTCAATCCTGCAAAAGCATAGTTATTGGTGAAGATCTTGATCACCTTAGAGTTCGGGGCCGTCACCGACGCCGGCATATTGTTGACCGTTGAATTTTCACCCCAAGCAACAACGGATCCGTCAGGCATTAAAGCCGCGTAGGCTCCACCTGCCGTAAAAATATCCTTCACTTGGGAATTGGGTGCGGTAATCGAGCTTGGTGCAGGGGTCGCTCCGTAAGAGCCTGCGGTCGGATCAATCCAGCTAACAACAGAGCCATCGCCCTTCAGAGCGGAATACGTGATATACTTCACGACATTCGAATTTGGATCAGTCACAGAACTTGGCGCCACCCTTTCAAACATTCCATTTCCCCAAAACACTAAAGCGCCGTCGGGTTTTAAACCATAAAATCCGCCGTTGGCGGGAAACACATTGGTGAATTTGTCTGTGGGAGGCGTGGCAAGACCTCCAGCTCCTCCGTCACCCCAAGAGTAAACTGAGCCATCAGACTTAAGAGCCACAAAGGCATTTGAGTTCGCAAAAACTTTTACAACCTGCGAGTTAGCAGCTTTGACCGCAGCAGGAGCATTGGGATATGTTCCCCACACCACTAACGACCCATCGGCTTTGATCGCACTAAATGTTCCTTGCGCACCAAAAAAATCAACTACTTTATAGTTAACTTCTGCAGGTCCCATGAAAGAGCGTGACACGGTCGTGCTGTTCGTCGCCGCGTCGGCCAAAGTTGCAGAAATAGAAAAGGTCGTAACAATTTGTGCTGACACGTCAAAGGTTGCAGACCAAGCTCCTGCTGTACAAGTCACCGCCGACAAAGCGGATGGCGTAAAGGAAATTGTCGCCCCTTCTTCATCGCAAGTTCCGGTCACGGCAAAAGAAGATCCTGTGCCTGGCACCTGCGAATTCGCCGCCGGAGTATCGAAAGCTAAAGATGGAGCGGTATTATCCAAAGTCGCGTCCGCTGACGGCCCTACACTCGGCGCGGGATTGCCAGCAGGATCTACAGCCGAATTCGCGTTAATAGAAATATTCATCGTGCCCGTCGCAGAACAGCCCGTGACTCTTACATTTCGAGTCGCCGTGCCCGAACCAGAAACAGTCTTTGTACATCCCGTAGTCGCAGTCCCACCCAAGGTCACGTGCGACGCAGCCAAAGTCACCGATGATGCGCCCGTGTAATTTACGGTAAAATCAAAATTCGTGGCAGTTCTGCCCGATGCTACAGAAGGCCCTACGAGTGCAATCGTCGGAGGCGTATTATCTAAAGTGACATTCGTCGTCGGCCCATAAAGAGCTGAGGGTTTGCCCGCCGAAGTCAAAATAGCTCCTGCCGCGATAGAAATATTCAATGTCCCATCGCCAGTACATCCCGTGACAGTGATGGTACGTGAAAACGTTCCAGCTCCGGAAACACTCGCGGTGCATCCCGCTGTCGCAGTTCCACCTAAAATGACATCACTTGCCGTCATCGGCACAGTGGTGGCACTGGTGAAGTAGGCGGTGACAGAGAACGAAGTTGCACTGCGACCCGAAGTTGGAGAGATTCCGCTGTAAATATTAATAGCGGGCGTCGTGGTATTGACGGAAAAACTTAAAGTGTTTGAGCCACTATCATTCAAGATGCCACCACTTACGCTAGAAACTGAGTAAGCAGAAAGCGAAAGATTAAATGTGCCATTGTAAGAGGGAACATAATCAACGGTATAGTTCGCTCCGGAGCCTGCAAGATTCGTAAACGACCCCGCATAACCGCTGTAAAAATCTGAAAGGCTCAGTCCGGTGACCGGCTCTGAAAAAGTTAAAGTCAGAGGAATTGTCGAGAGATAAGTGGGTGATGTCACCGCAGAGCTTAATACGGCCGTGGGGACCGTGGTTGTCGGAGCAGAATAGGTATACACAATCGACAAGGTATTAGAGGCCGTGTTGACATTTGTGCCAACGTCTTGCACCGTCCCTGCCGGTAACGTCAAAGTTATCGTTGCCGAGGTCGCGCCCGCAGAAATCATCACAAGGTAAGTGGATCCCGCCCCCGATACCGAAGCGACCGTGGCAGAGCCCCCGCTGACAATAAAATCAGAAGGAGTCAACCCCGTCACGCTTTCAGAAAAAGTCACGTTCACAGGAATGGACGCCTGAGTAGTCGAAGCCCCCAGCATCGTCGTTAATGCCACTGTCGGCGCAATACGATCTACGGTAAAATCCAACTTAGCACTGCTTGCATCTTTGGTTTTTGAATCTGAAACGACAACAACTTGCCCTTCGGGAAAGGTCACAGAAACAGGACCATCTGCCGAAGGTATCAGAGTAAAGCTATAATTCTTATCACTCCCCGAAAACCCTGAAATTGAACCATTAATTACTTCAAAACGGCTTTCATCAATCCCTGTCACGGACTCAGAGAATTTCACGTTCACTAAAATAGAATTTTGATTTGCTTCCGTTGGAGAAAGCGAAGTCATTTCGACATAGACTTTATCTTTGTTTAGACTTGCTGCGATTTTTTCAAGGTCGGCACTAAGGGAGCAGCCACTTAGGAACAAAAATGCGAAGGTCATAGACAGCCATTTTTTGAAAAAAATTTGGCTTTTGGAAATGACAAAAAAACCAAGATCGTAAAAGAAATTTCCTGCATTATTCATGACTTACTTATCGGACTGGAGTTCATAAATCTTCACAAGGCTATGACTTTTCTCGCATCTACTTGTTCAACCCTTAACAAATGTCGTTTTTTGAGTCATTCCTGTGTAATAATTTGAGACGCTACACTTTAAGAAACAACTCTCAAAAACTCCCCTATTTTTCCGAACTGGAAGCAAGCAAACTTGCCAAGCTATCTGGTGAGGTGAGTGGTTTCACTTCAAACAGATTCATGCTGTGAGCGGAGAAACCCTAAAATGCTGGGCAAATTATTGATGCCCCAATGCTCAAAATATCAGCACGACTTTCCTTTAGCCCTTTCACAGTTTGACCTTGGGTTTCATATTGGCGCGAGCGCGCAGGCCTCCGAAAGCAAACTGGTCGCCCGGATCCGCGCATTAAAACTTAGAAAAGCCCACCAATCGCCTGCGGATCCTAGGTTTGAACAGGTTAGCTAAAGTCACCTTTTAGGAGAGCGTCA
>JABWCO010000027.1 GCA_013360185.1 Bdellovibrio sp.
TAAAGAAATCAAAGGCAAAACACACATGGATATGACCATGGCTTTTGATACTCCTGAAAATGCACAACAAAGCAAAAAGTTTATAAAACAAGCTGGTGGCAACGGCACTTGGGACCGTTTGGCAGAATTCTTAGAACAAGAAGAATCTGGCAAAGAAAAATTTGTGATCAACCGCACTTTTGAGGCTCCTTTAGATGTTGTCTTTGATGCTTGGATTAAGCCCGAGCAGTTTGCAAAGTGGATTCCGCCAACAGGCGTGACCATGAAATTCCTGCGTGCCGATATTAAAGTGGGTGGCGGTACTTTCTATGTGATGACTAATGGGGCTGACTTAACCATGTATGGGAAGGCCGAGTACTTAGAAATCGATCGTCCGAATAAAATTGTTTATACTCAACAGTTCTGCGATGAAAATGAAAAGGTGGCTCGTCATCCGATGGCGCCAACTTGGCCAGAAACGATGTTGTCGACCGTGCAATTTCATTCTGAGGGCACTAATGAAACTCGCGTGACTGTGACCTGGGAAGTCCACGGAACAGCGACGCCGGCAGAGCTTGCTACTTTCGTCAAAGAAAGAGGCGGCATGACCCAAGGGTGGACAGGATCATTTGATAAACTTGAAGAACTTCTGACGAAGTTGAATCACTAGATTTTTGGCGCAGATTCAGGTTAAATACAGACATGGAAAAATACTCTGTAGGCAGCCTGAATCTGACTGTTGTTGATAGCGAAAAGAATCTGCAGTTTCCTGCGTTGACACTTTACCCAACGCAGGAAAAATCATCGCCCGTTTCCTTTGGAAAATACCAAATCGAAATAGCCCCAAATGCAAATCCTGCCGCAGGGACCTTTCCAGTTGTGGTCATTTCCCATGGCGGAGGTGGCAATCCTTTACTGTACCGTGATCTGGCCGTGCATTTAGCAAAACATGGTTTCATCGTTTCGTTGCCAGAGCATCCGGGCAATAATCGCAGTGACAATTCGTTAGAAAACACCAACGAAAATCTAGAGCTTCGCCCACGCCATGTAAAACTGTGCGCAGATGCAGTCATGGCGGATGCAAAATTAAAAGACTGTGTTTTAAAAGAAAAGACTGCCGTCATTGGGCATTCTTTAGGTGGATACACTGCTTTAGCTGCGGCAGGTGGTATGCCTTGGTTGAGTATGAAAGAAAAGCTGCTGGTGGAATCGGATCCTCGGGTTCATGCGGTGGTTTTAATGGCGCCGGCCACTGCGTGGTTTGTGCACGGTGGTTCCTTGCGAAATGTGACAGCGTCGATTTTGTTATACCACGCAGAGCTCGACACCTTAACGACCACTTGGCAAGCGCAGTTGGTGCAAGACTATATTCCTCATAAAAATAACTTAAAAATGGTCTGTGTTGAAAATGCGGGACATTATTCATTCTTGGCTCCGTTCCCGGCCGACATGAAGTCGCCGAATTTTCCGCCCTCTATGGATCCCCCGGGTTTTGACCGAGAAGCCTTTCATGTCACGATGAACGAAGAGATCAAGGATTTCCTGTTAGAAAAGTTTAAATGAGTCTAAAGGTATCAAGAATTCTTCATGCGGGTTATATCTTCGAGTGTGCAGGCACAAGCATTGCCTTTGATACGATTTTTGAAAACCCTTTCAGTAAAAACTGTCATGCTTTTCCGCCTATCGAGTTTGATTATTCAAAAATTAAGCAGCTTCAATTTTCAGCCGTGTTTATTTCACACTTTCATGATGATCACTGCTCGCTTGAAAGCTTGAACTATCTTAATCGCGCGACACCCATTTACATTTACTGTTTGCATGAAGAATTAGTCGGTTGGATTCGTGAGTTAGGCTTTCAAGAAGTCCATGCCCTTGGTTTAAATATTCCCATTCGCGTCGGTACTTTTGAGATCACTCCTCGCAGGGCTCTGGATGCGGATGTTGATTCTCTTTTTCAAATAAAAGGAGCGGGTTTAAATATTTTAAACGTGGTGGATTCGTGGATCGACGATGATACGTTAAATCTTTTAAAGTCCCAGGGGCGTTGGGATTTGATCCTGTGGCCTTTTCAAACGATGCGCGAACTTGAGGTCATCAGTCCGTTGCGCGCGGAAGCGGCCTTAAAAGAAATTCCTGCGGAATGGGTCGCCCAGCTAAAAACTTTGCGACCTCGATTATTGGTGCCGAGCTCTTGTCAATTTAAGCAAGAAGCTTGGTCGTGGTACAACCATGCATTCTTTCCGATTTCTTATAAAGACTTTAGTGATCAAATCAAACAGGTCTTGCCGCAAACACAAGTGGTGCGTCTTGATCCCGGGGTGAGCATAAATTTATCGGCGACAGAATTTGGGCCAGCGCAGCCCTTGCCCTGGATTACGCCTTTAGCACCTGCTGGATTAGATTATGAATATAGAAGTGATTTAAAACCCCCGGGGACTTCCGATGTAGCAGCTAATTTCCCTGCCCTTAGCGTCCCAGAAATGGCACGTGTTTTTAAATATTGTACTGAAGAAATAAAAAAGAAATACGAATCGCTGGAGATCTCAGAGGATTCTTATTTTCACAAGCTGCGAGTATGGAAGTTGTCCTTGTATCCTCAACAAGGTGAAGCGACAGACTTTTACTATCAGATTCAGGAAAACACCATTGAGCTATTGCCAGGCCCCACGGACAACTTCATGTGGTTGACCGAGGTGCCAGCCTTTAAGCTGTGGAATGCCTTAGAGGCGGGTGAGACTTTGACGTCCATGTACATGCGTATTAACGATGTCTATTTTTCGGCACAGATCGAAGCGGAACTTAAGTGGACTGATATTGCCGAAGACCCACTGATTCGCTGTCTATTTAATGGTGTCTTCGGTGCTTATCAGAAGGCCCAGCTTGAAAGTATTAAAGCACGCAATTACCAAAGCCCTTGAGCAGTCAAAATTTCTTTTGTTAAAGCTTTCGCCCGGGGACCGCCATAGTTGCCGACTTTATTTGGGGCAAGGTCCCTTAAGTTAGTAATGGCGATGTATTCTTGATCATCCTTTTGAAGGTGCGCAATAAACCAACCCAAATGAACTTTGTGTTCTTTGTCATAAAAGTTCGAACCTGTTTTACCATTTAATTTAAACCCTTGAAGTGAAGTTTCAAGGTAAGTAAGTTCACGAGTCAGTTGCATGGCTTGGTTCGACACGGGGAGCTTGTTCAGCCAAAGGGCTTTCATAAAATCGACTTGTTCATAAGCTGATATTTTTAAGGCCGATTTTTTATCGGGGGCTTCTAGCCACGCTTGGGTGATGCCCGCGGAAAGATCCCTATTGCCATAATTAAAGTCATTAAGATATTTCTGTAATTTCTTTCGGCCTAGTTTTGGAGTGATTTGTTGTGAATACCATACCACCGACTCGCGCATCCAAGTTTGTGCTGTGTGCTCTTTACCTTTCAATTTTGTATTTTGATCTTTTAAAATCTTCGCATCAAAGGCCATCAAGGCCAGAGGCACCTTGAAAGTCGAGCAGGCTGGAAGCCGCTCTTGGCACAGTTGTTCATTGATCACCTTGTCAAAGGATCCGGTTTTCATATTATAGAGCAGAAAGCAGCCGTCTATGTCGGTAAAAAAGCTCTTTTCTGACGAGGACATGGGGGATGAAAGTGGAGCTGTGCCTGCGCAGCCCAGGATAAATAAAAGAAACAATGCCAATGTCGCTGATTTCAACATATAAAGATCCCGCAAAGGTTGTGGTTGAAGGTTTAGTAGGTAAAACTATACTGAATTAAGAAAAGGAATGCCAAATGCTTTACCGCTTTCAAATAGAATTGTCTGATATCGATCGCGGTGTGTATGAGACCTTGGATTTTCGCGCAGCCTTGCATCCCTCTGAGGCCGCCCCCTATTTGTTAAGCCGAGTCTTAGCTTATGTCTTAACTTATCAAGAAGGTCTGGAATTTTCACCAGGAGGGCTGGCTGATCCCGAGGCGCCAGCTTTGCGATTATTGGGAAATCACAATGATATCGACCTATGGATCGAGATAGGCAACCCGTCAGCGCGGAAGCTGCATAAAGCGGGAAAGACCGCCAAAAAAGTGATGGTCTTTACCTATAAAAATCCTGAAGTCCTGCTTGCAGAAATTCGCGGCAATGAAGTGCATCGCGCGAATGAAATACAGGTCTTCGCTTTTGAGCCTAAGTTTTTGGAGGATTTAAGTCAGCACCTAGAAAAGAACAATCGCTGGTCGATATTAGTACAGCAAGGTCACCTCGATGTGAATATCGGTGACCAGACTGTTTCGTCGGATGTCAAAAATCCGCAGCTCAATTAACCGCGGCGTTTTGCTGTGGGCTTAGAATAGGATTTCGCAGCAGGTTTCCCCGAAGGTTTTCCAGAAAATCGAGCTTCTGGCTTTCCTGCAGACCTTGCAGCGGGTTTTCCCGCTGGTTTGCCGTATGATTTACCAGTTCCTTTGTCGCTGGATTTGGCGAACGACTTGCCGGTGAATTTCCCAGCTGGTTTTGCAGGTGCTTCTTCTTTCGCCGTATATTTATTTGAAGGCTTGCTGCTAGGTTTGATGGAATCTTTCCCAGTCACAGTTTTACCTTTCGCGGCTTTTACTCGGTCATTTGCGTAAGAGTTGTATTTTAAAGAGTCACGAACTTCAGGAACTTTACGTCCTTCAATTTGCGCCATTAAACGCTCATCACGCTCTGTCACCAAGTTGATGACAGTTCCTGCGCGACCCGCACGTGCGGTACGGCCGACTCTGTGGATGTAATTTTCTTTTTGCTTTGGTAAGTGATAATTGATCACGCGATCGACGTTTTGAATGTCTAAACCACGACCGGCAAGATCGGTAGCAACTAAAAGCTTCACTTTGCCTTCAGAAAATCTTTTTAAGTTCGTGCGGCGGTCATTTTTTTCCATTTCGCCGCGGTAAATGACGTTTTCATAGCCATTGTCAGAAAGAGCTTTTGCCAACTTGTCACATTGCTCGCGTGTGTTGGTGAAAAGAATAGTTCCACCTTCAACTTTTTCAGCCAAGATTTTTTCTAAGAGCGGCCAACGTTCGCCGTCTTTCACGATGCGATTTTTAGTAACTAGCGTTTTCACGGTTTTACCGCTGCCAGAGCTGCGGAAGACCTCGGCCCCTGCAAAAATGCCGTTGATAAGCTCTTGCACGGCAGGTGAAATCGTTGCTGAATAAAGCGCCATTTGCAGATCTTTCGGGCAGGCATAATAGATCTTATTTGAATCCGGCAAGAAACCTTGATCCATCATCTGATCGGCTTCATCAAAAATCAGAATGCGCACGTCATTCATGTTGATCGCATCCATGTCCATCATCTGCACCAAGCGTCCAGGTGTTGCTAATAAAATTTCAAAAGCACCCGAAGTGTTGCGCAAGGCTTGCTCCATCGCCATTCCACCCAGTGCTGTGCGCACACGAAGGCGTGTGTCGTGGGTAAGGCTTTTAAAAACTTTTGAAACTTGCTCGCCGAGTTCTCTTGTCGGCACCATAACGATGGCGCGCGGAGAAGATTCGTTTTCAACAGCTTCGCCCTGATCTTCTAAAGTTTTAAGAATGTGCAAAACGGGTAAAGCGTAAGCCAAAGTTTTACCACTGCCTGTTTCAGCAACACCGACAACCGATTGGCCACCCATGATCAAAGGGATTGTGTTGTTTTGAATTTCCGTGGGCTTAGTCATTTTAAGAGCTTTAAGAGTTTTTTGCAGAGAGGCCATTAAGCCGTAATCAGAGAAAGTGCTCATACCGAGAAGTATCCTTACCAGAGAATTATTGATTTCCGGCACTGTATACTTTTTGCTGCAAAAAGCCCTATGAAAATCGACTTAAGGGCTTAATTTTTCTATATTTTCTAAAATTTTTACCCAGCAAGGTGGGGTCTAAGCAAAATCGCCTTTGAATCAGAGGTGCTAGGTTGGTTTTTTAAGTCTGCGGCAGGCCCTTTATATCCTTTCGTTCCGAGGGATTCTTCTAATATGATAGCGCGATGGAATTGAAAAATCTTTGGGCGAACATTTCGCCTGATACGAAAAAACAGTTTGAATCTGCAGCAATTAGCATCACCTTGCGCCGGGGTGAAAGTGCCTATCGGCAGGGCGACTTACCCAAGGGCATTTACTTTATCGAACAAGGCCTGGTGGGGCTGAATCTTTTAGGAGCTGCTTCGGGAAGAGAACACCTGATGAGATTTTTCCGCCAAGGGCAGTTTTTTGGTCACCGGGCCCTTTTTTCTGACGAGGGTTATCATGGATCTGCGGTCGCCTTAGAAACAACTAGTTTAAAATTAGTTCCGAAAGAGATCGTCTTAGCTGTCATCGACAAAGAGCCCGAACTGCTGCGAGACGTGGTCAAAGTTTTATCCAAGGAGCTGCGTCGTTGCGAAACGAACCAGGTGATGATTTTAGAAAATCAAATTCTTGAACGAACGGCCCAAGCCTTGATCTATCTGAAAGATCTGCACCCTGATCACAATTGGACTCGGCAGGAAATAGCGAATTTTTGCGCCAGCACCGCGTCCACGGTCATTAAGGCTATGGCGGAATTAGAAGATCTGGGCCTGATCCGCCAAGAAGGTCGAGTTATCCATGTCTTAGATCGCGATGGGCTGATCGCGTTACAGGACCGGGGCACGTAAAAAAAATGACTTTTGTGTTCTAGCCCATCATTGCCAGGTTCTTTTATATGCAATTATGGGTCTATGGAAACTTCATTTAAAACAGTTAAGTTAACATGCGAACAAGTTTACAATATCTGGGCGACAGAGCCTGAGCTTTTGCAGATACTAGATTTTCGTTCCCCCGCAGAGTTTTCTCAGTTTCATATTCCGGGGGCAAAGAATATTTCATTAGCGGAAGCCCCTTTCGCTCTTAGAAATCTTCAGGAAAAGCTGGCAGTCGTAATCGTGCAGCCAGAAAATGAAGGCACTATCGTCGAGCACTTAGGCCCCCGCGATGACTATGTGTTAATGACCCAGTGCCAACGGTGGCCGGAGTTACGGCAGCCCTTGGCAGGACACGGAATACAAGCAACAATTTTAAATTTTCAAAAGAATATAGGAGCGGATATGAAGAACGACATCATTTTCCATCAATTGTTTGAACCAGAATCTTCCACTTATACGTATATCATTGCCGATAAAAAAACCAAAGAAGCTGCGATCATCGATCCCGTTTTGGAAACCGTTGAACGAGATCTCAAATTGGTTGAAGAGTTGGGACTAAAGCTTCTGTATGTTTTAGATACTCACGTTCACGCGGACCACATCACCGGTTCCGGAATAATCAAACAAAGAACTGGCGCTAAGGTGGCTTTAAGTGCTGAGGTGGCTGTACCTACTGTTGATATTCCTCTTGAGGACGGCCAAGAACTTATTTTAGGAGACAAAAAAATTAAGGCCATAGAAACACCGGGCCACACGGACACATGTATGACGTTTGCGTTTGAAGGAATGGTCTTTACGGGAGATGCCTTGCTTATCAGAGGTTGCGGAAGAACGGACTTTCAACAAGGTTCTTCGGCAAAATTATACGACAGTGTGCATGAAAAGTTATTTGCTTTGCCAGACGACACCATCGTTTATCCAGGACATGACTATCGCGGGCAGACCTCATCAAGCATCGGAGTTGAAAAACAATTTAATCCACGTTTGGGATCAACTAGAAGTAAAGATGAGTTTGTCAAAATTATGTCAGAGCTGAAACTAGCGCACCCCAAGAAAATTCATGTCGCTGTGCCGGCGAATCTGGCCGGCGGTTTGGTGACGAGTTCTTTGGTGATGCATCCGCAAGTCGTAGATGGAATCCCCGAGGTGACCTGTCAGGATGTTGATCACTGTGTGAAGACTCATAAAGGAGCTAAAGTTCGATTGATTGATGTGCGTAATCCCGACGAGTTTGTTGGTGAGTACGGCCACATTAAAAATGCCGAACTTGTGATCCTGGGTCCTGACTTAACACGGTTTTTAGAGGCCGGAGATCGCGAAGAAGAAATTGTCTTTATCTGTCGAAGCGGAGGTCGTTCTGGGTCGGCAACAGCAGAGAGTTTAAAACTGGGCTATAAGCACACCATGAATATGGTCGGCGGAATGATTCGCTGGAATGAGCTTGGCTTACCTGTGGAGAAAAAATAAATGAATCCAGATTGGTTGAACGCTCTTTGGGGCGGAATAATTATCGGAATATCAGTATCGTTGATGTTGCTTTTAAGCGGTCGGGTGACAGGCATCAGTGGAATTATTAACGGAGCCCTGGTCCCGCGGAAGGGCGATGCTGCGTGGCGAGTGTTTTTTGTGTTAGGTCTTTTCTTCGGTGGCATCATCTTAAAGTTATTTAAGCCTGATGTCTTTTCGGGAAGTTTGCCGACAGGAATGGGCACCACGATTGTTGCAACGGTTTCATTTATTGCGGCGGGTGCGGTTGCAGTTTTACTTTTCAGAAGCTTGGGAGTTTTACCATGAAAAACAGCTTAGCTGCTTTGCTCGTAGGATTTATTTTTGCTCTGGGCTTGGGCATTTCGGGTATGACTCAGCCCCAGAAAGTGGTTAGATTTTTAGATATTTTTGGCAATTGGGATCCATCACTCATGTTCGTGATGGCCGGCGCCATTGTTGTTCACCTGGTCACCTATAGGCTGATCAGAAAAAGATCCTCGCCATTAATTTCAGCGCATTGGCATGTGCCTACAAAAAAAGAAATCACACCGGCCTTGGTTGTGGGTTCGTTGTTGTTTGGTGTGGGTTGGGGATTGGCTGGATTTTGTCCTGGTCCCGCGATGACGTCGCTGGCAAGTTTTGAATTAAAGCCATTTGTCTTTGTCTTAAGTATGTTGATGGGAATGCTGTTGTTCCGACTAGTGGATAAAAAAATCCAATTTAAGAAGTGAGATGATTATGGAAATGTACGGTTATATCGCAGCAATTTTTATGGGACTTTCCCTAGGCTTGATCGGCGGCGGGGGCTCGATCTTAACCGTACCCATCTTAGTGTATTTGTTTGCCATAAATCCAGTCATGGCCACCGCATACTCGTTGTTCATCGTGGGTCTGACGGCTTTGGTCGGAGGATTGTTTTATTTACGCAAGGGAGCCGTGGATATTAAAACCGGTTTTATTTTTGCGGTGCCTAGTTTTATTGGCGTTTATTTAACCCGCGCCTTTGTTGTGCCGAATCTGCCGGATCCGGTCTTTTCTTTTGCTGCTTGGACTGTGCCAAAGCCCCTTTTGATCATGATGGTCTTTGCAATTTTGATGGTCGTGGCTTCTTTGTCGATGATTCGCAGTAAGAAAACAGAACCCTCAAGAGCAGCTCTGTCAGTCTGGCAGCGTGTGGGTTTGATTTCATTGGAAGGATTTATCGTCGGAGGAGTCACAGGTTTTGTGGGCGCGGGTGGAGGATTTCTGATTATACCCGCATTAGTTATTTTAGTGGGAATGCCGATGCGAATTGCCGTAGGGACTTCGTTATTTATTATTGCTGCAAAGTCTTTGATTGGCTTTTTAGGAGACATACAACAGCATATCCAAGTCGACTGGCAGCTTTTGTTGACCATTTCTGGAATTGCCATCGCCGGACTAATTTTGGGACTGGTTTTTTCTAAGAAGGTTTCAGAAAAGGCTTTAAAAAAGGGTTTTGGATTCTTTGTTTTGGCCATGGGTACATTCATTTTGATCGATCAACTTAAGGGATATTTTTAATGCCGAAGTTCTTAAAAGCGCATGGGTTTAATCTTCTTCTTTCTCTGGGAGTACTTTATTTTTTAGCGCAACGCGCGCCGGGCATTGTTGAGCTGTATCGCTTAGAGGGGCAGCCCGCCGCAGTTACTCAGGTGATAGATTTAAATTCTGGAAGCCCCATTGATCTGCCCTTTGCAGAAAAAAAAGTTTTAGTTTTTTGGGCGACCTGGTGTGGGCCGTGTAAAGTTGAATTGGCACGCATCAATAAGTTGATTGAAAATGGAGCTATTCCTGCAGAATCTGTCGTCGCAGTTTCGGTCAAAGAAGAGGCCTCGCTCGTTGCGGACTTCGTGAAAAAGAATAATTATCTTTTTAAGGTGGCCCTGGATGAATCGGGTCAGGCCGCGCAACTGTATCAAGTTGCAGGAACTCCAACGATTTACTTTATCGACGAATCGGGTAAAACAGAATGGGTGACGATGGGACTAAGTCCTAGTTTAGAAATTCGTCTAAAATCATTCTTAAATTAACATCATTGCAAGGCGCCAACGGCAAAATGATTCAGCATATTTCTAAATCTCAAGCCCGGTCCCTATGGATCCGCGCGCAGGGCTTACATCAAAGACCGATCGCGAAAATAGAAAGATTTTAAGACAGAAATGGACATGGTTGCCCAAGTCGGCTTCGCCTGAAAGAAAAAGACGTATCGAAGAAGAATTGCATCGCTTTGAAAAATTCCAATTAGAAAAGTAAAGCCGTTGTGGCAGCGACGGCAACTTGTTTAAGCCGATCATTGTACCGTGATCCACACATTGCTAATGCCATTACTGCGCACTAAGCGATTAAAATAAAAACCATTATCGGGGTGCATACGTATGCAGCCGTGGGACGCAGGTCTGCCAAGTTTTGGCCAGTTCGACTGGGGCGTTCCATGCAAGGCAAACCCACCGGAAATAAACACGGCGTACGGCATATTTCCTAAGCCTTGATAGTCACCGCCGGGGTATTTAGTCGAAGAATAACGATCGTAAATTCGACCGTCCGGATTTTTATCAAAGTTTGGCGTCCCATAACCCGCAACACCCGTTGAAACAGCCCAAGCACGGGTCAGGTTTCCATTTAAATATAAATACAAAGTTTGCGTGGCTTTTACAACTTGGACCCAGACATTGCAGTCACCGCGATAACATCTGGCAAAGCCCATAAGGTCTGAAACAAAAGCGTCGTTTGGCAAATGGGCAGGGATACCCATTTCTTCTTCATAAACTTTATCGAAGTTATCTAAGAGCTCTTCCACGTTCGGATCAAACGGGTTTAATTCGGCCGGCTCTTCCGTTGTGGCGTGAGTACTTAAGGAGCAGCACAAGCACAGGCCTGCAATAATACTTGTCAGTTGTAGGTTCGTTTTCATGTCATACCTCGTGTGTGAAAGGGTTTTTTGTAATTACCATTTTAACGCTGTGGCACACGGGCGGCGCAATTTCCCGGAATTTCACCACCGGCGACAATAAAAAGACCGTGCCTTCTGTCGCTGATCAGCGCGAAGTTCGGTGCGGCAACTAATAGAAAGTCTAGTTCCCTGCAGTTCTGTAAGCAGTGGTGCCCCTTCGTCGACGGGTTCGTTAAGCTAAGGGTGTTTAATAAAAGGAGTTTCAAATCGTGAACTTGCAAGAGTACCATGAGCGTCGTCAGCTATTATTATCCCAGGAAAAAACTTACCGCGAACTTTGTACGACCTGCCTTCAACCCAGCTTTGGTTGTTATTGTTCCCACGTTCAACAATTTGATCCTGCGATAAGTTTTGTGATTTTAATTCACCCCATCGAAGTCAAACGTCGTATTGCCACCGGTCGGATGTCCCATTTGTGTCTTAAAAATTCTCATCTGATCATGGGGCAGGACTATAGCGGGAGTGTCCAGGTGCAAAATCTGATAGATGATCCCCAGTTTCATTCAGTGATTTTATATCCCGGTGTAAAATCCCAGAACCTGACGGAGATGAGTTCTGCCCAACGCGATGCTCTTGTGCCAGTGGGCAAGAAGCTTAGAATTTTTGTCGTCGATGGCACTTGGGCCACGGCAAAAAAGATGGTGCGACAAAGTAAGAATCTTGTTTCCTTGCCCCGCATTTGCTTTTCGCCGAGTTCACCTTCGAATTTCCGTGTAAGAAAGCAACCTCAGGCCCACTGCTATTCAACGATTGAGGCCATTCATCACACGATTGAACTGGTCGGCCACAGCCAGGGTTTTGCGACGGCCAGCCGCGAACACGACAAGCTTTTGTATGTTTTTGATAAAATGGTCGAGCGTCAGCTAGATTTTATTCGCAAAGCCGAAGAAAAGCCTGATCATCTTAGATATCGACGCGACAGAAAACGTTCGGCTTAAGGAAAGACCATGAAGGCACCTGTGGATATATTCGTGCAGACACCGTTCGGAAAAATTCATGCTCTGTTCAGTGTGGGACAAAAGGGTCTGATGCCGATTGTATTTATTCCTGGAATGTTAGGAAAAGCCGAAGATTGGGAAAATGACCTAGAAAGTTTTTTGCCTCGCCCAGGTTTGGCCATTAGTTTGCGCGGCCGGGGGCAGTCCGAATATCCATCCCAAGGGTTTTCAATTTTTGATCACGTCAATGATATTGAAGCTGTGGTAAATCATTTAAAATTAGAAAAATTTATTCTAGTTGGCTTCAGTCAGGGCGCTTTGTATGCGACCGCCTATGCCCAAAAGTTCCCAGAAAAAGTCGCCAGTCTGATCATTCAAGATAAGGTTTTAAAGCAGAAAAAGTTTGGTCCTGAATGGCTCATGAAGGCGTTAGGTCATCCTGGATATCAAGATAAAAAAGAGTTTATTAAAGGCTTAGCCAACGAATCCCAAGAGATCAATTTATTGAAAAACTGTCAGCCTATAGCACTCAAGCCGACACTTATTATGAAAGGTGACTTGAGCATTTTAGTGACGGAAGAGGATCTTTTAGAGATGAAAGAAATTTTTCAAAAAAGTGTCGTCGCAATATTCCCAGAATCAGGTCACGATGTCTCTGCACCTGATTATGATCTTTATATCCAGACAATTAATAATTTTATTAAACGTTATCCGGAATTAACTTAAAAACTTTCAAAAGTGCCTTTTTCTTTATTTTTGCGAACCTGTGGCGCCTTAAAAACCTGATTGTGAAACGAAATGTAAAATCCTGGCGGCATTAGTTTCGCAGCGAGAAGTGCCTCAGTAACATTCTGAGCGGCATCACTGTCATCAAAACCCATAGGGATCATTGCTCCCGTAAAAACCACCGGAACTTTGGGTGTACCTAGAGAGTTATAACAGTGCTCAGCACTTAAATGCATGGTGTCCGTGCCATGTAAGATCACAATAGGACAGCCCCGTTGCATTTGATCTTGAATGGTGGCCGCGATCAGGGTGCGATCGGCCTCGGTCATGTAAAGGGAATCTTTGCTAAGCAGGGGATAGACGATGATGTTGGTATATGGCAGTCGCATCTTGGTTAAGATTCGATTGCGAATGCTGGTTCCGCGATTTTCTAAAGAACCATCGAACTCATTATAAGTTTTTTCAATTGTTCCGCCGGTTGTGATAATAACCACATCTTGAATCGCAGTGCCCATTATAAATTCCTACCACACATTAATGATTTCATATTCGCGAACTTGGTCGCCGGTTTCGACAACGGCAATGCCGCCCTTTAACAGGTCTTGCATTGCTTCCCCCAGGGGACTGTTCGGTGTAATCACCTGAATCGTTTTGCCATCAAAAGGTACACTCAAGCCGCCACCTTTGGCCATGATAAAAAAGAAACTATGCTTGCCGTTAAATTCGACTTCCACCAAAGCGGTGGCGTTGACTTTGTCGTTGGGACCAAAATTCTTCACGTCAAGATGCTTATAGATAACCAGCAGCTCCTCAATCTCGGAGATTCTTTTGGCTTGTGCACCGGCCAGATAGGACGCTTCTAATCCGCGCGTATCGTATTCGTTTTCTGGCTTAGATTCTTCGTGTGTCGCGGCTTCATAGGTTGCCAATGCAGCTTCTTTAAGTGCGGCTAAGTCTTTTAAAAGTTGCGCACGAATAGTTTCAATAAGTTTCTTTTTGTCCACGACAGACCTCTTTTTCCTAGTATCTGCTTTTGCGAACTTCTAGGCAATCAGTCTTTGAAGGTCAGGAAAGGGTGGGAGGGCTTAGCTGTAAAGGCCAAGCCCCCAGAAGGGAAGGAGCTAAAAAGCTCTAGTGAGGAGAGTTGGTGAGTTTTTCAAAAAATCCACCAGACTTATTTTGAATTTCAATCGTGCGCGGTTTTGCCGCAGCACCTTTTGGTAAATAAACACTGAGGACGCCATTTTCATGTTGGGCCTCAATTTTTTCTAGGTCTACATTGTCCGGTACGCTAAAACTGCGTTTGAATGACTCAGCCTTTCCGTCCCGTTTGCGTTCGCCAGTGATTGTCAGCACACTTTCGTGCAGATCAATCTTAATATCTTCTTTTTTTACCCCTGGCAGATCCGTTTCGATTAAGTAATGCTGTTCATTTTCTTGAACATCATACGCAGGAGCCGCAAATCTTTCTGCTGCTGTTCTGCGATCCAGCTCATTGAAAATATCGGCAGCAAAATTTTGGTTAGACCAGTAAGGTGTTAATAATCTCATCATAAGATTCCTCCTTTTTTGAGTTCCTTATGGATAAAACATGTGTGCACAAATTTTCTTGTCAAGACGATCAAAAATCGCGCACAGCGTCCCCTGTGTTCACTTTTAATTTTGTCAAGGTGAGCCTAAGCTCGCGAAACTTCTAGCTTGTTTAGCAACAGAAAAAAATTTAAAATTTTAAAAAAAGAGGTATGTATGGCGTCTTCGTCGCACTCAATAGTTATTGGTTACGTGTTGTGGGTTTTTGGTTTTATGGGCGCGCACCGTTTTTATTATGGCAAACCGATTACAGGAACAATTTGGTTTTGTACCTTGGGGTTGTTGGGTGTTGGTTGGCTGATTGATCTTTTTTTAATTCCGGCGATGGATAGGTCCGCGGATCGTCGTTATAAAGCTGGCAGGGTTGACTTCAATATCGCCTGGTTGCTTTTAACTTTCTTAGGGTATTTTGGTGTTCATCGTTTTTATATGGGAAAATGGCTGACCGGTCTTTTGTGGCTTTGTACCGGGGGGCTTTTTCTTTTAGGATATCTTTATGACTTTTGGACCTTGAATGAACAAGTCTCAGAAGTGAACAGGGGCTAAGATGACTTCACAAATTTTGGTGGCGGTGGTGGCTTTACTGCACTTTTACTTTTTGATTTTAGAAATGTTCCTGTGGACAAAGCCTTTAGGAATGAAGGTTTTTAGAAATTCCCACGCGAAAGCACAGGAGACCGCGGTGTTGGCTGCCAACCAGGGGCTTTATAATGGCTTTTTAGTTGCTGGACTTGTGTGGAGCTTAGTCCACCCGGAGGCGATGATGGGGACTCAACTGAAATATTTCTTTCTAGGCTGCGTAGTTGTTGCGGGTGCCTATGGTGCCTATAGCGTCAGTCGTCGCATTTTGTACATACAGGCGGGCCCCGCCGTGTTGGCGTTGCTGGCCACTTACTTAATGTACTAGGCGTAACAGCGATTCCGCATGAAATAGAACTAACAGACAGTAGGGGAGTGTGAAGCTTCCCAGGATGCCCCACGGACGTGGATTGTGAAAGACATGCAGTCCGGTAACAACAAATAAAATCGGCGCGAATACTGCTAGGCTCATCGTTACTGCAAAATTCAAGATCAGAAAGATTCCAAAGAGAACTTCCAGAAATTTCACGGTTGGCATAATAAACTTTGTTTCATTACAAGAGGTAACAAACGCGTCGATAGTAGGGTTCGAGGGTGGTATTTTCACAAAATGGAAAAAGCCGTTGAGTCCCCAAAAGATCATTTGTAAGCCGAAAATCCAACGGAAGCTAATCTCGATGTAATCACTCATAGGTTTAAGTCTAACTGAAAGTACGTATTTCACGAAGATATTTTTATCGCGTGCGCTGATTCTTACCACTGGACTTCGCGAAACCTGGGGTCGCCTGTTCGCATCTGTTAATTTTAGAATTCGTGGAGGACCAAGGATGGAACTGAAGTCTTACGATCACCTAGCAGAGCGATTGTATGAAGAGCCCAACGACCCCGTCGCACTGGTCAGATGCCAGAACAAAGTTGAAGTTCCTTGGGTCTTAGAAACGATTCGCCGGCATATCGGTTATCATGCAGAAATTTTAGATATGGGTTGTGGCGCCGGTCATGTCACGAATTCTCTGGCCCAAGCGGGTCATGAGGTCACGGGTGTGGATTTGTCCAGTACCAGCCTTAAGATCGCCGAAGCTAAGGATGTCACCGGTAAGGTTAACTATCTTCGCGCGGACGTCTATAGGTTGCCATTTTCGCGAGAAAGTTTCGACGTTGTGGTAGCTATGGACTTGTTAGAGCATGTGATGGATCCACAAAAAATTATCACCCAAGCCACTCGAGTGCTGCGCCCCGGAGGACTTTTTATCTATAGCACGGTCAATAAGAATCCTCTGTCTTGGCTTATCGTGATCAAGGGCATCCCGTGGATTGTTAAGAATACGCCCCAAAACTCTCACCTTTATTCTTTATTTATTTCGCCCCGCACGCTTGAAGAATGGATGGAAGATGTTGGTCTTGATCCCATTGAAAAGAAAGGCATTCGACCGGTTTTAATGCAAAAGTCATTGTTTGATTTATTAAGCACTGGAGAGGTTCCTGAAAATCTTCGCTTTAAGTTCACTAAACAGTGTCCTATTGGCTACACTGGCTTTGCAAAAAAATTACGAGAACACTAATCCCCTTAATTTCAAAAATGCAACTTGTAGGCTTGTAAACAAATAGATATATATTCGCGCATGAATGTTACTGCAATTTTAAGATATACCGGCTTACTTATGGCTGGATTGTTAGCGGGGAGCTCGATCTCTTTCGTGGCGGGGTTGAGCTCCGCACTGGATCGTCTTTCTGCGGACGTCTATGCAGATATTCATCAAACTATGAATCCCCTTTTTGGTCCTGGCATTCTGGGGCTTTATTTCGCTCTAGTCGTATTCTTAAGTCTGGATCTGTACTCTATGCGTTCTGTGTGGAAAAGCAGGGAATTCGTTCTGGTTGCATTTTCGTTAATCTGTATTTGTGATGAGTTCGCAATGACCTGGACTGTGCAATCATTGGAGGTTTTATCTTTGCCGGCAAACTGGATTGATGTGCGTTCCCAATGGGAACGCTTTATGTACATTCGAAGTTCTTTGCTGGTTGCAGGGTTTGCCCTTTTGTTGGTCTCGACGTTCTTTATGAAACGGTTTCAGCCTTCCCAGCGAGATGCCTTTGCTGCCGTTTAGGAATACTGCTTTTCTCTGCCGTTTCTTCAGGTTGTTTGCGTTTGGCTTGTTCCTCTTTCAAGAACTTAGGGAAGTCAGTTTTCCCGGTGGCGACATAGTCTTCCATAATTAAGTTTTTCGCGTCTTCTTTGTTCCAGCCTAAGCTTTCTGTTAAATAAACAAAGGCCGATTCAAATAAACTTGTCTGGGAAATGCCGTAGGACTGCGAATAGCGTGCGGTCAGAAATTCGTTGAAGGTAAAGAATTCCCAAAAGAAGGATTGATCTTCGCGGGCGGCCGCTTTCTCGCGCAAAAAGCCGACGAATTTTTTAAAGATCCCACTGTTTGCATACAGGTCCCAGTATTTTGCAAAACGATTCATCTGCTGCAAAGTCGCAAAGTCCAAATTCTTATTGCGCAAGATTTGAAAGGGTGGATGGTTTGAGTAAACCATTTCCCACTCTTTGTCGTGACGGGCGATGGGCGCACCTTTAAGGCGTTTTAAAATGCCGACTTGAATCTCGTTGGGACGAAGTTCGGCTAATGTATCAAAACCCTTCGCAAAACTTTGCAGGTCTTCGCCCGGCAGACCAACGATCAAGTCTGCGTGCGTGTGTACGCCCGTTTCAGAGGCCAAAAATTTGAAGTTTTCTTTGACCTTAACTAAGTCGTTGCGGCGACTGACCAGGCGAGCGACCTCCGGATTCCAGGTCTGAATGCCAATTTCAAATTGCAAGGCACCCGGGGGGAATTTTTTAATCAGATCACGAATTTCGTTCGGCAAGCGATCGGGCACCATTTCAAAGTGAAGAAACAAGCCTAAGTGGATTCGTTCTAAGAAAAATTGTAGGATCGTCGTACAGACGGTCGGACTTAAATTGAACGTGCGATCGATAAACTTAAACTGGCGCGCGCCTCGGTCTAGCAAAGTTTGCATCGACGCTAAGAATTCATTTAAGTCAAAATTACGGACGGCTTTATCTAAAGACGATAAGCAGTACTCACAACGGTACGGACAGCCACGCGAAACTTCGACATAGATGACACGATTTAATATGTCTTCATCTGTGTACAGATGGTAAGGCAGTTTAATGTCTTTAATTTCCGGCAAAATATTGTTCACGAATTTTTGCGCAGGCAGGGTGCCGTGCTCGAGATAGTTTTTGCAGAACTCATAAAACAGAAAATCCGCTTCGCCTTTGATGGTGAAGTCTGCAACCTGGCAAATGGGGTTTGTCTCGCTTTCGTGACTGACTTCGGGGCCACCCAAAACGACCACAGTTTCCGGGCTGATTCTTTTCAGTAAAGAGACCAGTTCTAAGGACTCTTGGGCGTTCCAGATATACACGCCGAGTCCGATAATTTTTGGCTGCAAACGCAGGATGGCCTCTGCAATATCGCGGGGATCCTTTTGAATTGTGAACTCGAGAATCTCTGCGCGGTTTTGAAGTTCCTGAAGGTTCGCCATAAGATAGCGCAACCCGAAAGAGCTGTGCGGATAGGATGAGTTCAGTGTCACCAGCAGAATGTCATTTTTCATAGGGGCCCATCCTAATGCAAAAGGAGCAAATAAGTCGTCAAAAAATCTATCGAATGAATTTTAAATATCTTTGCCATAGTGCGGACAAAGTCGATATCATTACTTTGCGGTAAGTAATTTTTCAAAGGATTGAATTATGAAAATTGCCATGATGGCACTTTTATTCGTCGCATCGGGCGCTTCGGCCCACGTTGCGGCCCTAGGCGAATTCCAAACAAAACCTATTCTGGCTGACCTTAAGGACCTGCGTGCCTTAAATATCCCGGTGATGGCTAAAGACGAAGGCGTCGAAGTCGGATATGCGGTGGTTACACCACTGATGTTGCAAAGAATACAGGAACGAGCCCACACCGTCGGTAAATGTGGCGGTTTTGAGGATTTAAGCGGCGATGTTATGCTGCAATCCCATGGTTTTGATCACATGCTGACGGAGCTTGCGAAGATCAAAGAGCAAAATGACCTCTATGAGCGTGCCCCGTTTAAGGCTTTGGCGTTAGAAAAAAACGCCGGCATCGTAGCCGCTTTAAGTGAAGTCAGCGAAAACAACCTGCGCAGTTATGTGCAGTGGTTGTCGTCGTTTCCGAATCGCAACAACAAAGATCCGCAACCCAATCGGCACGTGACGGAAATGAAGATGCGTCTTGAGGCCATGTTAGGGAATGCGACGATTCCTTATGAAATATCAGAAATCACCCATTCATCGACCAAACAAAACACTTTGAAAGTTCGTTTGCCAGGCAGTGCGCGTCCCAATGAAATCATCGTTTTGGGGGGGCACTTAGATTCGATCAATCAATCTTGGGGAGGAACCAAGGCGGCTCCGGGGGCTGACGATAATGCTTCAGGATCTGCGAATCTGATTGAAGCGCTGAGAATCTTGATGGAAAAACCCCAGCCACAAAGATCTATTGAGTTCTTCTGGTACGCAGGTGAAGAGTCAGGCTTGTTGGGTTCAGCTGAAATTGCAAAGCAATACAAAGCTGAAAACAAAGATGTTGTCGCTGTTTTGCAATTGGACATGACGTTGTTGCCGGGCTCTGGCGAGTTGGTTGTGGGCAGTATGACGGATTTTACCAGTTCCTGGATGCGCGATTACTTAAAAGCACTGAATGAAACTTATCTGAATGCCAAAATCGTCGATGATAAGTGTGGTTATGGTTGCAGCGATCACGCTTCATGGAATCGTCAGGGCTATCCAGCTTTGATGCCGTTTGAAGCAACTTTTAAGGCAAGCAACAAAAATATCCACACAGCCAACGACGTGATTACTCCGGAATCAAATTTTAAACATTCTGCCGTCTTCACAAAGATTGCTGTAGTTCTGGGCATGGACCTGGCCAACAGCAGTGCAAGACAGCCTTACTAAGGTTTTCGGAAACCTAAAGGGCCGCCGGCCCTTTAGGAGCGTTCTATCTTTTAGTTTAAACCATTTTCTGCAGCCGTTTTACGGCATCGCGAACACCCTCAATGGTTTCGTCGTAATGGGAATCTTTGCGACCCAATAGATAAACTGTGTGCTTCCAATAGCCCCCTTTGGGGCCGATCGACGTTAGCTCGCCACTTTTTATCTCGTCGTAAACGTAAGGCACTGGCAAAAATCCCACCCCAGCACCGTCGACAATCGCGCGCCCCACGACGGACATTATATCACTTTCAAAGACTACTTTTTTGCGCGCTTTAATTTCTTGAAAAAACAAATCGGTTTCGTGGCGTAATTTCATTTTATAAGAAGGAATAATCAAGCCCCAGGGAGCCGCCGTGAGAAAATCCAGGGCTGAGGTATTTTTAGAAATCCGGATTTTTAAATCTTTCAATAGTTTCGTTGAAACTAATAAATTCACCGGCATGGTGGCCGAAGAAAGCTCTTTCACGTCTTGGGCGTAAATAGGTTTATTGGTTAAAACGAGGTCGATTTCTTCACTGCGCAGTTGATTGATCAGCACTTCGGAGGGGGCGGACGAAACATAGAAAGTTTTTTCGATGCTTTGTTTGCGCTCGCGAATTAGCGGACTTAAAAGGTCGGCAATAAAAGGTCGTTCAACTTGATCAGTGACACCGATGCGGATTCTTTGGCTTTGTTTTTCTGTGCGTGTCTGCAAACTTTCATAAAAGTCATTGGCGATATCGAACATTTTTTTAGAGAATGCAAATGCGCGCTCGCCCTCTGCAGTGAGCTGCAGTTTGCGGCCTTTCTTTTCGAAGAGCTTTTGATTGATAGAGGCCTCGAAAACTTTCAGCTGTGAACTTAAAGACGGTTGACTGATATTTAGGTGGTTGGCCGCGTTACTGACGCCACCAAGCTTGGCCGTGACATGGAAGTAATAAAAGTGGTTGTAGTTGAACATAAAACTAGACCCCCTGTTGGCACACGTTTTTCGGCACCTTTTTGGAACTAGGCCTTTTGTTGCACCACCCTAAGTTCACAAATTTCTTGGGAAATACCGAATTCTCAAGTTCAAACATATAACTTAAAGCTAACAATGTCATTCAAATTATATATTTAACGAAACTGTTATTTCCTACGATAATGAAGTCACCAAGGAGGTAGAAAATGCAAACAGACATCTACTACAGAGACATCACTAAAACTGAGAACCTTGAAGCTTATCTTCTAGAAAGAGTGGAAGGGGCGATTGAAGAATTCTTCAAATACGATAGTGATGCTCATCTCACAGTGCGAGTTGAAACCGATCGTCACAGATCGCAGACTCGAAAGCCTAGTTATACCTGTGAGATTATTTTGAAGCCGTCGCGAATGAAAACAGTTATCAAGGTTCGTAAGAGCGACGAAAACTTCAAATCCTGTGTGGCGAAATCTGTGGCGGCCTTGAAGGCGATTATGAGCAAGCGTTCATCCCGTAAATCGCAGCACCACAGACGTGATCCGATGATCCAAAACTATGAGAACTATGCAGACGCTTCGCTTGAGCAAGAGCAAGAAAGCGTAGCCTAAGTACGGCAACTTAAGACTGAGGAGGCACTATGAACGCTCTATTATCCAGAAACAAAGAGACCGATTCCGAGTTGGTATTAAAACTTCGTGATTGCGTCAAATGGGACAAAAGAGTCAGTATTGCCGACTTAAGCATTGTTGTGCGCGGAGGTGTCGTCATTGTCAGTGGCTTTGTCGACACCTCTTATAAGAAGAATGCGGCATTGGAAGTGATTTCTCAAACGGAAGGAGTCTGGTCTATTGAAGATCGTATCGTTGTTCCTGTTGATTATTACAGAACGGACGAAGAGATACTGAATATTTTAGAGTCACAAATCGACGAGATGATAAAAATTGGCGGAGAGCATATCGAAGTCGATGTTGCTGCCGGCATTGTGAAGTTAGAAGGAGAAGTGTTTCGACCCCGCTTAAAAGCAATGGCCGATTCTGCGGCCTGGGAACTTTCCGGTGTGCGTGATGTTTTGAATTTTATTGAAATCAAAGGTCCGCCTTATCGAATTCCTTTGAGTAATGATAATGAATACAACTCTCCATATCCTGAAAAGGAAATGGAGTCATCCCTCGCGGGCAACCTTAAGGAGGTGTATTGATGAGAGTAAATAAGAAATAAAGAAGCGCTCCTTTTCCCATCCCTCCATGTGCAGGCGTCTATCTAGGCGCCTGTCTTTTTTTCTGGGCAAGTCCGTCCTGACTGCGTTAACGTTTCTGTATGAAAAATATTTTGATTTTAAATGGCAGTCCTTCCGGGGACCAGGGGAATTGTGCGGTGTGGATTAAGCTGATTAAAAAGCACCTCGGTTCGGAGGCTGTCACTGAGGTTGTTCATTTAAGCAAGGGCACGGCTTTGGCCAAAAAGAAAATTGTTTTAGCTGATGGGGTGATTTTTGTGACGGGAACTTACTGGGATTCTTGGGGCAGTCCTTTACAAAAGTTTTTTGAAGACAGTACTGATCTGGAAGGAACAGCAGCCTTAATGGGAAAGCCTGCGGC
This sequence comes from Bdellovibrio sp., assembly GCA_013360185.1. GTDB lineage: Bacteria > Bdellovibrionota > Bdellovibrionia > Bdellovibrionales > Bdellovibrionaceae > Bdellovibrio. The sequence continues at coordinate 22,509 of JABWCO010000027.1, forward strand.
TGTTTTCGTTTTGATGCACTCAGTAGGTGGCAAAGGGATTTTGTCTCGACTGCAGGGGGTTTTGTCGACATTGGGTTTTCTGATTCCTCCGATGTGCGGAATGGTTTATTCGTTGGTGTCTGATGTGGCACTGAAATCTAAAAATTCTCATGCCAAAGACTTTTGGCAAAAAGAGGACATCAGTTTGATCTTAAAAAACTTCTTGAAAGCCTGTGATTTAGAAATTCAATGGGCCGTGTGGCCTGTGGATAAAAAGAATCCCCAGCGTCGTTGGTTGAAGTAGGGGCTGGGCTCGTCCGGGAAAGTTTTTTTCGCGACCTTCTGTGGGTTTTTATTATCGGCCCGATGATCAAAATATGATGGGGTTGATTTCAACGACCTTCTTTGAGAAATAAAAAAGGGCTGCATGATCGCAGCCCTTTTTCGTTTTTCATTTAAGAAAAAACTATGTCATCGATTTTGTTAAATCGCGAACTTTTTTCGAAGCGAAGTTTTCTGAAACGAAGTTCCAGTTTACATGCGCCCAGAAAGTTTCTAGGTATTTAAGACGAAGATTTCTGTAATCAACGTAGTACGCATGTTCCCAAACGTCCGCGACTAACAATGGAGTTGGACCGTTGCTTGTAAATGGAACTGCCGCGTTGGAAGTCGATACTAGGCTTAATTTGCCTGAAGCATCTGTGCACAACCAGATCCAGCCAGATCCGAAAGTTTTAACGCCGCCGTCGACGAATTTTGCTTTTAGCTCGTCCATAGAACCGAAGTCGCGTTTGATTGCTGCTTCAAGGTCTGCAGAAGGTGCTCCACCTTTTCCAGCCGGTGTCATACCAAACCAGTAGAACGTGTGATTCCACGCTTGAGCTGCGTTGTTAAACACGCCGCCTGAAGAAGACAGGGTGATCTCTTCAAGGGATTTACCTTTTAAAGATGCATCTGTTTCTGCGAATTTGTTTAAGTTGTCGATGTACGCTTTGTGATGTTTGTCGTAATGGAAAGTCATTTGCTCTTCATTGAACAAAGGAGCTAGCTCCGTTTTAGCGTAGGGAAGTGTTGGAAGTTTGAACATTTACGCCTCCTATTTCATTTTGATGTTCTAATTGAAACTATAATGAAAATGGGAGGCGGTCTATCTATATAGAGCGGGGGACTAGGCGTTTTCGCCTAGCATTGTTTTAACAAAGGTCGGTAAAGAGAACGCCGCTGTGTGTAGGTCCTCGTTATAGTACTTAAGGCTTTGTGTTTTAGAGAATTGGCGCGCTTTGTCTTTGTTGAAGTCCTTAGCTGGGTGAAATTGTCCCTTCACACCAACTTGCAAGCTCCACATGCCTGAAGGGTAAGTGGTCGCATGGAATAACATCGTGTGAACGCTGGACGCGCCGAAGATGCCTTTTAAACACTGATTAAGCTCTACAAACGTGCCTTCGTGGAACATCGGCGATTCGCCTTGAGTCACAACCAGACCGCCGTCCTTCAATGCTTTTTTACAGTTTGCATAGAACTCTGCGGTGAACAGACCTTGAGCTGGGCCGACAGGGTCGGAGCCATCAACGATGATCACGTCGTAACTGTTCGGAGCAGCATCCTTAACGAACTGGATGCCGTCACCGATAATAAGATTCAATTTCGGATTGCCGAATTCCGAAGCGATGGTAGGTAAGTGTTCTTTCGACGCACGAATCACGGCTTCGTCAATTTCGACCATAGTGACTTTTTGCACGTGGTCGTACTTGAATAACTCGCGAACTGTCCCGCCATCACCGCCACCGATGACTAGAATGTTCTTGGCGTCGCCATGGGCTTGCATCACGGGATGAGCGATCATTTCGTGATAATGAAATTCATCACGCTCTGTGCACATGACCATGTTGTTGATTGCTAAGAATTTGCCATGAGAATACGAGTCTAGGACACGAACACGTTGAAACGGATTGGTTTCGTCAAACAGAACATTGCCTGTGTAACGCAAAGACAGTGCCTGGTTTTCGTCTTTGTCGGTAAACCATACGTTGCGTTCCATCTGGAAACCTTTTTTGAGGTCAAATGATGGCTCTGTGCGCAGGTGTTTTGGTTGGAAATCAGATTTTTGGATAACGTGCAAAGAGCCACGATTCATTTCCAAGGCCGAGTAGTTGGCTTGGAAGGCTTTTTTCAAATGCTCAAAAGAAACCCACGGATCCACCGAGTCACCACAAGTGAAAAGGTCGACAGCAGCGTAACGGTATTCAGGCCAAGTATGAATTGCCAAATGGCTTTCTTGGATCACCACCACACCACTGACTCCCCACGGAGAGAAATGATGGAATGTTGAATTAATCACAGTGGCACCCGCGATTTGTGCGGCTTCGATCATGCTTCTTTCGATCACAGAAACATCGTTTAAAACTTCGGCGTTACACCCACTGAACTCAACTAAAATATGGCGACCTAGAGCTTTCAATTCCTCGTCCTCCCAGACACAAAATTTTGATTTGAAAGGGCGGTTCTAAGGTCTTTTGGGGGCTGTGACAAGGTCTTTTTGCCCTCGCGAAATTTCTTTAGAAAAATTCGCGCTTTCGCAGAGCTATCGCTCTAGTCGCCGAGCCCGGAATGGGGCTGAAATGGCCCCTGCTTTTACTTGGCGCGAATCTCGAAGCAAACGTGGATTTTTTTGTCGTGAAAGTCCTGAGGAATGCTTTCTTCGCTAAGATCTTTGACCAAGTATTTTGCGAGAATATTTTCGCTGATTTTAAACTTTCTTTTGTTGTTTGAAAAATACAAAACTCCACCTGAAGTCAGCATCTGCATACACGTCTCTACCAGGAAGTCTTGATCCTTTTCGACCTCAAAAATCTCATCCATTTTTTTTGAATTCGAAAACGTGGGCGGATCCAAAAATATCATATCAAAGGTCGGAGTTTTACTTTGGCTGCGCAGCCATTCTAGGACATCCGCGTTGATGAAAGTGTGTTCGGTCAATGGCAGATTATTGAGTTCAAAATTGTCCTGAGCCCAACGTAAGTAGGTCTGAGACATATCCACGCTTGTGGTGTGAGCACCTGCTAGTGCCGCGAACACGCTGACGGAGCCCGTATAGCAGAACAGGTTTAAAAACTTTTTCCCAGTCGCATTTTTAAAGACTTTTTGGCGCATCGGGCGGTGATCTAAGAACAATCCTGAATCTAAATAGTCATACAAGTTCACTTTGAACAAGGCCTGTGATTCACGCACCGTGAAAGTCAGATTTTTCCTGTCTAATTTTTCATATTGTTTTAAACCCTCTTGGCGCTCGCGTTTCTTTAAGACGATTTGTTCCTCAGAACATTTAAATAGGGTTTTTAAGGCCTCCGTCACATGGGGCAAATGGTTTTTATCCTTATCGATAAATTCGCTTTTATCATAAATTAGAAAATGGTCTTTATAGATATCAACGATGAACGGATACTCAGGAATATCGCGATCATAAAGACGGAATGCCTCGATTTGATGACGCTGTGACCAGCCTTTTAATTTCTTAAGGTTTTTATCCAGACGGTTTTTGATCATATCCATGGGACCTATTTAGACAATAAATGCACCTTATGGTATCAATTCCTCTATGCACCCACAAAAAAAGGCCGAACATATAGCTTTTTTACTTTACCAGCCAGGTATGGACGTTGCGTTTGTTGAAGCCGCCGGGGTGGTCTATTACGCGCACTTTCCCCAGGGTGTGCTTGCGCCGTCGTCGGCGGTGGTTAAGCTGTTGCAGGGATTGTTTGACGAATTTGTAGACCACAGTTTTTTTATTTTACGACAAAGAATCTTTTTTACCGGGACTGCGACGGAAATGTGCAAGGGCATGGTCAAGGTGGTCGCAAAAAGAATGAGTGACCGAATCATTCCTGCTGATCATGGGATAAGTTTAGACGTGGTGTTTAAGGCGATTGCCCCTGGACAAGACTTGGTGGTTCAGTCGGCATATGAAAGTGTTGAAAATCGCCAATCATTGGCGCAAGTTCGCGAATATTTAAAATCCGAGGTTGTTCCGGTGCAAGCCGCCCTAAAGCTTGCCGCGCTAGTGCCACGGGGCGAAGTCCTGCATGATTTTAATCGCAATGTTGCGGCGGTGTTGATGGGCTTGGAAGGCACAATTTTGGGATTTGGTGTGAATTCGAATGCAAAGAATAAAACTTTGCATGCGGAAGTAAATCTGATTCAAAAGTTTTATCGCGAACGGCACGGTAAAATTCCCAAAGATGCCACCCTATATGTCACGCACAAGCCGTGCAAAATGTGTTCGGGCATGATTTATCATTGGAGTGAAGATCCACACCGTTTAAAGGTGGTCTATGTCGACGAAGAACAAGGTGCGATGTCCCGTCAGACAATCCTAGATCGCCTGCAAATTAATACGCGATGGGTTGCTGAGGATTTGACACATGGTTGATGGCTTGGATCAACGTATCTTTACGAATGGGTTTAGAGAGATGCTTGTCGCATCCGGCCTGTAAGCTTTTAAGAACATCCTCAGAAAATGCATTGGCCGTGCAGGCGACGATATGTGCAGGAGTCCGTTTATTTTGCTGTTCTATCTTGCGAATTAAACGCGTGGCTTCGTGGCCATCCATACCCGGCATCTGGACATCCATGAAGATGATATCAAACTGCTCGTTATGAGAAATTTCCACTGCTTCGCGACCACTTTGCGCAAAACTGACGCTGTGGATGGTGTTTCTTAAATAGATGCCAAATAAATTGCGATTATCATCAACGTCGTCGACCACCAAAATACGTAAACGATTCGGAGCTAACGTCTGCTGTAAATCGTTCAGACGATAGTGACCGGGTAAAAGGCTTTGTAATTGAGCCTTTTTTTCAGTGGTGGGTGCCATGGTCACGGTGAAATAAAATGTGCTGCCAACCCGCTCAGCACTTTCCAGCCAAAGTTGACCCTGCATAAGCTCGACAATATTTTTTGTGATGGAAAGACCTAAGCCTGTGCCGCCATAGCGACGTGTGGTTGTAGAGTCGGCCTGTATAAAGGGCTTAAAGATATCTTTGAACTTTGATTTCGCAATGCCGATCCCCGTATCAGACACCTTAAACAACAGCGTTCCTGGGTGGGCTGTGGTGTTGTTGCAAACGTTTAGGTGAACTTCGCCAGAGTGAGTAAATTTAATTGCATTGTTAATTAAGTTCATTAGTACCTGGCGCAGACGTTCGGGGTCGCCGACTAAGAATCTGGGTACATTTTCATCTGCGGTAATTTTTAAGTTCAAGCCCTTTTCTTTAGCTCTAAAACCCAAAACGGAATTTAGCTCTTCAAAAAGACTTTGGAGTTCAAACGGTACTGACTTTAATTCGATTTCTCCCACTTCCACTTTCGACAGATCTAAAATGTCATTGATGATCGTCATCAGCTGATTGTTGGCGCGTTGAAGAATTTCAATGAAGGAGGCCTGTTGGTCATCTAAGGCAGTTTCTGCCAATGTGTCAGTTATGCCGATAATAGAGTTTAGCGGTGTGCGAATTTCGTGACTCATGTTTGCCAAAAAAACAGATTTGGCTTGGGTGGCGGCTTTGGCTTTTGTCGCGGAAGACAGCAGTTCTTTATTTTTTCTGGCTAAGTCTTCTGCAAGTTTATGTTTGTCGGTGATATCCACCGCCAATTTGATAATTTTTGCCACATCGCCTTTTGCGTTTCGTACCGGTGTGTACGAACCTTGAATCCACAGGATCCGGCCGCTTTTTGAAATACGTTTGAACTCGCCGCTAAAAGATTGTCCTTCGGCAAATTTGCTCCACATCTCGCGATACTCAGTTTCATAGTCGGCAAGTTCAGATACAAACATAGAGTGATGTTTGCCGACGACCTCTGCTAGCTTATATTCTAGAAGTGCCAGAAAGTTGTCATTGGCCCATAAGATGTTGCCAGCAACATCGAACTCGACAACAGCATTTGAATTCAACAGGGCGTTATATACGGATTGAGTCATTGATGTATTTTTCCAGATTATTTTTATTTAATATAATTACAAACGCGCTTTGGGATTAAAGTTTTGTAATTTGCAGTCGCCAAAGCCTTATTTGCCAAGGGTTTCAGAGCAAGGAGTTAAAAAATGGTTAAATATCCAATGAAGTTCGTCGTGAAAGGTTCCGCTGTGCCGGGAATCAATGTTAATTGGCATACCTCAGCCGAGGCCGTAGGAGCGGGTTTGCAGGCTGCGATTCCGCCTGAATTTGATGGCCCAGGTGGGGGATTTTCAGCGGAAGACTTTTATGCACTAGCGATTATCAATTGCTATATTTCAACGTTCAAAGTGTATGCAGAGAAATCGCAACTTTTGTTTTCTTATGTCACGGCTCAAGTGACACTGGAAGTGGATCGGGATGAAAAAGGATTTCCGTGGATGGCGCGCGCGCATCTGGATGTCGTTTTAGATAAGCCCTCTAGCAAAGAGTTAGGACAAAAAATTTTAGAAAAAGCAGTGAAAGGTTGTTTGGTGATGAACTCTATCAAAACTGATAAAACTGTGAATCTGCAAATTGCGGAATAGTGCTTACACTGTAACTTTGTTTTTTCACAGTTTATTGCAAGAGTTTAAGATCTGGCCTCCTCGTTTGAGTTTTTTTTTATATAGTGAGTGAAAGCTTCTAATCGGGGAGGAAGTTATATGCATAATCACGCAGTCCAAGATAGCGATGTTACAAAATGTATTAAGGCTTGTTTGAATACCACGCGCAGTTGTTTAGAGACTTTCCATTATTGTCTGGAAGAAAAAGGCACTGCATTTTCCGGTAAGCATTTGCAGCTCTTGCAGCTTTGCGCAGATGCGTGTTCTTTATCGGCAAAACTTTTAATTGCCGAATCAGACTTCCATCATCAATCCTGCGAACTGGCTTTTGAAATGTGTGTGGCGACCGCCGCGGAATGTGAACGCTATGAGTACGATGAAATCTTTAAACATTGTGCCGAGTCTTGTCGCCGATCGGCCGAGCTGTGTCGAGCTATGACTGGCATGACGGTGAAGGTGCCTGTCAGCGAGGTTCAAAAAAGCAAAAGCCCTCATAGCTTCAGCTAGAGGGCTTTTCTAAAACAATTCAAAATTTAAAAGCTATTTCGCGACAGGTGTCGTGAACATTGATGACGCGAAAAAGCTTTTGCGCCAAGTGTCCCAGTTTTTTGATTTCACTGCAGCCACGCGCCAGAAATAATGTTTACCAGCCACTAAGCCTGTTGCTTCGAAAGAAGTATCTTTGTGGTGATTAACGTTTGCCACCAACCATTTGAAATTTGGATCTGTTGCCACTTGTACGTGGTACTCATCCGCGCCGGGAACTGCCTTCCAAGAAAGAGACGCTTTATCGCCTTTGATTTCAGAGTAATATGCAGGCGCTGAAAGTTCTGGTTTCGCAGGTACATCGCGTTTTGCAGGCTGAGCTTGAGGCTCTGGGAAGAGAGAGTTCATTTTTTCTGCCAAGTTGCCGTGTCCGCCACCCGCGTGCCCCTCTTCAGCCAATACCGGCGATGTGAGAGCTAAAGTTAGGGCGAATGCGAATAGAGATACGATGATCTTCATGGTCTTTTCCTTCGTGGGATTGATTTGTAAACGATACGTATAAAGTAAAATAAAAATGAATTGAAGAAAACTCTCT
>JABWCO010000028.1 GCA_013360185.1 Bdellovibrio sp.
ACCTGATTTGGGGCATTCGGGGGTCCTTTTGCTAAAATATTTTGTGGTAAAAACATTCTAGCAGATTCCCTGACTGCCCCTGTCATTGAGGGAGAACCATACTTTTTAACTATGAATACGGTAGGCGGCGCGGCCTTAGAAAGCTATATCGCGAAAGAAGAAGAGCTTTTTAACCAGACGACTCCTTCTTACGCCCAAATGCTGCGTCTGATGAATGAAGTCAAAGCGGAAGATTTAAATCGCCTTGCCCAAGAGCGTATCTACCAACAGAACGGTCTTACTCATCCAGGGGTGTTTGGCTCGCGCTTTATGAAATACTTAAGTCGCTAGCCTCATAAGGCACAGGACTGCAGAGTTTTAAATCACATTTTTGGCTTAAAATGGAGCGGAGCCTTGCCTAAGGCTCTTTGTTCATGCTACCGTGAACAAAATGAAAGCTCAATCAACAAAAAAAACAAACGCCAAAGCCCTCCCCACCTCTGCCAGTGTGACAGAGGTGAATAAACTTCGCGCCCTTTCAGAATCCGTCGGGGATTTTATTCGCTACTGGGGGTTTCGCAGAATTCATGGGCAAATTTGGACTCAAGTCTTTTTGTCAAAAGCCAGCCTCAGTGGTGCAGAGCTGACTCAGCGTTTGCAAGTCTCTAAGGCCCTTATCAGCCCCGCGTTGGCTGAGCTTGAAGCGTACGGTTTGATTACCATGAGCGAAGATGGCAAAAAAACGAAACGCTATTCCGCGGCCCCCGACGTCGTACCGGTGATAAAAAATATTCTTAAAGAGCGCGAAGCCACGATCATCGCAAGCACCAAAGAGCATTTTGAAGCAGTCCAAAAGATCCACCAGAAAAAAGGCACCACAGAATCTTCATTGCAAGACAGTCGGGTCGAAGAACTTGGTCACATGATCTCGTTAGCACAATTTGCGCTAAACTTTTTAATTGGCCAAAGTGACGAAGAATCCCTAGCCTGCTGGACCGCAGAAGCCCTTAAAGCCGAAGCAGAGTAACCGGAGCTTTTCATGGAAACCCCTTACGATGCCATTGTCCTTGGCGCGGGAATATCAGGGCTGGCATTAGCTGCGCGCTTAAAGCGGAAGACTCAATCCGTCCTAGTTCTAGAAAAGTCCGCGGGGGTCGGTGGCAGACTGGCCACACGCCGGGGAAACGACTGCACATTTGACCACGGTGCACAGTTTATAAAAATGCGCAAAGAAGATACAGAACTCTGGCGCGAAGCCGTGGGCTCGCAGGAGTTGGAGCATGTGTGGTTTTCTCGCGCCGAGTGTGACTATGTCGTGTTTTCGAAGGGCCTAACACAACTGCGCAAGTCACTGGCTCAGGCCGTGGAACTCAAGCTGAATGAAAAAGTGGTGCGGCTTGAAAGCGGTAAAGACTTTTGCACCGTCTTAAGTGAAACGGGTGCACGTTTTCTTACAAAGAAAATCTATCTGACCTGCCCGCTGCCACAAAGCGTGGCTTTGCTAAGAAATTCGCAAATAAGTATTCCGGAAGAACTTGAGCATATCGAGTATGCCCCCGCTCTGGTCGGACTTTTTCGCGTGCAATCGACAAGTCCCGCGATTTTAAACTTCACTTACCAACAAGACTATTCTGAGTGCATCTTTTCAATCAGCAACCAACTGTCCAAGGGTGTCAGCCAAAATCTAGCGTTCACCATGGTGATGCAACCCACTTGGAGCAAAGCTCACTTTGAAAATGACGATGCTAAGAGCGAACAAGATATCACTCAATTTTTTAAAGAGGCTCTTCTGCGCATCGGGGCCGGTCAAGACTTCACCGTGCTCAGCTCGCAATTAAAAAAGTGGCGTTATAGCCACCCCTTGACGACCGCAAAGACTCTCTTTCAAATTCTTCCGGCAGATTCTAAAATTTATCTTGCGGGAGACGCCTTCGGCGGTGGCCATATTCTTGGGGCCCTTCGCTCTGCTTTAGCTGTCCCGCTGAACGACTAATCTTTGTAGCTTTTAAAAAATGCTTCAAGATCTGCAATCATCAGAGCCGCTTGAGAACCATCAAACAGGCGATGATCAAAGGTCACGCCAAGATGCATGATCTGACGAATCTCTATGCGATTCTCGATCACGACGGGCTCTTTACAAACCTTGCCGATAGAGACCAAAACGCCTGCTCGGGTAAAGGGTACTAAAGGGACCAGCGCTTTTTTTATCCCTAGGGAACCCACACTCGTGACGATAACCGAGCCAAAGGGGTCCTTGGGAAGTCGTAGAAATGAAAAATTAATACCCAAGTCATGACTTAAAAAAGCGAAGGAACGCAAAAAAGTCTTGGTTAAAAAATGGGGCATTTTATGAATCAGGCGCAAAGCAAAACCCAAGTGCGGATCTTGCCTGCGGCGAATTTGCTTTGCCCCTTTTGCTAGATGCCATTCAATTTCAGCCATGGTCATGCGATCAACGTCTCGCAAAGTTGCAAAGGATAAATCGTGAGCTCCGTTTTCGTTTATATTCACCATCACGGAAATATTGATGTTCTTGCGACGAAAAAGTCTTCCGAAGCGCATGACAAAGTTTAATGACTCATGCTGCTTCATCACTTCACTAAAGGCCTTAATTACAACCGGGGTCGGAGAAGACATGTTTCTTATGTGAGTCACGTCAATCTCAAGAAACCCGTACACCGAAGGATCCCCGGCAGATTCCCAAAGGCCCATCGCTACTTTTCTAAAAATTGAAATGTTGTGGACTTTAGTGAATGCCATAAGCTCCTAAGACCAGCGCCAACAAAAAAATAGACCGCAAAGTCCAAATCACGGTGCGAATCCAATTGCTTTGTACCAGTCGACGAATCACTTGCTGATCCTGCCCTGCTGCTAATTTATTATGAGCAGGAACGCTTAAACCAAAGGTGACAATCCAAATAAGAACAACGCCAGCCAAGTTCAGAAGCCACTCTGCTGCCAAGGAGCGACTCAGAATCACTGCCGTTGCCAACTCAAAAACCATCACCGGACCGACAATGCCACCCATGACAGCCGTGTGGCGGGCATGAAAGCGTTCAAAATGTTTCGCATCAATCAAGGCGAAGGCTGGATAGTGGGTCAACTGAATAACCCAAATGACTCCCGTCAAATAAAGACAAAAAGCCAATTGTAACAAAGTCCAATTCAGTTCCACGATAAACCCTCCGGTTTATTTTTTAAGTTACTTCCAACCCTTGGTGATACCATCCACAGACTGGCGTGAGCACTTAAAGCGAGTGGACTTAAATCCTCGTTTTTTTTCATTCTTAAGTCGGCCCCGCGCGGAAATGCGCCGGCGCCACCGATCGAAGGCGGCTCTGGGCAGTGTGGTCCTCATGAAAAGGACGAACTCATTGGGCGAAAGGTGAAATTGCACTTGGATCACCTCAAAGGTGGAGCGATCTTCCCAACCTAAGCGCACCAAACGGGAGCGGTCTTCTTCTGAGAAGTGCTCAAACTTATTTTTTAAAACTTTGGATATACCCATTTTAACCAACCCTTTTTAAGAGGGCTTTTTCACTGGATCGCGCGCCAAGTTCACTTCGCAATAGGGACTGTCTGCGCATTGTTTTCGTGGCAAGAGTGGGCGCACCTTCGCAAAAAGAAAATATCCAGATTCTAAAAACTTTTTCACCGGCAAGAAAGAAGCCACCGGCACCACTTTCTGAAGCTTCGTTAACTGCGACCAAATTTGTATAAAGGCATCGACACCTAGATAAATACGCCCATTGCGATCTTTCACATGCATACTTTGGTGGACCTTGACGGGGTCTAACCCCTCGGCGGCAGCGTCAAACCCTGCCCCGGTGATATCCACAAAGGATATTTTAACGGAGCCGTCCATTTTTTTATAATGATCAATTTCACGAGAGCACAGCTGGCAGAGCCCATCGTAAAAGACTGTAATTTCAGTTTGAGACACTTTACTGGTCTTTTCCATATTAGCCTTTTCCATGTTGAACTTCTATTTGGTTCATAGTAGTATGAACAATATGCAAAGTCAAGTTTTCCAGTCTACTGGATAAAGGAGCGTCTCATGGGATCGATCTTTAGCAGCCAGATCAAAAGGACCCTGGAGCTAACTAAAATGGCGACGAAGATCGGGCTGAAAGAGCTTACATCTGGCAATATACAGTCGCGTATAGAGCAGGCAAAAGTCATCACAGAAAGCCTAGGAAATTTGCGTGGGGCTGCGATGAAAGCGGGGCAGATTTTAAGCCTTGATTTGGACGACTACTTTCCACCAGAAGCCATCCAGATTCTTTCACAACTTCAAAATCAAGTATGGGAAAGTCCCGACTTAGACTTAGCCAAGGTCATAAAGAAGGAACTGACTGCAGAGCAATTGGTCTTGTTACAAGACATACATTATAAACCCCTCGCCGCCGCGAGCATGGGGCAAGTGTATAAGGCACGCTCTGGCCAGCAACCGATTGTGATCAAAGCGCAATATCCCGACCTCGAACAATCTATTGAAAATGACGTTAAGATGTTGAAGCGTATTGTTTCAACACTTTGCCTTATTACCGGTCGAGATATGAACTTAGATTATCTGTTTTCAGAAATCGAAGAAGTCCTGCGCCAAGAAGTCAATTACCAGCACGAAGCGGAAGCCCTTGAGAAGTTTTCCAAGCTCTTTGCTTCTCACGCCTGGAAACATGCGACAGTGAAAACGGCGCAGGTGCTTCGTAACTTAAGCACCAAAAATCTTTTATGTCTCACTTATGAGTCTGGCATGACGATTAAAGACTGGATCGACGCGAAGCCTAGCAAAGACAAAAAAGAGATAGTCGCCAAAGCGCTTTTAGAGCTTTATGTGATGGAGTTTTTCATCTGGGGCTTTGTGCAAACGGACCCCAACCCCGGCAACTTCCTTATCCGAGAAAACCCGCAACTTGAAATTGTGGCGTTAGATTTTGGCGCTTCTAAGTTTTACCCCGTGGAGTTTCGCGAACAGTACGTCGACCTCTTAAAGTCCGTTCAGTATGCATCAACCACCGCGACCGTGGACAAGGCGATTGCCTTTGGCCTCTTGGACCCGCGAGAGAGCCAAACAGCCAAAAATATCTTCGTGGATCTGATGAAGTTAGGTATGAGTCCGTTTTTTAGCAAAACCCAGGGCAGTAAGTTTAACTTTAAAGAAGATGAGTTTTTAAAAAACAATTCCCATCTTTCACGGCAGCTGATGCAAAATTTAAAATACTCCCCGCCACCTCACAAGCTGATCTTCTTACACCGCAAACTGGGCGGAATTTTTGCCCTGCTAAGAAAACTTGAAGTCGAGCTGAATCTTGAAGAGTATTGGGAACTGATCGCCCATACAAAAGCTAAATAACACTATAAAAACTAATCAGTTCGCTTCCTTAAGAAAGGATGTATTATGAAAAATATCTGGCTTGCAGCTTTGCTAACTGGCTTTTTAATTTATGCGATCGGAGAACCCGTCATGGCTAACGACAGCGATCCACAGGTCGCTTCAGAAGTTGACTTAAATCGCTATGCGGGGACTTGGTATGACATTGCTCATTCGCCAAACTTTTTTCAAAGAAATTGTGTACGCTCGAAGGCAGAATACGCCGTGACCTCGCCCACTTCAATTTCGGTAAAGAATACCTGCTATAAAGAAAAAGGCGGCATCAGCGATATCGAAGGCACGGCAAAGATCGTAGATCCCGCTGAACCAGCCAAACTGAAAGTCCGTTTTAACTTCTTTGCTCGTGGTGACTATTGGATCATCGACTTAGATTCGGACTATCAGTGGGCCGTCGTCAGTGGCCCAGAAAAGAAGTCCTTATTTATTTTATCACGCCAAGCCACCATGGCCCATGAGGTTTTAGAAAAAATATTAACAAGCCTTAAACAGAAAGGCTTTCGCACGGAAGAGTTTGTGTTTGGCCAATACTAAAATTTAAAAACTTTTAGCGCGGTCACGAAATTTTGAACAAGGAAATTTTTATGAATGTATTGATCACGGGAGCAACAGGACTTATCGGCAAGGAACTGGGCAAGATTCTTGCCGATAAGGGCCATAACATTATCGTCGTCAGTCGAAACGCAAAAAGAGCCGCGATGACATTGCCTTTTCCCTGCAAAGTTATCGAGGGCGATCTGCTGCGCGAACCCTTAGAAAAAGATGCATTAAAAAGTGTTGATGCCGTGATCAACCTTATGGGCGAACCCGTGGTGGGAACTCGCTGGAGTGAGGCACAGAAGAAAAAAATCTATGACTCTCGTGTCGTGGGAACACGCAATTTGATTGCAAGCCTACCGGCTCAACTTAAGGCCTTTATCTCTGGCTCTGCCATTGGTTTTTATGGTGACTGCAAAGATAAAGTTTGTGCGGAAAATCAGACTCCAGGTTCGGACTTCTTAGCACGAGTCACCACGGACTGGGAAGCTGAAGCTAAAAAAGCCCCGGGTCGCATCGCTATCATCAGAACGGGAATTGTTCTTTCAGCCCACGGCGGAGCTTTAGAGCAAATGCTGTTTCCATTCAAGGCGGGCGTGGGTGGTGCTTTGGGGAATGGCAAACAATGGATGAGCTGGATCTCTATTCAAGACATTGCAAACCTTTTTGTTTTTGCTCTTGAAAATGAGCAGGTGCAGGGTCCTCTGAATGGAGCCGCTCCTCACCCGGTGACTAATATGCAGTTTTCAAAAGCTTTAGCAAAAAGCTTAGACAGAAACCTGGGACTTCCAGTTCCTGTTTTGGCGATCAAAGCGCTTTACGGAGAAGCCGCACAAACAATTACCAGCTCTGTTCGCACCAGTGCTCAATATGTGGAATCTTTAGGCTTTAAGTTTGAACACCCTTACCTTCCAGAATATTTGCATCACTTGTGCGCGCCTTGGCGAGCACGTGAAGAAATATTTTACTCTGAACAGTTTATTCCGGTAGCCCCTGAAAAACTTTTTACCTTTTTTAAAGATCCTTACAACCTTGAACAGATCACGCCACCCACTTTATCCTTTCACATTAAAAAAGTTTCCGCGAAAGAAATCCAACAAGGAACCTTGATTGATTATGTTTTAAAGATTCGTGGTGTTCCTGCAAAGTGGAAAACAGAGATTGGCGAATGGAACCCACCATTTAAATTTGTGGATCGTCAACTAAGCGGCCCTTACAGTTTATGGCATCACACCCATGAGTTCCGCCCTTTCTGTGGCGGAACCTTGATGACAGATCGCGTTCGCTATAAATTGCCAATGGGTTTTCTGGGGTGGATCACTGCGGGCGCCTTCGTGAAAAGTGAAGTGACACAAATCTTTAAGTATCGACGCGAAGTGATTTCCGCCCTTAAGATTACGTAAAACAACCCAAAAATGGGATCGACTAGTTCGGATAGATATAGTCTATCTTTACGTTTTGCATTTGCTTCTTATCGTCATACAAATTTGAAAGACCTTCGTACTTT
The DNA here is from genome assembly GCA_013360185.1 of Bdellovibrio sp. Classification (GTDB taxonomy): domain Bacteria; phylum Bdellovibrionota; class Bdellovibrionia; order Bdellovibrionales; family Bdellovibrionaceae; genus Bdellovibrio. Next base: position 7,416 of record JABWCO010000028.1, read on the forward strand.
GTCAAACGGCCCTTTATAGTGTCGTAATGCAAAGTTAACTTGGGCGCAAACAAACGCAGCAGCCAATTTTTGATATGAATCTCAAACACCGCTAAGCCGTTGGCGTCCGTATTTTTATACACAAGCTCGAAGTTATAAGTTTCTAACCGACCCGGGATTAAAAAAAGAATCGGCACTAGCTTCGCTTTCTTTAAGTCTTCAAGATTATCTTTAAAATAATATGCAAGGCCCTGACATCCAACCAGCAGAGCCTTTTTTTCATCGTTAGTTATAATCTTGGTCTGCTCTGGCTCTTCACCTTCTTGCACATACATTATTACCTTTTCGCCCTCATGGCGTATGCCATAGCGCTGCTTGAAACGCAGATCTTTAAAATCGTGGGCTGGTGCCGACAGACTTTTACTAAAGTCTGAACGAATTTCTGCAATCACTTTACCAGAAGGGTCTTTGTAAACTGTCGACGCTTCTAGCACGCGTCCCTGATCTGAAAAACGCGCCGTGTGATCTTCTGTATAAACAATGTCTGAACCTTTAAACGCCGTCCCCTGCAAAGTCTCCACTTTTTCAGCGGAAGCGGGACCAGAGATTAAAAACATTAGAGCGAGCACTGTAATATGTCTCATAACAACTCCGAATTATTCTGCAACGCTGCCGCCGCGCTTTAAGAGACCCTTAATTGCGCGGATGATCTGTCCCTGTAACGGCAATCTTTCATAAACCATTGCGCCGAGATCGACATAATCTCGATGATAAATGATTAAGCCTTCTGCGTTGAAATTAAACACAGAAAATCCAGGCACTTGGTACTCTTTGCCTCCATTTAACCGAGACACCTGCAAATGCATGATCCACGAGGCACCGACTTTGGAGCCCTCTTGAATTGTATCTGTGAATTCAAAGCGGATGCTTTTCACATTTTCATAGGCATGGGAATAATAGGCTTTCAACCGACTCAAGCCCCGCAGTTCTAAAACCGGATCCACAAACACGACATCGGGAGAATAAAAGCTGTTCAAGCTTTCTAGGTTTTTCCCGGTAAAACTATTAAAGGCGCGCTCTATTTTCTGTTTATAATCCACGGCACAGTCCCTTCGTAGAATAGACACGTTTAAACTTTGTTCATACTAATATGAACATTGCCTTTTTGGCAAGCTAATGAGATCCTGGTATCATTAAGGAGCACCCCATGAACCTGACGCAAAAACACATTCTTTTGACGGGCGCCAGCCGAGGCATAGGTCTTGCTTTAGCCGAACAATGTGCGCGCCGCAAAGCGCACCTGCATTTAGTCTCCAGAAAATTAGACCCATCATTGGTCAAAGACTTGGGCAGCCTGGGTGCTGCCTCTGTCACCTTGTGGCCTTTCGATTTATCACAGACCTCGGACGTCGAAGGATTGGTAAAAAGTCTTGAAGAAAAGAATATTTCTATTGATGTACTTATAAATAATGCCGGCTTACTGACCGGGGGCATTTTAGAAGAACAAGATCCTGACGAAATCGACAAAATGTTGAACGTCAATGTGCATGCTCTGATCCGCCTGACTCGGCGTTTGTTACCGGGAATGCTTGCGCGCAAGCAAGGTTTAATAGTTAATAATGCCAGCGTTTCAGGAAAAATGTTTTTCCCTTGCGCCAGCACCTACGCGGCTTCTAAAGCAGCTGTTGTCGCCTTCACGGAATGCTTAAAACAAGAATTGCGCGGAACCGGTGTCGCTACGGTGTTGATGATTACACCTGGAGTGAAAACAGAAATGTTTGACGACATTTCAAAACTTTACGGTAAGCATTTGGACGTTTCTTTTTTAAGCCATATCCCTGTCGAGGAGTGGGCCGCGAAAGTCATCGCCGCCATGGAAAACGACGAAGCGATCGTATGGCCGCAAGGGGCTTCGTTTTTCGGTGTGAAGCTAGCGCACCACTTCCCTTCTGTGTTCGAGAAGATTGTGCGCTCGAAGTTCAACCGTTTTTTATAGTTCGGAGCGAGGGAAGAAGTTTGCCGGCAGCAAAAATGACAAGGGGAAAATACAAGCCCCAAAAGATCGCATAAAGTCCTGCCGCCAAACCACCTTGTAAATGCAAAACTTGCAGCGCTGAGCCTGAAGCATAACTGAGGGGGCCAAAAATAGCCCCCAGCAGCGCGGCCAACGCCAAGCGCGAGAAAAACACGGGCACCATCACGGGAATCAACAAGATAAATAGCCACCAAATTGAGATCAACCAGACAGGAATAAAAAAACTGTCTGGCTGAGTGAACACAACTAAGTTCTTAATCGCCATCAGACTGTCAAAGATGACCCCCACGGCCACCATGACAACCATCAAACTTAAAAGTTTAGCGTCCACTTTCTTCCAATAAAAAAGGACTCCCAACAGGAAAAGTGGAAAAGCCAAACTCCATGGCGAAAGATCGAAGCGCCCCATATAGATAGCTCCGAACCATCCGACATAATACCAAACAACGGGAAAGAAGCGCTTTAGATTTTCCACGGCGTTGCCACTATTTGCCTGTGGCCTTTGCAGGCTTCACGAAGGTCAATGTCACTTCACCTAAATAGATACCAAACTTACTCATCTTGGATTTATTCAGCATGACTCCGTCATCCATTAAGTACATCCAGTCATCAAATTGAACGTGATAGTTTTTGCCATCAACCGGAAGATCCAAAGTGTACTTCCAACGAAAGGCGTTGCCAGCAACTTCACCCTCTGCAGTTCCAATCACGTCCCCAGCCGTTCCGATATACTTACCTGGGCCCGTTTTTTTTAGAGTCCAGATTCTTTTCGAAGTACTGCCATCTGAATAAACGAAATCTTCGTCCAGAGTTCCCACCCCATTCACCCAGGTGGCTTTCATTTTTACTTTGAATCTTTTCACAATAAGCCCAGAGCGGTCTTGAAAAAAACCGTAGGCATCAAGATCTCCATTTAGATAGTCCTCAAGACTCAAAACGGGCTTTTCATTTTTATATTGATCTACAGAAACGGAAGAACAACCTACCAGAAACAATAATACTGAAATCAGAGCCATTACTTTCATATTCCACCTCATCACACTCGTGACATTTTGTTCACTGTAGTATGAACAAAGGCGGATGTAAAGACCCAGGCACTGAGATTCAGTGCCTTAGGGATCTTAGCCGGGAAAAGGACTAGTAAAGACCTGGCAAGCAAATAACAGCAGCGCTTACATCACTTTTTACGGAACCAGCAAGGGAACCATCGGTACCGTCAAAGATATATGGATTCACCTGAGTCGGCATGAAAGAATAAACTTTAGAAGTGGTCCAAAAACGATTTTTCAATTCTTTAACGTCGAAATGGCTATAGCCATTAGAGCTAAAAAAGAAAGCCTCTTCGATGTTGACGATGCCTGTTTGAATTCTTGTATAGCCCGCCTTGGTGGCGTCTTTAGTGCTTAAGAATGCTGTGATTGGTTGATATTTAGCGCCTAAACGCACAGCCATTCTTGTCACCTCTTCGATATCAGGAAGATGGCCGCCCACTAGTTCACAGAATCTTTTGGCATCTTTAGCATTTAGAACAACAACTTGGTTGTTTTTGTCAGCGTCTCTTTGAATGAAATTCAATTCAGGCACATATTGCGCGATTTCTTCAAGGGTATAAGCCTGCGCAAATGCACCTGGAACAAGAACAAGAGCGATAGCACACATCATTTTAAACATGTTAAGTCACCTTTCAAATTGGGTTTTAAAGCTGAGGGAATATACCAACTTCCTCACAAATAGTCGACAAGGAGCTTTTACACTGGAAGGTTCTAATCGACTAGAATATCGACACTCTGGCCAGCGACGACCTCTTTCTGTTGAATTTTACGCCGCAAATTAGTTTATGAAAAAATCCTAATGAACGATGCTTTCTGCCACACCCGCGACAAATAGCCCCGACATAAACTCGCTAAACCCTTTAAAGGCGTTCTAAAAGCCACACGGCTCTGGCACCACTTGTGCTTCATTATAGGCAATAAGCGCAAGGAGATACCTATGATGAACATACAAATTGCAAAAGACAAATGGCCGCTTCTTAGAGCTGAACTGCACAACGTTTGGCACGACTTGAGCTTTGATGAACTGGATCGAACACATGGAAGTATCAAGTCTATTTATGGGCTTGTTCAGGCCAAATGTGGATTGCATGAGGAGGAAATTAAAGCCCGCCTTGTGTCGTTGATGAAAAAGTATGGTCCACCGGAAAAAAAGAATGCTGAAGATATATCCATAATGCGCTCAAGCTATGGAGTTCAATCAGGAGATATATATGAAGAAAATTACCAAGCTCCTTAATGACGCCCACGGAAAAATTGGTGTACCCATTTTGTTATATATCTTGGGTGTACCTGGATTTGTGGTGGTCCTGTTATGGCTTTTCTTTTTCAAGGACTAAAAAAAAGGGCGATTCCCAGATCGCCCTTTTTCTATGATCCACGACGAGATCATCTCCTAGGGAGTAAGAACAACATCGTCGTTATCAAGTTCTAATGATTGAATACCAAAATTAGTATTGTTCTTTATTACTTTGATATCAAAAACAATATCTCCATCCGTCTTGCTAAGCCCCAACTGGCGAAGTGCGCCCAAAATACCTTCGCTAATTTTCGCCGCGTCTTGCGCAGTGTATTCCTTTACTGGCACCAATAAAAGAGGAATAGATGTGGTCAGACCGTCTTTCAAGGGCATCACAAAAGACACTTGTAAACGATAGTTTGCCAACTTACCGGCCACTTGGACCGTTTCTTTAAATAGCAACCCCAGCCATTTTTGCAAGGACAGGTCAGGCTTTCCAACTCGATCAAACAGTGTCGCCATATCTCGTGGTCTGACATAACTTACTATAGAACTTAGAGGATTTTGAAACCTTGTCCACGCCGAAAGCTCTTTGCCGTCCTTATCCACGAAGGCAGCTTCAACCAAGGCTTCGGGACGCTCAAGTATATCCCAACCAGGGATAGCCACCTCTAGATTTTGATCCTTTATTTCGGCACGAGGCTGTCCAAGACTTTTCGGAAAATCTTTGGGCACACTGATTACCACCAAATCACTTTTCGGATCTATGGAGAAAACTAAAGGTGAAAATGACTTATGCACTTTAACGGCAACGTTTTTTAATGGTTGCTCGCTAGGACCTTGCAAAGATATTTTCAAAGTGCCCTTGCGCAAGTCTTGAATCAATTCTTTCTCTGGCTCTTTCTCTCCAGGGACTCCGATTTTTGCTTCACCAATATCCATGGCTTGTGCATATAATTGCGGTGCAATTATATCGGTATTGACCGCTATCGAACTTTGCGCGAAGCCACACATAACCAAAATTGTCGAAAGGACGTTTAAGTTTTTCATAATCACAATATAACTTACTGTTTTTTAATTCGCAAAGGACTATCCCCAAAGCCGTAACGAGATAAAGCTGGTTAAGACCGCAATAAGGGCCGTTAACGGAAATCCAACCTTTAAGAAATCAACGAAGCGATAATTCCCTGGCCCCAAAATTAGTAAATTCCCGTGATGCCCAATCGGCGTCAAGAAAGAGGCCACTGCTCCCACGGTCACACACACCACCGCTGCAGTTGGTGAAACCTGGGCTGCCTTTGCAAAGGCCACGGCAATCGGTGCGATTAAGACCGTCGTCGCGGCATCAGAAAGAATTTGCGTTAACAAACCCGCCGCAACAAAGAATGTCATCATAATGGCCCACGGCTCCCAATGCGCAATCAACAAGGAAAGATTTTTTGCAAACAAAGTCGCAAGTCCCGTTTTTTCCATAGCGATCCCCAAAGGAATCACCCCCGCGATCATCACAAATATTTTTACTTCGATGGATTCGTAAGCTTGGCGTAAGGACACACACTTCGTCAGCACCATCGCCACCGCGCCCAGAATAAAGGCGATGTGAGCAGGTAAAGTTTCTGTTGCCGCAAGCAAGATTGACCCCAGCATGATAAGGCCCGCAGTTTTCGCTTTGACCCGCTTCTTCGGACGCACGGTCATTGGCACCAGCAAAAGAAAATTGCCGTCGTCGTTCACAGCCTCCAAGCGTTCTTCATGGCCCCACAAAACAATCAAGTCGCCTTCGCGCAGACGGACTTTTGAGATCTCGTGATAAATCCAGCCATCCTTGCGCCATAGGCCGATAACTAGAACTCCTAAGGTGTGCAGAAAGTCCGCCTCCCCCACACTTTTTCCAATCAGTGAGGATCTTGGCGAAATCACCGCCTGAACGATCATCGGCTCCGATTTGGCTACATGCTCGCCAGAGTCAGGCATCTCGGCGCCATATTTTTTTACAGTTCGTAAAGCTATGCCCATTTTTTCCTCAACAGACAAAAGCTCATCCGGAGAAGTCTTCACCAAGAGTACGTCGTCAATCTGCAAGAGTGTCTCTGCCATAGTGGATATCCGCGCACCATTGCGACGAACTCCGACCACCTCAAATCGTTTATCCATTTCTTTGCTAAACTGAGACGTGGAAACACCCAGCCACTTTGAATCCGCCGGAATTACCAGCTCTGTAAACACCCCGTCGATGCGAAACTTTTCGTCATTACGATCACGACCGGAAGTCTTTGGCAAAACCCACAACAATAATAAAATTAAAATGAAACCAAAAACCACCAATGCCCCACCCAAGGGAGTCACAGAAAATAACTGCAAGGGTGGTTCACCGGCCCGCTTGATGACACTATTGGCAAGTAAGAATGCGGGTGCACCAATCAAAGTCATGGTCGTCCCCAAAGACGCGGCCGTGGCCATCGGTATCAATAGCCGCGATGAAGGCATGTCGCGTTCACGACACAAGCGCATCACAATCGGCAGCATCATCGCCGTCACCATGAGGTGATGAGTGAACGCAGACAAACACGCAACGGTCGACATAATAACTAAATTCGCAATCCACTGATTTGTCCCGGCGACTTTGGCAACCGCATTACCGATCGCATCGGTTAAACCGGTCGCCGTTAAACCAGCTGAAAGCACAAACACCGCAGCCAGGATCAAAGCAGGTTCGCTTGAAAAGCCTGACAGCGCCTCTTTTGGATCTAAAATTTTGCTAATAGCTAAGGCAAGAATAATCAACAAAGCCGTCATATCGACGCTTAATTTCTCGCTAATAAAGAAATACAAAGCCCCGGCAAGAATCCCTAAGAACATTATTTGATTTAAATCCATATGTTCATCTTGAGCTTACCAAGTTGAAAATCCTAATTTCAACTTGGTAAGCTCATCCTTATAAATTGTGGGAGGGGGAAACTATTCTAAAACAACTAAAACCAGAGCCGTGGTCGAACGGCCCATTTCTTCAAAAACACCCGCCTTATCTTGGGTCGGCGCGGCCCCCGTGGCCTCTGCCGATGATTTAACTTCATAATCATTGGTTTTAAAGAACTCGCTCAATTTCGACGGACGTTCCGTCATGTTGTGCGTGTCGACAGTTTTAATCTTAAGATCTTTTTGTAAGTAGGCCCTAATTGCCTCACCACGTTCTTTGGCCAAAGCAATCTGCTTGGCAGATACCTTTTCATCTTTTGCAGGATATTCTCGATCAGCCCAAGCAAGAACGCGGACTGATTTTATTTCTTTTGATTCTCTTAGGGATGTGAAAAAAACCTGCAGCTCAGACTTTTCTTCCGCACTTAATTTTTTTGCTCCGGGATCAAAAAATACTGGAGCAACTTGCGATGCTCCGATCATTTTTGCGGTCGCGATTTCAACGTCCGGTTGATGCGCAGAAACAATCGCGCCAAAAAATCCCAATATTAAAACGAGACGAATAATCGTTGTCATAAGATATCCTCCTGATCCTGGAAAATACTTATGCAAGGCAACCACCAGTGTTTAAAAGCAATATATGCGATATAGACACTGTCATGAGGCAAATTTCCCTCAATTTTCGGGGAATTTTGCCAGCTAAATGGCTTATTTTTCAGCAGTGGTCGGCTCTATTTCTTGTAGCTTCCGGTACAAAGTTTTACGATCAATCCCTAACGCCTTCGCCGTCAATTCTTTTGCATGATTCTTACGCTCGTACACAAACTGGACGTATTTCTTTTCCACCTCATGCAGCGGTTCGACCTCATCACCAAAATGGAAAATGAAAGCATTCTTTTTGTCCTCTGTACTTAAGAAGCTGTCCTGCAATGATGGTTCGTCGAAAAGAGAGAACGCGCTGGCATCAATTTCGTTTGTTGTCGATAAAACCACCGCACGCTCGATCGCATTTTCAAGTTCTCGAACATTCCCGCGCCACGGTTGGGTGAGTAGAAATTCTTTCGCCGATTTCTTAAATCCTAAAATGTTCGTGCCGTTTAACACATTGAAACGGTTTAAAAAATGTTCAGCCAACGGCAAAATATCCTCACGACGCTCGCGCAGTGGCGGCAACTTCATCGGGATCACATTTAGACGAAAGAATAAATCCTCGCGGAATCTTTTTTCCTGAACTTCTACGCGCAAATCTTTATGGGTTGCCACAATGACGCGTACATCGACGGCACGAGACTGATTTTCACCGACCCGCTTGATTTCTCGCTCCTGCAAAACTCGCAACAACTTTGACTGCAGCGGCAGATTTAGGTCGCCGATTTCGTCTAGAAACAAGGTCCCGCCATCGGCTTCTTCGAATAGTCCAATTTTCTTTTCAAGGGCTCCGGTGAAAGAACCTTTGGCATGACCGAACAGTTCTGATTCCAAAAGATTCTCTGGGATGGCGGAGCAGTTGATGGCCACGAAAGGCATTTTACTGCGGGGGCTCCAATTGTGAATGGCTTTAGCAAAAACCTCTTTACCCGTTCCACTTTCACCCCAAATGGAAACTGTCGAAGAACTTTTCGCCACACGCTTAGCAAGATCTATCACTTTACGAATGGCATCGCTTTTACCAATGATACCGTCGGGATTCATACCTTTGGTGTAATCAATGGTCTGGCGCAAAGTTTCGTTTTCCGCATGCAAAGATTTATATTTGAATGCGCGCTGAGCAGAAATCAATAACTGTGGAAAATGCAGCGGCTTCACGACAAAATCATACGCTCCGGCCGCAATCGCCTCCACCGCTGTTTCGACGTCATTTGAGACCGTGATTAAAATAATTGGCAGTTGCAAACCTTCCGCACGTACGGCCTTGATAAATGACAAGCCCGACATTAACGGCAAATTTAAATCGGTAATAATCGCATCGGGTTTAACCTTCGCCGTGATTATGGCCTGCAGAGCTTCCATGGGATCGACCAAGTGAATGACAAGAATATTCTTTTGCCGAAAATAGGCCGACGCCAACTCTGCCAAGTCTAAGTCGTCCTCAATAAGTAGAATCGTCTTCTGGGTGTCCATACTTTCTCCCTTCAGATTGCCTAACCCCATAAAATGGGGCACATGTACACATCGCAAATGCGTACTTTTGCCACATTTATACATTATATCTAATTTAAATCAAATATATTCGTTTTAAAGATTTTTTAACACGGGTCCGTGATTTGCATAATTGATTTACGTCGGGGTTAATGCCCCGGCACAAAACATCATGTCAGGAGAAGTTATGTTACACAATAGAGCTCTTTTATCAATTTTTGCCTGCTCATCCGTTGTCGTGATTGGCTGCGCTTATCACCCCAGCAAAGACGCAAGTTACACGTCCTCATCGCCTACAGCCGTCGCTGCCGCAGAAGTCGGGACATCTCATTACACGGTTATCAATTTCAAGCCTGGTGCAAAAAGTTTGTCGCGAGAAGAAAAAAGTAAAATTCGAGAGCTTGCGGCCTTAGCCGAAAGACAAGGTAAAGTGGCAGAGTTTAAAGTTCTTGCGTGGTCAGACAAAGAGTATCCAGCCGATGGCGCGAAAGTCGCCTCTGCAGATTCAAAATTAGCTGACGACAGAGCTAACGAAATTGAGAACTTTTTAGAAAAAGACGTGAACACCTCTGCGGACGTTGACACGCACAACATGGCCAAACGACCGAACATGCTGGGAGAAATGACTAAAAGCGACGACTACGAAATTAAAACAACTTTCGAAGCTACGGGCGCTGCTCCAACAACTAAACAGACTTTGAAATCACTACTTCCCGGTGCGACAGCATCAAAAGCGATCATTTTGGTTCGGTAAGAATAATTTAAGTGAATTTAACAGTGGCAACACAACAACAAGGAGACTTTTATGAACAAAGATATCATCCAAGGCAAATGGAAAGAAATTAAAGGCGATCTACGCAAAGCCTGGGGCAACATCACGGACGACGAATGGGAAAGAACCAAAGGTGATGCCACCGCCATTGCCGGAATCGTACAACAAAAATACGGTTTGGCAAAAGACGAAGCCTCGAAAAAAGTCGGTGGCGTACTTGCGAAGTATACAGAAGATACTCGCGAGTCTATGGACGATGATGTTCCGCCAGCAAATAGAAACTTAAAAAATTAGTTCACCACTTACCTGCTAGGGTGGTGAATAAGCAGCCACTCCCCCTTGCATTCTCCGGGGGAGTGGCATTCCTGAGCGAGCCCAGCCAGAAGGAGTTTGGTATGATTAGCGCAATAATTATCGGCCTCATTGTCGGTGCTACGGCGAAAATTCTGATGCCAGGAAAAGATCCGGCAGGATGGATCATCACTTGTTTACTAGGTGTTATGGGGTCTTTTGTCGCACATGTTATCGGCACAAAAACCGGCTATTATATGGAAGGTGAACCCGCAGGATTTGCAGGGTCCATAATGGGAGCTCTTTTTATTCTGTTTTTATATCGCATCTTGATGGGACGTACGCACCACTCAGACAAGGGTACTTAAGTGAGCCTCGACTTGAGCCATCAGCGCCCGTGCAAAAGTTAAAACCTCAATTATATCCTTCTTTAACGCTGCCGCCTCTAGGGACTTCGCATTGTCCGTCAAATCTGCAAAATCAAAAGTAAATGCGTTACCTTTCACTTGATGACCAATTTTCTGAGCTTTTTCAAGCAACACTTCGGGGGCCGCCTCTGAATCCATTAAGTCATTAATTTCTGCTTGTCGGCGCTTCAAGTAGCGAACTCGCGACTCTAGCGGAATTGCAATACCTGTCATTTATGAACTCCTATGATTCAGATAAAAATAAACTTCTTGCAACAAGAGCTCACCCGAAACCGGCTTTGTAATCTGCCCGTTACAACCCGCCTCTAAAGTGCTCTGCAATTCTTCATGCAAAGCATGGGCGGTCAATGCGATGATATTTTTTGTAAAGCCCTTTTGCCGTATTTTTTTGGTCGCTTCTCGCCCGTCCATCTTGGGAATTTGAATATCCATAAGAATAATATCTGGATTGAATTTAAACGCCTGCTCCACCGCAGTAAGGCCGTCCTCTGCAATCTGCACTTCCGCCCCCGCGCCTCTTAAAAAGTGTGAAAAAATCTCTTGGTTGTCTTCAGAGTCCTCTACCAACAAGATCCGCGTTCCACGTAATAGATTTTTTAGATCCATGTTCACCCAATCGATATCACGTTGGGAGTCTTCCAAGCCTTCGCGTTTCATCGATGTAACCTCGGGCCGCATCGTCAACATTGTCCCCTGATTCAAATCTTTTAAGGGGATGCGTAAACAGAACGTAGAGCCCTTACCAATGGAAGATTCAAGCAGGAACAAGTCTCCGCCAAGAAGCTGAGCCAGACGCTTCGACAATGCCAAGCCAAGGCCCGTGCCACCGTACTTCCTGGTTGTCGATACATCCGCCTGGGAAAACGCTTTAAATAAAACTTCCCGGCCTTTTTCTGAAATTCCAACACCCGTATCCTGCACTTGAAATTCCAAGTACTGTTCGCCAGCTTCGTTAGTGCCAGTCTTGTACAGAATCTTTACGCCACCTTTTTCAGTGAACTTAATCGCATTGCCGACAATATTGACCAAGATTTGTTTCAGGCGCACATCATCTGTAACCACATAAGACGGCACGTTACTTAATTTCGCGATATTGAATTGGATTTTTTTATCAATCGCGCGAGCTTCCATAATCGACTTAATTTCATGAATCAGGCTTTCCAGATTCACTTGCGCCATTTCAAAGTGCAGCTTACCAGCCTCCACTTTGGAGATATCCAGAATGTCGTCAATCAGACGCGCAAGCTCTTTACCATTTCGCTTAATACTTTTGCCAATAGCTTCTTTTTCTTGGGGACTTAATTCTTCGTCTGCTAAAATTTCCGAATAACCAACAATCACACCCAAAGGTGTGCGGATTTCATGACTCATATTCGCCAAAAAAGAACTTTTCATAAAATTTGCATCTTCCGCACGACGCAAAAGAATCGCCTTATCATAAGACATTGCGAACTGACCAACGACCCTTTGAATTGCGTACTCCTTCATTTCAGAGTCGCACAAGTTTTCTGGTCCGCGCAAAATGACTAAGACAGATGTCTTCTTGCCCGATTCATGCAAAACGGCACCAACCATATAATAAGGATGATCCGCCAAAAGAGCGCGAGTTTCGTTACTAAGCAGATCGAGCGCCCGAGCTTCATTTTCATCTTGAGCTCGACTGGGCAAAATACCTTCACTTAAGAAGTCTTCGAATTCAGTTGGAATAGGTAAAAAATCCGGAAATACGTTAAGGATTTTTTGAAAACGTTTTTCATATGGACCTTTCTGCTCCCGCACAAAGACCACGCAATCGTCAACGCCGAAGACTTCGCTCATGTGCATGCAAAAGCGATCAAAGATACTATCGCCATCGATCGCCGCCGACAAATCCGCTTTGACCATATTTAATTTGCGAAACAAAGCGATCTCTTCAGATTTGTTCTTCGATATCTGCGACAAAGAGTTTTTATGGCGTTCACTGAACTTCAAAAACTGTTGGGTTGACCACAAGGCCACGAAAATCACAGACAGCATCACCAGTGTCACGAAGGCGAACAGGATCGGAATATAACGCTCATACCAATTAAAAAAGTGCGGCAAAGGTTCAAAGTGGATCGTCCAATTCTTATCAAAGACTTTTGCTTGATAAGTTCTCGAGAACTCCGGAATTTCACGCCCTCCTTCTCGCGAAGGGAAACGTTCATAAACAGGAATCGTGGTGCCCATTTTTTTATCGAAGATTTCAATGCGGTAGTTGATTTTTTCATTATAGAACTCCGGCACCCCAAAGGCCCCGTTAAAAAATCGATTGATCCGTACGATCGCATAGGAAAAACCAAGCAAAGCATCCTTAGGATCCTGCGCATCGGCCGCTTGGACAATTTTCTTTACGGGCAAGTAAATAAGAACTCCGCGCTGATGAACCTCTGCATCCTCTTGCACCAAGATGACTGGATCTGAAATTGTCAGTGAGTTCTCGATAAGAGACTTATCCATTGCCGTGCGACGAATCAGCTCTGAGGACATATCAAAGCCTAAGGCTTTTTTATTGCGCCAATCTTCTGGCTGAATCAGGGTTATTGACGTGTACAATGATCGCTCGCTATCAGGCCAAAACTTAAAATCTTCATAGCCTTGAGTGCGCATATTTTTTTCTAGATCAGAGAATTCTGTTCTTTCTAATTTCTGTGCAAAACCAATTCCCTGCATACCGGGAAAACGTCGCAGGACCTGAGTTGATTCAATATATTCTTTGAATTCTTTAGAGTTAAATATCCCGCCGACTTGAAATACAGCCTTCAGGTCCATCAAAGCTTGGCCATAGCCATAGAACTCGCGATCGATCACTCCGGTAACTTTGCCCATTTCGAAATCAAGGCGCGCTTGCCATTCCTTCTCAAGATGAACCTTCACCGTCCACCAACTAAACAAACTGATAGAAATAATAATCAATAGAACAAGAAAGACATTCCATTCATGGGAGAGTACCAACAGTCGTTTTAGTTTTTTCACAAAAACCTTTCTAATAATCTCTATACTCTATAGAAGAATCACTCCTCTTATACATAGGTGATTCATTCGGGCCCATCAAGATAAACAACCACACACACTGCACAAAACAGTTTGAGGTTTTTCTCCTATAAACTGGGATATTTTGCCCCGATATTTCGCGATAAATATTCCAGCGCGAATATATGCGTTCTTAGACCGGGCCCTGCGATTGCAGTGTCTCTAGAGCATGACAAGAACACGTTTCTTGTCAGTCTATATCCCACCCCTCAAGCGAGAGGGTTCTGCGCAAAGGCCCTCTCGCCCCTCCTATTAATTTAGGAAATCGGTGGCCGGAATACATTTAAAGGAGAACTCCATGTACAAATCATCATTTATCAAAAAGACCATCGCAGCATCCGTTTTAGTAACCAGCGCGTATAGTGTCGCTTCCGCAGACCTCAGCAAAGGGGGCATTTTTCTGGAACCTTCGGTGACCTACACCAGTGGCGAGATGAAAACTTCTTATCCAATCTTTAACGACTCTACCGAAAAAACCACGGGCTTAGGTTTGGGTTTACGTTTAGGAGCCCACGTCCATGAATCTATTTTCTTAGGGGCCGATGTCCGCTACTCAATGTTGAGCCTGGACTCGTCGGCATTGAATGGCAAAGCCGACGCCAATGCTCTGAACTATGGTGTGACCCTGGGCGCACAAACTCCTGTGGCTGGTCTGCGAGTGTGGGGTACTTATATTATTGGCGGTGAGCTTGATCCAAAAGAAATCAACAGCGTGGACGCAAAATTTAAAGAGCAAACGGGTTATCGCGTAGGCGTCGGCTTCTATGTCGCTGTCGTCAGCTTAAATCTGGAATACCAAGACACGAAATTTAATAAACTAGAATCTGAAAGTGGCATCACCGGAACAACCGATAGCATAACTGGTGAAGACAAAGCTTGGATTGCCAGCGTGTCGTTTCCAGTTTCCTTCTAACTTGGTACTTTATTTTATGACCTAAAAGAAAACGGCGCCCGAGTTCGATCGGCGCCGTTTTCTGTTTTTAGTGTTGCTTTTGAACTATTCTGAATCCTGTGCAGACTTAGATTTTTTCTTTTGCGCCGCTAAATCCAACTGACACATTTTTACTTTCGTTTCGTATTCGTCCTGACGTTTTTCTAAAATACTTTTGTAGCCTCTAAAGCGAGTCAAACGATCTTTTAAAAACTCCTCGGATACACCGATAATTTTCTTTTTATCCTCAACACCCATAGCCGTAAAATCGTCTTCCGCGGTCACGTATTCACGCGCTTCGGTCCAACGAATTTTGCCATCGCCATTGTTGTTAGTGTCGCCCATTTGCACGCGGCAATCACGCAAGACCCCATACAAGCCGCGATTGTCCAAGTAGCGAGGCCCACCCATCACTTTGGCTTCAAGATCATAAACATCCAGCTCTAAACGACGCAATTCTTCGCTCATGCTGACTTTTCTTTGGTACACCATATCCCCGTCTTTTACGCCGACCACAGAGTCGCCACGCACCGGTGCGGCCATATCCACACGAGTATCAAGATCTTTGGCTTTGTGTTGAGAAGCACAAGAAGCTAGTAATAAGGCCATCAGCAAAAGCAAACATGAACGCATAGGAGTCCTCCAAATTCATTTCTAAAAACTTTAAGATTACTCCCTTACCAGGTCAATTTGATTGCTTGGATTTACTGCGAAACGCGTTTCACCAATTGAAACAAATGAAATTTTAGACTTTTGACGTATCACATTCATAAAAAAACATTGCGCTCTGCTTACGCCTAGGTCGCGTATTTATCTCAACAAACTTCCGGCATTTTTGAAGGGCAAAAATTGATCTTTAGCTTTAAAGGACAATACTGATCGAGGCGCTATTTTAACAAGGAGAACACATATGAACACCATCGGTTTTATCGCATTACTAAGCTTTGCCTCGCCGGTACTTGCCAATCAAGAGACGCAAACAATGCCCACAACGAGCTCCTTAGAGCTAACCCAAGAAGAAGCCGCAAAAACACCCCGTGGCCTTTTACCATTTTTAGCAGCGGGTGGTGGTTATACCGGATACGAAAATATAAGCCAGACGGAAGGCAGTCCTGCAACGCTAAAGCTTTTAGGGTCTTTCTATCTTGAGTCACCGGCCGTCGTTGATCTTGGCTTCGGTGTGAACAACCAACAATTCATTCAAGCCTCCGGATCCCAAGAAACTGCGACCACCGGCGGAGTTGCGGAGCTCGCCCTTCGCTATCGCTGGGACAGTCGTTGGCAAGCCGGAGTCGTTGGCAATCAGTTCTATGAACAAGGTCGAAATCTTTCAGCCGACCAGGGCGATGCTCACTTTGTTGGCTTACAAGTTTTAAAAGAGTTCAACATAACACCAAGCTGGCTAGCACGTATCGGTGCCCGTGCTATGTCGTTGACCAATAACACCGATGGCCTCGTTGCGATGTATCTAGTCGATCTGCAAATTGGTTGGAATCCCGGCGCCTATCGCCCCTCTGCCCGCCAAGTCACCGAAACACAAAATCCCGTGCAGCGTGAATTTGCACGCCCTGAAACGCAAACCCCCACAGCCCCTCCCGTCGCCTTGGAAAGTGACGCCAGAGCCGAGCTCAGAGATGTCGCTTACTCAAGCTTAAGTACAGATCAGGGGGTGATTCAATTCCCAACCGCCGCCGTGGCTTTGTCAAATTCCGACCAACAAAAACTTTCTCGAGTCGCAAAAGCGTTAAATGAAAACTCTGATCTTTTTGAGCGTGTCGAAATTCGCGGCTATGCCGATGCGTCGGGCAGTTCCATTCTTAACGAACGTCTTTCGCAACAACGAGCCGAGCAAGTTCGCTCGGTCTTGCGTAAGAACGGATTGCGCTCTTCCAGCGTCGTGGCAAAAGGAATGGGTTCAAGCGAATCTACCGGTTCTATGGCCTCGGATCGCCGTGCAGAAATTGTTTTTGTAGGAGTCAAAGATGAACAAAAACTGCGCGAAGTCCTTGCCGAAGTAGAATAGATGAATTCCATTGCTGTTTTAATTGCTAGAATGAAGGGTGCTGACAAAACAGCACCTTTTTTTTACTTACATTGCGCTAAAATCATTTCGATAATTTTTTGTTGCTGCTCTATTGGCATTGCCGGTATTTCTTTTTTTTCGAGTACTTGCTCCGGCAAATAAGGCACATGAATAAAACAAGCCTGTGTCGACAATCTTTGAGCGTTAATCCAACTCAGCACATGAAAATAAAGGTAATTGCAAACATAGCCACCCGCGCTGAGTGAAACGACCACCGAATGCCCTTGTTTGTCCAAAATATCTTTCCATTGATTCAGGGGCGCCCTGGTAAACAAAGCCGGCTCTGAACCTTTAGAAATTTCTCCTTGTTCCGGCTTAAAGCCGTCCTCGTCAGGATGTTCGGACTCTAGCCAGTTCAGGGCTACACGCTCTAAATTTACTTTCTGCCGACCACCCGCTTGTCCCAACATCAAAACGTAATCGTAATGTTGCTTCTGCATCTTTTCGATCAGCAAGGGCACGGCCTGCTGAAAAGACACCGGCAGCAACAGTGTGTCCACGGAACTTTTAAATTGTTCGGAGTGATTTATCTTTTCTAAAATGAGCTGACTGGGATTGATCCGTTCGCCAAGGAACGGACAAAAGCCAGTCAGAAGGATACGAGCCTTGCGCATAAGTCAGATCACGCTAAGCGATCTTTTTTATCTGCGCAAGCTTGTCTTTAAGAACCGTATTTTCGTGCTTCAAAGCATTTAATTCTGACACCAGTTGGTTGACTTTTCTTTTGAAAAAATCAACTTCCTGTTGTGGCACCATCGGCTCTGAAGATTCCGACACTGGAGTTGCAGACTTCGCTTCCTTTTTGGTCGGTTCGGCTTCAAACACCAGAGGTGTAGTAAATCCTCCAGCATTCAGCATCTCTTCAATGTTTTCTGGAATAAGTAATTCAGGATCGACTTTTTCTAGTTTCAGAATCCCTTGCGCAATAAAACCACGCACTTCCGTCAAAATTTTCGAAATACATGTGGCCTTCTCGCCGGCATTCGGATTTGAATCAAGTAACAGATCAGTAATCTTGCGTTTAGAAATCGGTGGCAAAGTCCCCAATAGACCTTCCACCTTTTCTGTTTCCATCCCATGCAAAGCATTCGCTAGCGTCAAAGGTGGCAGACGAGAAAAAATCTCTACCAGATATTGCTGATCCCAAGAATAAACCTTATCAATAGTCAGAATACGCTTGCGAAGCGCATCTTCCCACGCGGGACTTTCCCCCGCAATCAGTCCTAAGAACTGCTCACGCTTCGCCATTGGCGAAGTTTCCAGCAATTGTAGAAGTTGAAAGAATCCACCCTTTTTTTTGTATCTGTCTAACATACCCATGCTAGAGATATCGGAAGGGATCGCTACGACTAAAGACTATTCAACTTTAAAGTGAGCAAATTAAAAAACTTTGATGTGAACCATTTCACATCGATCCACTGCAATGTTTTTCTGTCAAAAAGTTCAACATTTTATACGACATTTTTATTTTTATGAATTCATTGCGAGTAAGAAAAGTCTTTTAGGGCCCATTGCCAGATTGGCGGGCACCTAGGAGCCAAGAGAATAGAGAATAGAGAATATTTTTTGTTAATGATTTTTACAAAAAGCAACCCCTAATAAGTGATCTGCACCGCTTCTTGGGTACGGATCACTGTTTATGGTTTTAAAGAATAATTAGATGCTTTTAGATTTCTATTTTCTAATTTTAGTCTAGCGCAGAGCACTTGTACGATAAGTTTACCGTGGTCCCTGGAGTTAAAGCTTCGCTAAACTTTAATGTCTTACCTTCCATCCAGTGTGCTACAGGTGCACTGGATACAGAGACATTTAACTCTGTCGGGTTCGAACAGTTTAAAACGATATCCTTGATACGATCGCTGATTTTCGAACGAATTTGCCCCAATTGACTTGTATAGTCTTCAGAACAAATGTCAGCGGCGTTACCCCATCCTGTTGAAATAAAGGTTAGGTAAGCAGAACCAATACTGCCTTGAACAAGTCCCACAGTCGGTTGATAACCATCCAAAGCTTGCTCGTTTTGTCTGTCCAAACAAACTGGATCTTTAACAACAATGGCGTGAACGCTTAAAGAGTTAAACTTGTCATCGCCAAGTTTTGCTTTGATGTTTGAAACTAAATAATCTGGTTGGTCCATTTGATCTAACTTGAAACCTTGGTCTCCATAAAGACCACTGCGTTCGTCCTCGTCAGATAAAAAGATTACGGCCAAATGCGCATCGCCGCGGATAAAACTCGAAGGATTGTTGTTTACAACCAAATTCGCTGCATAAATGCCGCGCTCATCGCCAGAAGGACAATTGCTATCATAGGCCGTCTGATATGCCGGCGTATTGATAGAATCCCGATTGCCACCGTTTGAACGGATCCAATCTGCGATGAATTTTTCACAAGTTAAAGTTTCTTTGCGTTGAATGGCTTCGTTAAACAAAGCCGAACGATTGCTTTGAGCTTTAGATAAATACGCCGAACCGTCACTGAACGACACCAAGTTGCCACCACGATTTTTTGTGATATCGGTTGTGGTCATCGCAATACGGTAGTCCACTCCTTGAGAATCTAAATCAGAAATAAAGTTTGTAAAGCGCGGCGCCAAGCGTGCCTGCTCGAAAGACATCGATGCAGAGTTGTCGTTAACGATAAGTATATCCACCTTACCTCGACCGGCTGTCGCCGTATAATTAAAGGTGTACTGACCGTTTTGTACGATACAGCCGCTGTCTTTACATTTACTGTCGTCCAAGGAAAACTTCACTGGGGAACAACCCACGTAAAGGCCCACCAAAAAGGACAAAGTAGTTAGTCTTGTAAGTGCTTTCATAGACACCTTCCTCGCAACCTTATATCCAAGCAAAGTGCCAACAACCCCGCTTACACGTTAACATATTGATATTACAAGTGTTTATAGTCTTTACCTTTATTCACGGTGCCCCCCATAAGTGTCGATGTCTTTGACAGCGACTGCCGAAGGCGGGCTTTTTTATGTGAAATTTCATAGGCTTACATGCCTCTTGAAGCCTAGCCTGAAGCAGCGATTTTGGTCCCAACCGGGAAAGCCTTTGAGCCTGAGATATTTCTTTCTAATAATAACAAGGAGCCATTTACACAGCATCTACCATGCACAGGGAGACCCGATGGTAACTAAGATCCTAGGAGCGTTAATAGTCGTCGCCGCCGTGGTCATTACGGGCCTTGCACTGCACGATGAAGGACTTCTTTTATTCCGCTCAAAAGATACTGAATGTGTGCAAAAGACGCCTGCTCAACAGCTCGTGTCCCTTATTGAAAACGACTTTCACACACTGTCTCAGAACAAGGAATTACCTGCGGCATGGAGTTCAATAGAAAAAGTAGAAGTTCGTATGAACTCTATCTTGGCGAAAGCTCTGTTAGGTTCTTTGCTTCCAGCGTTTAACCACGTGCCTGACGGAAAAAATTCGCTTGAGCTAGAAGTCGTCGATTTGCCTGACGAAGTAAATCCCGGAATTATTATTCAGGCGAGTTTATTTGATATTAAATCAAAAAATAAAATTTTCGAAATCGGTCGAACATATACGATGAGTCAGTTAAATCAGACCGCGAAGACAACTGAAAAAGAAAAATAGAGGTTCTTATGAAGATGCTGTTGCCCTTGTCATTGTCCTTGATTCTTTGTGCCTGCGCGAGTTCCGACTCAAATAAATCGGCCCCTTCCATCAATGCAAAAAAGGGAATAGTTACGGGATTCGATGCGGAGCTCAGTGCGTACAAGTATCCTTTTGAAGTAAAATATTTTGATTTTAAATCTCAAGATCAAAACTTAAAAATGGCGTACATGGATATTCCTGCAGGGAAACCAAGTGATAAAGTGATTGTTCTTTTACATGGAAAGAACTTCCCGGGCGCTTATTTTGAACACGTTATTTTAGGCCTCAATCAAGAAGGCTATCGTGTGATTGTGCCCGACCAAATAGGCTTTGGAAAATCAACGAAACCCAAGAGCTATCAATACAGCTTTCAGACACTAGCGACCAACACCAAGAGCCTTCTGCAAAGTTTGAATGTCGAAAAATTTATTCTTTTAGGACACTCGATGGGAGGCATGTTAGCGACTCGCTTTTCCTTGATGTACCCAGAGCAAGTTAGCAAATTACTTTTGGTCAATCCGATTGGCCTAGAAGACTGGAAGACGATGACTTCCTATCGCAGTATCGATGATGGCTATCAGGCAGAGCTGAATAATTCGCCTGAAAAAATTAAGAAATACCAATTAGACAGTTACTACGACGGCAAATGGAAAGCGGAATACGACAAGTGGCTGGAAATTCCAACCGGATGGCTGCAAGGTCCCGATTACCCAGTCATCGCTTGGAATGCGGCTTTAACGTCGGACATGATTTTTACCCAGCCTGTTTATTATGAATTCAAGAATTTGCGTATGCCAGTCGTCATCATCAACGGCAACCGCGATCGCACGGCGATCGGTAAGGCTTGGGCCTCAGAAGAAATGAAAAAGAAAATGGGACTTTATCCAGAAATGGGCAAAAATGTCGTAAAAAAGATCACTAAGGCTAAATTGATTGAGCTAAAAGGTTTGGGTCACATGCCCTTTATCGAAGACTTTGAAAGGTTCTGGAGAGCACTCGTCAAAAATATTTAAAACAAGCGCTTACGCCCGTATGGGCACCTCTGTATTACGATTTCTCAGTAACTGGGCCGTAAGATTTAGGCCAAAAAAAACCCGTTACTATTTCTAGTAACGGGTTCGAGTAAAAAAGAGCTGGCGTCGTGCTACTCTCCCACATTGTCACCAATGCAATACCATCGCCGCAAGAGGACTTAACTTCTGAGTTCGGAATGGGATCAGGTGTGGCCCCTCTGCTATAAACACCAGCAAAGCGTTTAATAAAATACAAAGTGCTCCAGCGTTAACTGAAGTCTTAAAAACAGAGTCGTTTTATAGACTAAGTTTTCTTTCGTTGCAACTTTCATCCAATCCAAATGGAGAAGTTACTTTCTTATTCAGACAACTGAATGATTGATTTAATTGATTTTTAGCGAGTCTGTCTACGCTCTAACTTCGTTAGAGCAGACTGTTAGTTCCAAATTATTCACTCTCTTACTTATTCAGAGAGCTAGTCTCTCGTTCCTACTTAAAGGAAGTCTTAGAGACGAAATCTTCGTCAAACCGAAGTTTGAGAAGAATATTTTTTAAAAAAGCCTCACGACCTATTAGTACGAATCAGCTGAATACATTGCTGTACTTACACCTTTCGCCTATCAACCTCGTAGTCTCCAAGGGGTCTTTAGGGGGCCGAAGCCCCAGTGAGATCTAATCTTGCAGTTTGCTTCCCGCTTAGATGCTTTCAGCGGTTATCAATTCCGAACATAGCTACCCTGCATTGCCGCTGGCGCGACAACAGGAACACCAGAGGTTCGTTCATCCCGGTCCTCTCGTACTAAGGACAAGTCTGCGCAAATCTCATACGCCCACAGAAGATAAGGACCAAACTGTCTCACGACGTTCTGAACCCAGCTCGCGTACCACTTTAATTAGCGAACAGCTAAACCCTTGGGACCTGCTCCAGCCCCAGGATGTGATGAGCCGACATCGAGGTGCCAAACTCCATCGTCGATATGGACTCTTGGATGGAATAAGCCTGTTATCCCCGGAGTACCTTTTATCCGTTGAGCGATGGCCCTTCCACGCGGGACCACCGGATCACTTTGGCCTGCTTTCGCACCTGCTCGACTTGTAGGTCTCGCAGTCAAGCCCCCTTATGCCAATGCACT
>JABWCO010000029.1 GCA_013360185.1 Bdellovibrio sp.
GAATAAGGTCAACCTCACTGTCGTGGCGGGAACTCCTGCCGTTGCTAACTCTGCTATTTCAGTGGCCTCCAACAACGTGGTGTCTGCTCAATCTGTATTAGCTACTGCTCAAATCAAAGATGCTTATGGCAATCCATTGCCGGCAGCCACCGTGGTCTTTAAAAAATCTGGAGGAACTTCAACAGGCACCCTTAGTGCGACGACGAATGTTGGTAACGGTGTCTATACCGCTGTCTACTCTGGGATCGTTGCGGGTACCGCACAAGCTTTACAAGTCGAAGTCAACGGCACTGTTCTTTCCATGTCAGCAAATATCACAGTCATCCCAGGGCCGGCTTCATCGGCAACTTCGACCCTTGCGACTACAGCGACTTCTATTTTGTCAGGAAATTCTGCGACGATCTCTGCCCACCTGCGCGACGTGAATGGCAACTCGATCCCTTCTGGGGTCTTTGTTAATTTCGCCAAATCAGGAGGGACCGCCTCAGGCACCCTTTCACCTGTTAACAATGATGGTGGCGGGGTTTACAGCACAACTTATACGGGAATAAATGCGGGTCTTGCGCAGACAATATCTGTGGTTGTTGATGGAATCACTTTATCACCCACTGTCAGTGTCGCCGTTACAGCGAATGCTCCGTCTTTGGCAAATAGCACTTTGACAATTACAAACGGCACCGTGACTTCAGGTCAGTTCGTAACTTTAGTCGCCACACTCAAGGATCTTAATAACAATCCCGTCGAGTCAGGCTTCACCGTCACACCCACCATGACTGGCGGCACTTCAACAGGCACGTTTACAGCGGTGACGAATCAAGGAAATGGAGCTTACAGCTTCCGCTTTAATGGAGTGACTGCAGGAACCACAAAAACTATTGGCATTAATGTAAACGGCACAGCTCTTGGCCTGACTCAGAATATTTCTGTTGTGCCAGGAGCCCCTAGTCCAACCCTTTCAACAATTTCTGTATCACAAGCAACGATCAGTGCTGGCGCAACAAGTACAATCAGCGCGACACTTCGCGATGACAACAGCAATGTTATCGCCAGCGGATACACTGTTACCTTTACTAAATCAGGCGGAACTTCGTCGGGGACTTTAGGTTCTGTGGTCAATGCAGGAAGTGGCGTTTACACGACGACATACTCTGGCGAAAATGCAGGATCGGCACAAACAATATCAGTCTCAATCAATGGCTCTCCGTTAGGACCAACGACGACGATTGCTGTCCTTCCTGGTGCGCCCAATAACAGCCTTACAACTTTTACTGTCAGTACTGATCAAGTGATCGCCGGCAGTAATTCGACTCTGACTATCAACCTCAAAGACGCTTATTCAAATCCAATCAGCTCTGGTGTGGTGGTTGGAATTCAAACACTGGGTGGCACATCAAATGGGACCCTTTCTGCTGTCACGAATGCAGGTGGTGGTGTCTATACAGCCACTTTTAATGGCACAGTTGTGGGCACACCCCTGATTTTCCAAGCCACTGCCAATGCGGGGGCTATCGGGCCAACAAGAACCGTGCAGGTATTGGTGGGCGCTCCTGTCGCTGCAAATTCTTCTTTGACGGTTACAAGTTCACCCACTGCTTCGGGTGGAACTGCGATTATTGCTGCGACCATTCGCGATGCTTACAACAATTTGATTAACAATGAATACTCGATCGTTTTTGATACGATCCTTGGATCTTCAAGTGGCACCCTTACAAATTTAACTCACCTAGGAAACGGGCAACATCGCGTAGACTATAATGCGATTCTTGCTGGAAGTGCCCAAACTGTTCGCGTTTTAGCCGACGGAGCCCCTATCGCCGGGCTGACAGCTTCGATTCAAGTTACCGCGGGCACTGTATCTGCGGCAAATTCTACTTTTTCAATTTCTTCAACCACTGTGCAGTCCGGAACAACAGCGAACTTAAACATGAACTTTCGCGATGCAAACGACAACCCTATCAACAATGGCACCGTAACATTTGTTAAGTCCACGGGTGTAAGCAACGGAAATATTTCTAGCCCGGCTACTTTTTCTGCCAACGGCAATTATGCCGCAACATACTCGGCCACAACTCAAGGAGCAGCACAAACTATCACTCCAGTTGTCAATGGCACCACAGTGAATGCTCTTGCTTTAAGTGTCACTGTTATAGCGGGTCCTCCTGATCATTTGACCTTAAGTGGTACAACAACAGGTATTAATGCGATTGATTGCAATGGACCTTATAATTTGACTCTTAAAGATTCCGCAAACAACACGACTTCTTCGTTAAGCGAATTGACCATGCAATTCCAGTCACAAACTGCGAATACATTTAACTATCTAATTTTTGACGACAGCAACTGTACTAACAACGTCACCGAGGTCACGTTTCCAATCGGCACCTCGTCGAAAAGTTTCTTCTTTAAAACATTTAAACCTCTCACCTCAAATCTGATCGTCAATGCACCTGGCTCTATTGTTGATTTAATAGTGGGCTTTAGTGTCAATCCGGTCTTTTCATGGATTGGTTCTGCAGCAAATTCCACCATGACAGGTTCAGGATCAGCGGTCGTAGGTTCTGACGGAGCCGCTGGGTCTTTAGAACCCTTTGATATTCATATCGATGGCAACAATATGTTCGTCAGTGATTTTACTGCCAACCGAATCTTGAAATACAATATTAGCACCAACACCTATGAAGGTTGGATTGGTCACATTGACGATAAAGAGGGCTTATCCGGAGATTGCGCAAGCGCCGCGATCGAAGACATCACGCCGGGCTGGTGTATGGGAGGTAGATCACAAAACTCTACGACTCCTGCAATATTAACAGCGCCACGAGGCTTAGGATCTGATGGTACTTATCTGTATGTGGCATCTGGACACAGAATTTTACGATTCCTTATTAGTACAGGGGCCTTCCAAGGTTGGATTGGTCGTATTGCCACTGTCACTGGTATGACTCCTGTCGCTTGCGCAAGCGCAGGCATAGGGGCTCCGACACCAACGTGGTGTTATGGCGGAACCGTGGGCACAAGCAATGGCGATGGGTCCTTTAATACACCAAGCGACGTGCTGGCACTGAACGGTAAACTATACATCACAGACACTTCTAATCACCGTTTACAAAAATGGTCTGCCAGTGGAGCTTACGAAGGTTGGATGGGAAGAATCAATTCGGCAACAGGCCTTGCACCCGCAGCGTGTGTCGCAGCCGGCGCAGGAGCCGCAACTCCAACATGGTGTACTGGCGGAACTCCTCAAGCTTCTGGCCGACGTGGTTTGAATAATGCAACTCCCACACCTGATCCGACACCGGTTGAAGGTTTCAACAATCCTCGACCTATCACGACCGATACTAATTATCTTTATATCGGTGACAGCAGTAACTATCGAATTTCGCGCATCGACTTAAACACAAATACTTTCGCAGGTTGGATCGGGCGCTTGAATCAAGCAACGGGCTCTGCGGGTGTTTATCCAACAAGTCCTGCCTATACAACAAACAACGGAAACATCTATCCTGCGACATGGATCAGCGGAGGCGGCTCTTACGAATCCTCAAGTGCCACGGGCTTTGGAGCACCTTACGGCTTGGATTACATCGATGGAAAATTGTATATCGCTGACAGCTCTTACAATCGCGTGATCAAGATTGACGCTGCCGACGGGCAAAATCCCGAATGGATTGGCAGAGTCAATAGCTCGCCAGCAGGCGGAGCTTCAGGTTGCAGCTCGACGCCAACTTTAAGTGTCACACCAGGCTGGTGCAGAGGTGGTTCAGCCAATATGCGTGGTCCAGCAAATGGAGCCTTTAATAGTTCGACGGGAGTTGCTGTCTCTGCTGGAAGTATGTACGTCGTAGATCGTGGTAACTTTCGTATACAAAAATTTAATCGCAGCACTGGTGCTTTTGAAAGCTGGATTGGCGCACAACAATCCCTGGCATCAACATGGAGCCGAAACCTATCTTTAGGCGCTTCTCGACTTGGCTTTGACAATTATTCCTTCGCGAACACAGCGAATATCTGGAATGGCATCACGCTTGATGATTCCAATCTTTTCGTCACAGATGCAGGCTGGCACAGAATCAAACGACACGCCACTTTAAATGGCGCTTTGATTGGATACATTGGACAACTCAATGGGTCTGTTAGTTCCGGCGCTTATTTAGGATATCCTCCGACGGCGCCAGAAGCTTGCCAAGGAATTACCACTGGCATGACGCCTGACTGGTGTACTGGCGGCGGCAGAACCATCGCAGGTTCTGGGGTGCATGGATATAACAGTCCTCGTGGCATCGCCTCTGATGGAACGCACATATATATTTCTAATTTAAATAATCATCGTCTTGATAAAGTCAGAATCGCTGACGCTGTTTATATTGGCTGGATGGGACAAGTCAGTACTACACCAACTGATGGAGATGCTGGGTGCACCTCCACCAATTCACCAAATGTGACGCCAGGTTGGTGTATCAGCGGAACAGCTGGAAGCTCTGCCGCCTTTGGTGGACTTGATGGACCGCGAGGAATCTTTTTTGACAAAACGGATACAAAACTTTTTGTCGCGGACAATCGGAAAATTGCTCGTATCGATCCTGCCTCTGGCTTGGTAGAGGCCGTGATCGGTCACATCACAACGGCCGGAGCCGGCTGTACATCGAATGGTGTTGTCGCTTCAGGCTGGTGCGGAGTGGGTGCCGTTGCTGGCACTGGTACGAATCGTTATGGTGGAGTTAGCAATCCTACGGGTATTGCGACAAACGACACCTATATTTTTGCTACGGATCTTGGAAATCACCGTTTGTTACGCTTTAACAAAACGACAGGTTCTGCGGCAGGGTTTATCGCTCAACTCAATTCAAATGCGGGCCTTATTACTAATGCAGCGGATTTATGTAATGGACTTGCCGGTCCGTTTCCCAAAAGCACACCTGGCTGGTGCACGGGAACATTGGTAGCAGACCTCAGTACAATTTCTGGCACAGGTAACAATATGTTCAATAACCCCTCGGGGGTTTGGGCTGACGAAACATACGTGTATGTCGCGGATTCTGGAAACAATCGCATCGTGCGCATCAATGCCGTGACTGGAACCTTTGAGGGCTGGAAAGGTGTGATCGGAACGACGGCGGGCATGACAGACACGGACTGTATAAATGCAGGTGTCGGCAATGTAACACCAAAGTGGTGTGATAACGGCACAGCCATGCCATCACAAAAATTAGGTGGATTCTCTTACCCCACAGGCATTTTTGGTGACGCTAATTACCTCTATGTTCAAGACAGTATTAATAACCGCGTGGTCACAGTGCCGCGAAATTAGGAAGATGTATATGAAACAGAAACTAGCGATTTACATTTTTAGCTTAATCCCCGCGGTGACCCAGGCGGTGGAAATTCAACCAAGCATTGGTTCAAGCTATCGTCTTTCTGACCAGAAGAATTTCACCAAGGTTGAGGATGCAAAGACTTTCGATTTAAAGTCTGCAGATTATGCATTGATAACAAGCAGCTCGCAGCTTCCAATTCTGGTCATCAATCCAAAATCTAGCAAAGCTGTCATTGAAATCCCAGCAACAGACAACCAAGAGGTTTTAAGCAGCTTGGTAGAGCCGCAGGTGAACAAGGCCGTGAATGAAATTGTCGATGGCACTATGTCAGCACAGATAATGATACAACAAAAAAACTATGAACAGGCCTTACGCATCACCATGCAGTTGCAGCAAAAATATTCGGCGGTGGCGAACCTTTATTTTCTTGAAGGCACCATTCACTATCTTATGAATAATAAATCTTTAGCAATCACCAAGCTTGAACAGGGGCTGACGATGGCTCCAGAAAATACCCAAGGACAAAACCTTTTGAAACAACTTAAAGGAGGTAAATAATGTTTAGTCTTCCACTCGGCGCAGTAATGACTATTGCGATTTTCATCTATGCGATGGGAATACAAAACCTAGGTCTTTACCTGAACGTCCACTCGATCATCCTCGTGGGCGGCGGCACTTTGGCCATTTTGTTTTTTACCTCCCCTATCAATGCTCTTCGCAACTTAGTGCGTGAAACGAAGAACCTTTTTTCGACACCCTTGCACTTTGATCAAGTTCGCAAAGACCTTTTATCAATTGCTAACGGAAAATTAACTGCAACCAAGTCCTCTGATGAACTGGTCGCTTATGCGCAGGATCTATGGGAACAAGGCATTTCACCAGATCTTTTCGTGGTTTTAATTTCACAAAAACGCAAAGAGATCGAACAGCGTGCTGTTGATGCGATTCAATGTCTAAAAAATCTTGCAAAGTATCCCCCCGCATTGGGAATGGCCGGAACGGTCATGGGTATCGTGACTTTATTCCAATCATTAGATGGTGGAAAAGATAAAATTGGTCCAGCCCTAGCCGTCGCCATGACCGCTACGTTTTTTGGACTTATGATTGCCAATGCCATAGTTATGCCATTGTCTGATCGCCTGCAAGTTCGACAAATTTCTGACGGAAATTATTTACAGAAT
Source organism: Bdellovibrio sp. (assembly GCA_013360185.1). Classification (GTDB taxonomy): domain Bacteria; phylum Bdellovibrionota; class Bdellovibrionia; order Bdellovibrionales; family Bdellovibrionaceae; genus Bdellovibrio. The sequence goes on from JABWCO010000029.1 coordinate 6,497, forward strand.
ATTTACCAAGTACTTTTACTGATCAATCAAGACGAATCATCGCACTTGATCGAAGAAGAGGTAACATCCCGTGCAGGCTAAAAAACCCAGACTTCCTAGAATTGAACGCTACGAAGAAGTAAAGGTTCACGAAGATGACAATCAGCATCTTTGGGCCGTTTCCTATTCCGACTTCTTAATGGTACTTCTAAGTTTCTTCGTCATATTTTATTCCGCCGATAGCAATCAACAGCAAACCTTGATGCAGAAAATCAGCTCGCATTTTAACTTAGACCCCAAGGCAAAAGAGTCAGAACTTGGCGGTGCTGCAGCTCGCTTGCCAGCAAACTTTCAACAGGTTGCTGCACTTTATAACTTTGAAGTCTCAACGCAAAAAGAAAATGTGTACATTCATTTTCCAGAAAACTTTTTCGCCCCTGGCAAGCATGGCATTGATGCAACCCAAGAAATTTTGGTTAAAAAAGTCTTAGCTCCTTTGAAGCCCTATGCCTCTCAGTTAAACTTTTACTTCGAAGGACACACAGACAAGGATCCTTTAAAAAAATCACGAACTACGATTGTGAAGGATAACTTTATTCTAAGCAGTCTTCGAGCTTCTGCCGCCTTAGACATTGCTCGCACGACGGGATTTCCTGAGGATCACATGTTTATTCAAGCCGCTTCTTCGAATATTCGTAATTCGCGATCTCTGACGATTCGCATTTCTCCAAAAGGAGACACTTTATGAAAATGATACTTTTCCTTTCTTTGCTTTTATCATCCATGGCACATGCCGATTTATTAGCTCGCATGAATTTAGAGGAAGCGTTTCGCCAGCGTCTAGAAACTGTGGTCAAGACTTACGATCCTGAGGGTCGTGTCCTGATTCGTTTTGATTATCGCAACGTGCAAGGAGTTCTGCCGGGAACGTCATTATCAGCGTCTGAACAAATGCCTTCACAAGTGGATGTTTCAGATATTAGTCGGGCTAATATTGAAATTTACACTGTCAATGTCGACTTGCCTGAAGATTTCAATAAGACCGTCTTTAAGATTTTGCCAATTCCTAAAGAAGTGATTGCAGTACAAAAACGCAAACTTGATATTCAAAAAGATGCCCAAATCGTCAAAGAAATTGACGCGAAATCTTTAAATGAAATCGCCACTCAAAGTGTGAACAACCTCACCGAAAAAATGATTTATCTTTTTAGCAGCTTAATGGCTCTTATCTTTTTGGGTTTTGCCTATATCAGCCAACGCCGTATGAAAGATTTTAAATTGCAGATGTCATTATTGACTAGTGCTGTTGCAGAAAGTGTGACCTCTGCAAATGCCGCAAGCTTCTCTGCACAGGCAAATCAAAGTCGTCCGCAAACATCTGCTTCGGCGGAAGGTCTGCAGTTTAAAATTAATTCCTTGCAGGGTCTTTCTGACGAAACCTTATTAGCAGTGCTTTCTGACTGTTACTGGTGTGGCCAAGACACACAAGCCTCGTGGATGTGGCGCCGTTTGGATAGCAAGCGTAAATTCAGTTTGATCAGTCAATCAGACTTCTTAAAGTCTTATTCGCATTACTTGCAAAGCATCACAGAGCAAGAATCTTCTATTTATGAAGACTCTTATTACTATCAACCACAAAATTATAACCACTTAAGTAATGAAGACCTTGCTGTGTGCGTGCAAAAAAATCCCTCTTTATGGCACAGTCTCAGCCCCTTACGGCAAAAGTATTTGTCCATCTCAATTGATCAAAAATTGCAAATTCGCATCTCCCCGCCAGATGTGCAAGGCTTTGATTTTTCGAAACTGCACAGCAGTCCCGTGCGATCTTTGCAAGTCGCTGCTTCAGTGGCGCATATTTCTAGCGATGATGAACTGAAAATACTTTCTGATCCTAATATCGTCCCCATGGATCTGCGTCGCCAAGTTCCAACATTGGTTTGGCTTGCACAGAAAGACACAGAAACCATTACAAAAATTTTGGCAAAGTACGATGCACGTTCTTTAGCTTTAGCTTGGATCGCGCCAGAAGAAACGCTTAAACGTCTGGAAGCGTGCCTTCCGGAAAAGAAAGCTAAGGTGTTACGCTCTTATCTGACAAAAAGTGCTCCGGACCGTGGCTCTGAGGCCTTTAAGTCCCTTTATCTGGAAGGCTTACACGATGATGTCGCTTAAAGTATTCGCAGCATTGGCCATTTTAGTCAGCAGTCCCACAGCTTGGGCGCTTTCTATTGATTCGAGCCTTAAAGAAGTCAATACAAGTGCGACAGTATCCACAGAGTTTTCCCAACTTGCTGTGGAAGGAGAAAGCATCTCTGGATCTGGCTTAAAGCTGGGTTTTGATTTTCTGCTGACCAATCACATTAGTACCGAATTTCTGCTAGCGACCACGTTGGATCCCAATAACGGATTTCAGACTAGCTACACAGCTTTGGGTCTTTATGGTTCCTACAATCTGCTAGACGCTTCTCGATACACTCGGAAAATTCAGTTGAATGGAAAAAATATATTTATCGAGAGACATGAGGCCCCGCAAAAACTGAGCGTCGGCTTAGGTTTTGAGCAAGTCCTTCTAAACGGTAGTCGCGGAGTTTATAGCGCTTCAGGCCCCGGCCTGAGTATTACGTATCAACGCGAGCTTTTTGGTTGGAATACCGTTTTTGCTGTTCGCAAAGCAATGTTAAAGAGCAACACCTTGGATGTCGACTTTTTGGCTCTTAACTTGGGTGTCAATATCCCCTTTTAAATTAAAAAGGGGAAACAAGTTCCCCTTTTCTTATCTTACTTCTTTAAAGAGGCTATCGCGGCCTCATAGTTTGGCTCATTAACGATCTCTGACACTTGTTCTGAATAAAGAACTTTATTATTCTCATCCAATGTAACTACGGCGCGAGCAAGTAATCCCATCAATGGTGAATCAGAGATTTCTAAGCCCCAGTCTTTACCAAAATCACTTCGGAAACTAGACAATGTTTCACAGTTTTTGATGCCTTCAGCTCCACAAAAGCGCGCCTGTGCAAAAGGCAAATCCGCTGAAATATTCAAAACAACCGTGTCTTGCAGCTTTGCCGCTTCTTGATTGAACTTTCTTACAGAGGCCGCACAAGTGCCCGTATCGATACTTGGAAAAATATTAAGAACTTTCTTTTTTCCAGCGAAGGATTGCAATGTCACTTCAGACAAATTATTGCGCACCAGTTTAAAATCTTTTCCAGCAGATCCGTGACCTGGCAGTTGACCACATGTATTGACGGGATTTCCTTGCAGAGTAATAGATGCCATAACAGCTCCTTTTTGTGGACTTCACCCTATCAAGATGCTGAGGGGATTCCAACTTTTAAAACAATTTTTCCTGTGTGTGCACTCGACTCCATCAAGGCATGAGCTTCTTGGGCCTGGTGCAAAAGTAATTCTTTATAAATAACTGGCTTCACCGCGCCTGAATTTAGCAACGGCCAAATATTCTCTTCAAGAGCTTTGGCGATCTTAGTTTTTTCTTCTATGGACCGCGGACGCAGTGTGGAACCCGTCAGCGTCAATCGCTTTTGCATCATCTTGCGTAAATCTAAGGAAACGTTTGCCCCCTGCATAGTCGCGATTTGCACCAAACGTCCTTGCGCTGCAAGGGCCTCGACATTGCGAGGAAAATAATCCCCGCCAATCATATCCAAAACCACATTCACACCAAGACCAGCAGTTTCCTCTTTGATAACTTGCACAAAGTCTTCGCTCTTATAAAGTATCACTCTGTCTGCCCCCATTTTTAGGCAGGCCTCCCTCGCCTCTTCTTTACCCACCGTCGTAAATACTTTTGCGCCGCGGGCATGGGCTAATTGAATGGCCGTGGTACCAATACCGCCCGCTCCGCCGTGAACTAAAATGCTTTCGCCTTTTTGCAAATGGCCACTTTCAAAAACATTTGTCCAAACTGTGAAAAAGGTTTCAGGCAAAGCGGCTGCATGTATCATGTCATAACCTGCGGGAATCGACAGACAATGGCCTTCTGGAGCCAGAGCATATTCGGCGTACCCGCCGCCTGGAACAAGCGCACAGACTTTGTCTCCGACTTTCCACCTTTTGACGTGGGTGCCACATTCGACAATTTCTCCTGCGACTTCCAAACCTAAGATTGGCGAGGCGCCGGGAGGTGGTGGATAAGTTCCCTGGCGTTGGGCACAGTCAGGTCGATTCACACCGGCCGCATACACTTTGATCAACACTTCACCCGCAGAGACCTGGGGGATTGGAGTCTCTTGCACCGACAAAACCTCGGGACCACCAACACCATTCATCGCAACATACTTCATTGTCACCTCAAGCCCCTATCTTTAATCAGGTTTCAAACAGAAGCAATCTAGTCCATTGTCTAGAGGCACAGGGTTAAGTCCCCCCAGCAACCGTCGATAAGAAACTATGCGCTTTTTTGTCGCTCTACTTTTATTACAGTCTCCGGCAAGTCTTGCTGCCACTAGCAGCGAAAGCTCAGTTTACGTCTGCCGCTTTGAAGAAGATCCGAATGGATTTTCCTCTTTGCGAATGAAAAAATATTTTGATTTCAACGAAAATATGGAACTTGGCAAAGTAGACCTAATACAGAACTTTATGGTCGTCGAAAGCACCCCTACAAAGGTTTATCAAATCCCTTTGCTAGATAATAAAACCTACGTGCAGATGTGGCACTCTGCCAATCTCTTAGTCGACGCTCATTTATCTTACGCCCAAGGGCATCAAGAATTCAGAGCGACTTACAAAAAAGATTCGCAGAGTAAGAAAATTCTGTGCGTTGAATTGCAACCCTAAAGAGTATACTGCCCGGCTGCTTCAGGCTGAAAAATAACGTCTTTTACTCTGAGTTTTTTAACGGTGCCATTAGGCATCTTCCAATCTATTGACTGCCCCACGCTTAAGCCTAACAAAGCAATACCCACAGGTGCCAAGATGGACACGCGCCCTTGCTCTAAGTTTGCATCTTGGGGATAAACCAGTGTGATCTCACTTTCTTGAGATGTGCTGTCATCACTAAACTTCACTTTTGAATTCATCGTAACGACATCGCGGGGAATTTCTGTTTGTGCGATGACATGAGCTCGACTGAGCTCTTCTTCCAAAGCCCCTGCCATGGCGCTTTCGTGTTGTCCCACCAAAGTCATCAAACGGTGGTAATCTTGATCGGTAATAAAAATGCGATTGCCTGTATTCATAAAAATCTCCTTAATTTAATGAGACGAACGGATTTTAAAATTTAGATGGAATAAAAAAAGAACGTAGTATTACAAGGCGTTAAGCAGAAATTTTCTGCACGCACAAAGTCTTAAAATAAAGCGGTCTGGAACAAACCTGTTCATATTCTTTATTAAACACCAAACGGCCTCAAAACTCAAGCGGCCCTGCGATTCGCGAAGGATTAATGTCTCTTTTAGTGAATATTACCCCTGGCTCAGCAATTTTGCAGGATGTTGCGGCCAATTTTTTGCGCTAATTCCTCGAATTTGTGAATAGAATCACGTTATTAAATAAGTGCAATAAACTAAATCTAGCACTGAAATAATTTGAACTCAGAGCCTGGTATCGAGCATAAAAGGAGTCTATGGAAATGACGAAGGTAAAAGTTGAAATCGATGCAGATCTGCAAGATCTAGTTCCTCAGTTTGTTGAAAACCGAAAAAGGGATCTCGATTCATTCGATCTGCTCATTCAAAACAATGATCTAGTGGCTCTTGGTCAGCTTGCGCACAAAGTAAAAGGTGCTGCCGCGGGATATGGGTTTATGCAACTAAGTCAGTTTGCTGCAGAGATGGAAAAAGCTGTCAAAGCCAACGATCCCAAAGTACTGCCGGAAATTTTAAAGAAAATGAGAGATCACTTTCTTAACATCGATATTCACTACGTCATTATGTAAATAATGATTCACCGAAGTCGTTTTTTTCTTTTTTCAAGTACTTTCATCTTTGGATTTTTTCTAATCCTCGGAATTATTGGATATAAAGTAAACTTAGAAGATACTGAGCGAGAAACTCGCGAACGCCTGATACAAATTCGAAATTACAAAGAAACCGAAATTCAGACCGAAATCAAAATCCTTAGCAATTCTTTGCTAGATAGCTCAGAGAAATTTCTGGTCAAAGAGTTTGCACAAAAGTCCATTCAGGATGAGCTGCAAATCAACCAATGGCTAAAGACCCAAGGTGGCGAGCTCAAGTGGAAATCAGCAGTCTATCAAGAGCATAAACGCACGGAAGCTAACGAAATCAATCGTATCATCGGGCAGATGTCACCCTTTGCATCTTTTCTGCAGGGTTATTACCTGCAAAATCAAAAAAATCGAAAAGCTCTTGCTGGGAAACTTTCCTATTTTCAACACCACGACAAGATCCACACAAATCTTCGCAACCTTTTAACGCGCCTGAGGCTCGACGATATTCTGATTGTAGATGCAAAGGGCACTGTGTTTTATACAGTGAAGAAAGATATCTTATTAGGAGCGAATCTAAATTTCGGATTTTTTTCTGGCTCGCCAGTATCCACACTTTATAAGTGGTCTCAGACGGCTCCACCTGAAAGCCTTAGATTCCTTGAAGTTTTCGACTCAAATCTATTTGCACATTCTTCCACAGCACTTCTGGCAACGCCAATTTTTGAAGATTCAAATCACATTGGCACTATTATTTTTCAAATTCCTGGATCACGAATCGACGAGATTCTTAGCCACAATCAGGATTGGCGAGGACTTGGTTTGCTTGATAAGGGCGAGGTTGTAGCTTTTGGCCCTGAAGGCTTAATGCGCAACAATTCACGTCAATATTTGCAAAGCCTTTCTCGACAAACAGAGAACCCGTCTTTCAATGCACCAACAGCTCCCAGCGTAGTTCTGTCAAAGAAAGATCTACAGGAATTTCAAGACAATGAGGATGCTTACCTAAAGATCACTGACTATGCGAATCAAGAGGTTTTCGCCTCTATAGGAAAAATTCATCTGCCTGGAAACGTCACTTGGATCTTAATGGCAAAAATGAATGCCAGCGAGGTTGTAGCTCTTGCGAATAGCCGTATTCTTCCAATAGCAATATTTTGCTTATGTCTTTTTTTAATCAGCCTGGGCGTTGCTTATTTTATAGCTATACGCTTTAGCCTGCCCCTGCAGCTTTTTAATGCGGAGGTCGATAATGTTTTAGAGCAACGACCTGCCCGCGGCTTGCCCCCCCAGAACGGAGAGTTCCGAGAGCTGGGTGAAAATCTTGGAATTCTAATTCGCAAGGTCCAACAAACTCATTCGGAAATGCTTTTTTGGAAACGGACCGTGGAAGTCGCTTCCGAGGCTATCTTTCTAATTGCGCCTTTGAACTACAGGGATGCTGCATACCAGGGACTACAAATTTTTGACCTTAATGATGCCGCGGCTAATCTTTTGGCTCTTTCCGCACACGCTTTAAAAAACAGTGATTTGAGAATGTGGGTTGAAGCAGACTACGATCAGATTGTGGGAAAGCTGCGCAATAAGCCTCTTGAGGCGATGAAGCTAGAAGGTGTCTTGCAGCGCCCTTCAGGTCAAAAAATCCCAATTGAAATGACATGGCAGCCATTGTGGCCAGAAGATACAAACTCTCTTTTTGTCATGGTTGCTCAGGAAACGCAGGAGCGAAAAGAGTCATTAAATAAGATTCATTGGCTAGAAAATATTTTAAGTGAGTCCCAAGCTCTGTCAAAGACCGGCTCGTTTCGCTGGGATATAAAGGTCGGGCACCTTGATTGTACTAAAGAAAAGTTGCGCATCTTAGGATTAGATTCTAAAGACTCTTATCCCTCTTACGAAACCTTTCGTGCTTTGATTCTTGTCGAAGATCTTCCAGTATTTGAAAAAGAACTGCATGACTCGATTAAAAACATCACACCATTTTACGCCGAATATCGCATTCAAAAGAATGACTCTGGCGAAACGGTGTGGCTGCGAACCCTCGGACGCATCGAATATGACAATTATGGGAACGCAGTTTGCATTTATGGAGTCACTCAAGATATCACTCAAGAACGTCGGCAAGAAAAGGCGCTAATTTCTGCTAAAAACGACGCTTTAAGGTCCTCACAAGCAAAATCAGAATTTTTAGCGCGAATGAGTCACGAAATCCGTACTCCCATGAATGCCATCATGGGCATGGCAGAGCTTTTAAAAGAGACAAAATTAAGTGATGATCAAAAATACTATACAACGATCTTTTGCAAAGCTGGCGAAGTGCTGATGTCGCTAATCAACGACATTCTGGATGTCTCTAAGATCGAAGCCGGTGAAGTTTCCATCGAAAACATCCCTTTTGATCTTAATATACTTATGAGTGATGTCGAACAAATCATGGGTCCTAAAGCGGCAGAAAAAGGCTTGGCGTTTTCATATGAAATCGCTCCTGGCATTTCCCCGTTTCTCATGGGCGATCCTAATAAGTTACGGCAAATCCTTATAAATCTTGTCAGCAATTCGTTAAAATTTACAGCTTCGGGCTTTATCCGAGTATCAGTCATAAAAAATCCCTCCAAAAAAGACTCTCTGCTTATCACCGTCACTGACACGGGTGTTGGGATTCCCGCAAGCAAACAACATCTGATCTTTCAAAAGTTTTCCCAAGCGGACAGTTCTGTGGCGCGCAAGTATGGTGGCACAGGCTTAGGCTTAGCGATCTCTAAAAGTTTGGTAGAGCTGATGGGTGGTCAAATTTGGTTCACAAGCCGTGAAAACATGGGCACTACGTTCTTCCTCTCCGTTCCCTACAGAGAGCAAATCCACTTTTCAAATCTGCCAAAAATTTTAGAAAATGCAGAAAATGAAGTGAAACTTATTGGCCCCAAAAATCGCTCCGCAGATAAAAAAATCCGCATCTTGATTGCCGATGACACTGAGGACAACCGCACTTTATTTACGCATTATCTAAAAAATGGTCCTTACGAAATAATCGAAGCTGAGAATGGACTTGAAGCCGTAGATAAGATAAAGTCAGGGCAGTTTGATATCGTCTTTATGGACGTACAAATGCCAGAAATGGATGGCTACACGGCAACGGGTCAAATACGTACGTGGGAACATGACACCCACAAAGAGCATCTTCCGATCATTGCCCTGACTGCCCATGCACTTTCTGAGGACCGACAGAAATCTTTGCGTGCGGGTTGCGACGATCATGTCGCCAAACCGTTTAAAAAAGAAACCTTGTTGGGCGTAATTAATCGATACTCACTTTAGGAGCTTTGTATGAATACTTCAGAAGAAAAAAGTCGATTACTTATCGTCGAAGACGACTCTGATATTCGTGAGCTTCTAAAACATTTTTTAAAAGAATTTGTCGACGAAATCATTGAGGCTGAAAACGGTGCCGCCGCCCTAGAATACGTCAAAAGCCAAGAGTTCGACACCATTCTTTCAGATATTGAAATGCCGCAGATGAATGGCCTTAAGTTTTTGGCCTATGTTCGCTCTTTAGGACAAATGACTCCCTTCGTGGTTCTTACGGCGCATGGGGACCATTCGCGAGCTTTAGAAGCTTTGTCCCTTGGAGCCTTTGATTTTATTTCTAAAGAGTCTAAGAAAAAAATGATGATCGAAAGTGTCTGTGCCGCGCTCAAGTTTGGTCGTGAGATGAAGAGTTCCAAAAATGATCCTGTTCGTTCGACTCATTTGCGCAAGATCTATACAGACATGTCCAAATCTTCGGAAATGCGTTTACGTAAAATCATTGAAGAAATGTCCACAACAGGCTAATTTGCTTTCATGGTTAAAATGACGGCCGTTTATCACGGCGAAAAACATTGCGAAATCACCCACGGCCCTTCGAATGCAGCGATTGCGACAGATGCGCCGAAAGATAATAACGGAAAAGGCGAAGCTTTTTCTCCCACTGACTTAGTAGGAGCTGCAACTGGCAGCTGCATGCTTACAGTGATGGCTATTGCCGCCGAAAAAGAGGGCGTAGACCTCAAGAATGCACGAGTGACGGTGGAAAAAGAAATGCATGCCAGTCCGCGCCGAATTTCTAAACTGACGGTCGTATTGCACTTACCAAAAAGTGTTCCTCACGATTATCGTGCGAAGCTAGAAAATATCGCAAACAATTGTCCTGTGAAGTTAAGCTTGCACCCTGACTTGCAAATGCCAGTGGTTTTTCACTACGACATCTAAAGTTACTTTACTAGGATCTGTACACGATCCTTTAGATCGTTATCTTGATATAATTCAAAAGTGTGGCGCCCCACCGTGGGTGTCCACAAATAAGCCGAAGCTGCAGATACTTTCGGGCCCCCATTAATCTTCCAACGCATCTTTTCTGGCTCGGGGGAAGAAATAATCAAAGGCATTTTTTGATTTTGTGCTGGAATCCCAGGGTCCAGCGCTAGGATCGTTCCATCCTGAGGATACGTGATCCGAGTCTGTGGATAAGTCTGTGGCTTGGTTTCCACTTCAGCATTGTTCCTTAAAACTTCAACTGGCTTTAGCGGCGGATACTTTTCATTCAACCACAACATCGTCTTTTTCCAGATCGGCGCTGCCCCCGTAACTCCCATCACATTCCACATAGGGGCTCCAGAAAAGTTTCCGACCCACACACCAACGGTGAACCTTTGATTAAAACCCACACACCAGTTGTCTCGCATATCCTTGCTGGTACCCGTCTTTACGGCCGTCCCTGGTAAATCTAAGACCGAATCCAGTCCAAACCCCAAGGTGCGATTTTCACTTCGACTTAAGATGCTTGTAACTTCTGCTACGCTCTCTGCACTAAAAACGCGCTTTGATTCAGTGGATGTACCCAGATCATAGCGCAGCTCTGAATAAACTCCGCCTTGCGCAAGTGTCCTATAGGCCTGAGTCAGATCTTCTAAGCTCACATCAGCAACTCCCAAAGCCAAGGCAGGACCGTAATGATCCGGAGGCTGAAGCTTACGAAAGTTCATTTCTTTTAGCTTAGTCCAAAAGGTCTCATCATTCAGAAGCTTAAAAACTTTAACGGCAGGAACATTCAGTGAAGAACCCAAAGCCGTGCGTACGGGCACCCAGCCATAAAACTGTCGATCATGATTTTGCGGTTTATAAACACCACTTTCAAAAATAATATCGACTGGCGAGTCCTCGATCCACGAATGAGCATGCAAAATATCTTTCTCAAAGGCGCTTGCATACAGAAATGGTTTTAAGGTTGATCCTGCTTGGCGTAATGCTTGAACTCCATCAACATATTTGCGCGATTCATCTTTGCCGTTGCCACCTACGTACGCCCATACTTGTCCTGTGGAATTTTCAACAACCAAAACAGCCGCTTCTTGAACGTTACGCAGTTCAAGTTCACGCATCTGTGAGGCGATAATTTCCTGCACATACCTCTGCAAATCTTGTTGAACACTTGTGACTATCTCTCCTTGAACCCCGCTGGCGCTTAGTCTTTGTGCTAAGTGCAAAGCGTATTGGCCGCTTGGAACAAGGGCTTTTGACTTGTCTAAGATGGCCGGAACGCTTGCGTGAAACTCTGTACAAAGTTGTGGTTCTTGGCGACAGGCCCGCGTGATCCAATCTTGTGCCGTTGCATTTGGGGACCGAATTAAAACAGAAAGCAATGTCGCTTCTTTTTGTGAAAGCCCCAGAGGCATCTTATCAAAGAAGGCCCAAGAGATGCTGGCCAAACCACGATATTCGCTGCGAAATGGGGTCAAATTTAAATAAGCTTCAAGAATTTGGTCTTTGCTCCACTTTGCTTCTAAACGTCGGGCTGCGAGCACCTGCCGAACCTTGCCCAGCATTCCTGCGTAAATGGCCTTCTGCGGAGACATCAACTTTGCTAGCTGCATGCTGATAGTGCTGCCGCCACGAGGGGAATTAAAAGCTATTCGCTGATAGACACTGGCCATGAAAGCCTTCGTATCGAAACCCGGATGCTGATAAAAATATTTATCTTCTGACTTAAGCACCGCATGAATCATCGCGGGTGAAATTTCACTTAACGGACTCCATGCAAAAGAGCGGCTTTTATTGTCTTGGCGCCATTGGTGCAGAACTTTATGGTCGCGATCTAACAAAAACAAATCAGAGCTTTGATAAGACACGCGCACCTGATCATAGCTAGGCAGTAAAGGCAGCCTTCTAGCCACCTCACCATAAAGAATTCCCGCGCTGGCAAGAACTCCTCCTAAAACTAATCCCATCAATGCTTTCTTTTTCAAAGCTCTATCCTTTATTGAACAGTCCAGGTGCTTTCAGGAAGTTCAGCAAAAATATCTGGGCTGTACATCGCTTCAACGCGCAAAGCAGGTAACAAATAATTTCCAACCTGATTAAAGCGAATGGTGTATTCAATGACAGTCTCTGGGCCTTCAAACCAGTTCAAGTAAAAGCGAATCAACTCTTCTTTTCTTTCCACGGCCGTGGCCCACGTGTTTGTCAGGATGCTCGCACCGGTAGGTATTGGATCTTCAATCACCACCCAGCTTTGCCCCGTCTTGGCGCTGACTTTTAACTGCACGGTCGCAGTGTCGCCGACACTCCAAACCCCTTTTGTTTTTTGCTCTATCGGTGTGATCTTTTTCTGAACATGAAAACCTGCAAAGGTTTCTTTCGTCACAGGGACTGCAGTCTTATAAGAAGTCGTGATCCAAGGTTTACCAGAGCCTTGATGAGTGAACACTAAATTTGACTCTGACTGCTTCCAAGGAATTTCCATAGCACCCTCAGGTCCTTTGGCAAAATCATAGGAAGCGGTCTGGGATCCCAATGTGGCCCCAAAAACGCCCTGTACTTTTTCGGGCGAATAGGCGGCTTTCACTTTTCGCATGATGACCGAACCCCACGCATTATCTGCAGTGACCAACCACGACCCTTGGTGTTGCCTTGCTAAAACACCTTGATACAATCTAGGCACATCCGTCTTCCAAGAAGGCACACCCAAGGTCGCACCAATCAATCGCAAAAGTGAACTTTCTGGGCCACGCATCAGCCAAGACATTCTTTCCCGCTCTTCAGAGCGCAATTGCAATTTTTTAGCTGTAAAATAAAAGCGATTGCGCAATTGAGCTTCAACATTTGCTAAAGCTTTTTCGCGTCCTGGAATATTTTTTTCCCACAGGTGAATTTGATACCATTCCACTAAGGCATAAAGTGGCCAGTTTGCTCCTTGGTAATCCACAGTGCTTAAAAGACCCGTGTCCAGACGACGATAACGAGACAGCGACTCGAACGCTGAAATTTTCTTTAAGCTCTCGTCAGCACGATTGAAAGTATTTTTCTCTTTAAGTTTACCTTCGGCGTACTGTTGCAAGCCTCCTAGCAATTTACCTTCGTTTTCTTCGCTAAATGAAAAGCCCGCCTCATGGGCAATGGATAAGACGTACGCAGTCAAAGCCACATCACCGTCACTTTGTGAATTAGGGAAATATTTTAATAAATCATTTTCATCAATATATACGCCAAGCTTATTTTCAATTTTTTCCCAAGCTTTTTTGTCGTTCAAAGAAATCGCCCGAGAGACTTGTTGTTCCAAACAATTAAAATCATAATTATTCCAGAAATCCTTAATCCCAGTAGCAGAGCCGCCAAGCCCCGCCGAAACTTCAAGCACCACAGAGCTTTCTTCTTTGTCTGCTGTCTGGGGCTGTTTTAATGAAATAGCCTTGAAATCTGGCCATTGACCCCATTCGCTCTGATAAATACGTGGCGTGCGCAACGGAATAATCCGCTGATTCTTTTTCACTTCATCTAAAGCTTTGCCTTTGTCGTTAGATGCTCGCACAACATAGCTTAGCGAAGTCCCCGCAGGCACTTTCACTTTCCAAAAGACTTCTTTTGCTTCGCCCGAATTGAGTTGAAGATTTTGCGCCTTCATTTCACCAATATTCGGTGTCACGTCCAATCGAACCGTTAGATTTTGTTTTTCTTCAGAAGCATTACGCAATGTAAAGCCTGCTAAAAACTCGTCCCCTTCACGTACAACTCCAGATAATCCTGGTAAAATTGTCAGCTCTTGCGAGGATTGAATGCTTGTCCAGCCCGTGCCAAATTGCTCACTACCTTGTTGAGCAACCGCGACGATGCGGAAGCTGGTCGTAGAATCGTTCAGTGGAATTTCAACTCGAGCTTCCCCTTTGTTATCCAATTTTACTGAAGGGTTCCAATATAAAAGTGTGTCAAAGAGTTCTCGACGTAAGACCCCGCCTCCATCACCGCCAGCGGCCACGGCTTTAAGACCGAAATGACGTTTCCCGATCACCAAGGATTGTGCTGTTGCAGTTTCCACGGTGTGCGCCCGCGCGCGCATCATTCTTGGTAAGACTTCCCAAGAATTATTGTCACGAATTTCTAAAAGTCCTTCATCCACGGCGATCAAGGCCACTTCGCCCTTAAGAGCAGGTTTTCCCTTAGAGTCTTTGACCGATACCAAGACCAGTGATTTTTCCCGGGCTCGATATTTCTTACGATCGCTGCTAACGGTGACTTTTAAAGTATGCTCTTTCCATCCGACTTTGACGTTGGCCATCCCCATTTTAAAAGCAGGCTTACCCAGATCGATCAATGCCGTGGCTTTCGGTTCGCTTAAACGCCCCCGAATTGCAAAGGCAGAAATAACAACATTCGGTGCGTATTCTTTTTTGATGGGTACGCGAATCACGGGATTTTCGCCCTTAACGTCGACCACTTCAGACCACAAGACCCCATTTCTTTCAACCGTCACTAAAACTTTCGCTTCAGGAAATGGCGTGCGCAGTTGCAACTCGGCAACTTCACCTGGTTCATAGGTTTTCTTAAAAGGAATTAAGTCGGTACGGTCGTTGTCACCAGAACCGAACCATTGAGATTCTCCTGTTTTAGTAATCCACTGACTGACATTCGCCATGGCCTGGCGACCTTGAGAGTCTTTGCTGCTTACGATGGCTAAAACAGAACCACTGACCTTGGCAGACCCCACACACGAAAACAGCCCTTTGTCGTTGGTCACACCTTCACAAAGTTTGCCGACTTTTTTGTATTCGCGGAAATCTTCGTACGCATAAAATCCACCGACCAGACGTTTACGATGCGAATAGTATCTGCTGGTATAAAGATCCACCTGAATTTTTTGATTTTTCAAAGGTCGCTGAAGCACATCTAATGCGATGGTCTCGAATTCAACCAGCTCTTGCTTGGCATACCAAGATTTCGACTTGATACCTAAAACCACTTGCGACGGCCACATTGCAAAAGATCGGATCGAACTTTGAATTTCTCCGTTGGGATCTTTGTATTCAACCTCTGCCCTTAAGCGTTGGGGACTTGCACCATACTTCAGTTTACTTAAGTCGACGGTGGCCGCTCCGCTGCTGTTTAATTTGAAATCAACGACACCACTTTGTGGAATATAGCGAGCACCCTCGTCTTCGCCACTTCTAAAGACGCCTTCTTTAACGCCTCCATTCGCAAATGTGAAATCATTGAAGTCGTCGTTTTCGGGACTGAAGTAATTTGCTTCTACGCTCCAACGTAACTTCATCGGCAAGTCGACCGTCGGACCCCCAGAAAAGTAGGTCCCCGTAACTTGCACCGGCACCGTAGAATCTAGAACGAAGGACGGTTTAGGTGATGAAACCCGAACTTGCACTAAGGGCACTCGGAAATTTTCTACAGAAAAATTACCCACGTCGATAAGCATGGCAGGTTTGTCTTTGACCAAACTCAAAGACCAATTACCCAGCTTGGCTCCCGTCGGCAGGGGCCAGCGAACTAAAGCGACCCCCGTGGCTTTATTCCACGTTAAAGGCACCTTGAAAGACTGCAAACCAGAGTCATGGGTGATTGTTAAAGTACTTGGCCAGCTTTGTCCTGTTGGCAGGCTTAAACCTTGTGCTTCGTCTTTTCTAAGGATGATTTTTGCCGAGAGTGTTTCTTCGGGTTTAAATAAAGTTCGATCCAAAATCGCGTGGCCCAAGTATGCTTCACGACTGGCATAACCCAACTGATAGCGCCAGGGCTCTATGCCCTGATTCCAAGAGGTATGCGTGAAAGTAAAGTCATTGTTTTTTTCTGCAACAGCAAAAAAGCCACCGTAAAAAGACCGACTGTCATCTTTCGGCCAGTCTTCATGAGGTTTTGCAAACCGAAAATAAACTAGCCCGCGGGAATCCGTTGTTCCCTGCACAACCTTATCCCCTTTTAGATTGTAAATACTGACTGTTGCACCAGGAATAACTTTTGCTGACTTTAATTCCGTGGCCCATACCCACGCTTCTTTGTCGGTGTACTTAATATGTAAAGCCATGTCAGTAACTAAGGCTGCCGTTCTTACATAGTAAGGTGCTTTCTTGTCTAAAAGACCTTGTCCCAATAAGGGGCTTTCCATCTCTAGGATATAAAACCCTTTTTCTTTCAATGGAATACCAACGACTTCCGTGTCAGTCGCCTTGCCAGGCTTTTCAATTTTTATTTGCTTGCGATTTAACTTCGCAAAAACTTTTGAGCGTTCAGATCCGTAAGAGTTTACATTGACTTCATTTAAGCTTTCTAAAATTTGCTTAAAGTTTGCAGCCGTCAGCTGACCGGTCCAACCAAAGAATTGAGTCTGCAAAGATTTTTCCACTCGGCGCATGGTCACAGCCACGGCCGCCTCCGGCCCTGCTTCGACAATACCAAAGTTTGCAGCAAACTTAAGTAAGACGGGATTTTCCCCAGTCTTTACACCGAGAGGAAATTTATTTTCATTAGAAAGAGCCCGGCCGTCAGAGTCTTTTAATCCTTTGGGAATAATAACTTGAAAAGTCGCATTTGGCGCAAAGGGGCCTTTAAAGTAAAGTGAACCTAGGGTGTCCTTGTCACTTTTTTCTTCTAAATCTTTTGCATAGATTTTTTTCTTATCGGCGGTTTCAAGAAAGATCTTTTTCGCGTCCGTTGCTGAAATTTCCGCATTAAAACTTAGATACATGTCCATAAGTGGAACACAGGGTTTATTGGGACCTTCTCTTTGACATCCAAGTTCAGCAGCAAAAGGGCGAACAACGGTAAATTCAAAATTTTCGTTCGCAGGTGAAGCTAATCCTTTGGCTGATAAAACTTTTGTAGACCACACCATCGTAACTTTGGCACCCGCAGGAAAAGGTCGCTGGGCCTTGATAACGATAAGTTCTTTTTGAAAAGCTTCGCGCTGATAGCGATGTTCTTGTTCTGCAGCCTCACGAACTTGGCTCGCCTCGCTTCCAGTCAAAAGTTTCGCAGGGATGCGATCGCCAAGACCATCAACAACAAAATAAATTCCTTCAGCTACTGATTCACTTTTTATCGGAGTATCTAAAACTAAGACAAAATTTTGTTCTGGCTCTATATTGCGGTAAATTGATGGAAAAACTTCTGTGACATGCGCACCACCGGTATTGAAACTGAAAGTCTTATCGCCAACAGTCACAGAGCATAATTCGCCACCACCTAAAGCCTCTTTATAATCAAAAACCCAGTTGCGTGTGTCAATCCACCGACCGGCACCATTTTTAAAACAGGGACTTGTCGCTGGTGCCGTCAGTCTGATATCACCGAGCTGAACCATAGGATGTGCAAACTCAATGCGAATTTGTTCCACTGACTTGACGTAACCTTGTGGCGAAAAGCTTTTCACCTGAATCTTTTCTTGAGCAAATGAAAGCACAAAAAGAAACGAAAAAAGACTACTCAACATGCGACACTCCTTGTGAGCCACTAGCTTCTCTGCTTGCAAGAGACTATGTCACCAGATGATGCCCTAGGCTAAACTCAAGCAGATGACATCAATCAAAAAGTCAGTACACTTTAATCACGTTCATCTTAGAAGGAGTCCCCATGAGACATATTTTACTTGTTACATCCGTGGCAGTTTCTTTAGCTGCCTGCTCGCATAAACCAAAAGCGGAAACGACAACAGAGGCCGCACCAGCACCTGTGATCGTTCCAACTAAAGCACAGGCTGTTCTGAAAGCTGGTGCTGGCACGAAAATCAAAGGCATCATTCATTTCACAGAAGAAAATGGAAAAATGAAAATTGAGACTTTAGTTGATGGCCTAAAAGCCGGTCCTCACGGTTTTCATATTCATGAAACAGGTGATTGTTCAAAAGCAGACTTTACCTCTGCAGGAGGACATTTTAACCCTTCCCACGGAGAGCATGGCTCTATGAGCTCTGCAAAAAAACACGTCGGTGATCTTGGCAATCTGATTGCAGACAGCAAAAAGAAAGCAAACACCACTATCGTAGTTGAAGGTATGACCATGAAGCCAGGTGCAGATAGCATCATCGGTAAAGCTGTGATTATACATAAAGACAAAGATGACTTGAAATCTCAACCGGCAGGAAACGCAGGCGCAAGAATTGCTTGTGGAGTTATCGAAGCACTGTAAGCACAGTGCTTCGGCGAAAGTGAAGATCTTAAACGATCTTCACTTTTTGACTGATTTTTCCGAAGATACTTTGACCTTGTTCGTTGAACATTTCCATATCCACGGTGTCGCCCGACTTCATGAATGAAGTTTTAATAGCTCCCGTTTCAATTTGCTCAATCATCCGTTTTTCTGCCAAACAGCTAGAACCACGATCGTGACTGTCGTTTGAAACTGTTCCACTGCCAATAACAGATCCCGCTGCTAAGTTACGAGTTTTTGCAGCATGAGCAATCAATTGCCCAAAGTGAAAGTGCATAGCACCAGCATTAGCTTTTCCAAAGAATTGACCGTTGTAATTTACGTGCAATGGTAAATGCAAACGGCCGTTCTGCCAGGCTTCGCCCAATTCATCAATTGTTACGGCAAAAGGTGACAACGCCGAAGCAGGCTTACTTTGAAAGAAGCCAAATCCTGCAGCAAGCTCTTCTGGAATCAAACCACGCAATGAAACATCGTTAATTAAAACAACCAAGCGGATGTATTTCAAAGCATGTTCAGGGGTTACACCCATTGGCACAAAATCTGTGATTACGCCAACTTCACCCTCAAAATCTGTTCCATGGGCAAAATCACGCTGAGGAATATCCTCGGTCGGAGCCAAGAATTGACCGCATTCCCCTTGATACATCAAAGGCACAGTTTCTAAAGTCTCTGGAAGTGGTGCCTTGCGCGCCATACGCACAAGCTTGATGTGGTAAATAAATGCGGAACCATCAGCAAAAAGCCACGTGCGCGGCAATGCCGAATGAAAATCAGACGGTCGCACGGCGAACGCTTCTTCTGCTTTGCCAGCATTCAAGTCTGCATAAAGCTTTTTAAGCAAAGGTTCTTTATCTTTCCACTGCTCTAAAGCTTCACGTAAGCAAGAAGCCGCTTGCGTGGCTTTTACTGCAGTCTTGTTGTCTTGACTGATGACACAAAGTACTCCGTCTAAACTTTGCGGAGACTTTAACGAACCTAGTTTCACAAAAAATCCTTAGTCGAAAGTAATCATTAAATTCGCGCCGACCGCGCGGTAATTTTTAAGCCCTTTAGCCGCTTCACCACTGGCTGTTTCATAGTACAAAGTCCCACCCAACTGCGGAGCAAACTTGAAACTTGCACCGATAATTATTGGCACTAGCGGTGATTTTACATCTTGAACTGTACCCACATCCGCGGTTTTGTCTAAGTTCATGCCCAAAGAAACACCCGCAAAAACACCAGCATATTCTTCAAACTTGTACATCAACGCCACGGGGATATCCAAGTAAGACATCTGCACTTTATTATCTGGGGATTGTTCTACGGTTAGATTTCTTTGTGTGTACAACATTCCTGTTCTAAGGTGCAAAGGACCAGAGATAGGAAAGTGTGCCGTTGCACCGAACTGCAAGCCCATTTGTGACTTTGTTGCGGTTCCATTATCAGCGTCGCCGGATTGTTGACGGATGCCGACTTCCAAGCCGTAATCGATATCAGCCATCGCCGTCGAAGCAGACAATCCTAATGCTGCAATCAGAATCAGAGTGTACTTTTTCATTTTGAACTCCTCCTAAAGAGTTTTCGAGAACCCTTAAATAGTTCCATATTTTTCGTTATTTATCAAAACACCATACAGCATTCAAACCCATCTCGTTTATAGCCTTGGTATAAGAAACTTCGCTGTGTTCCAACGCTAAATGATGCGCCTCGACTGTACCACGCGCCGCTAAGGCCACCAATATCAGAGGGACTAAGATGCGAAATAGTGTTTCTAGTTTCGAACCAGCATGTGGAGAGTATTCATCTTTCCAATCGCCGAATTTCAAACTTTTTGTCAGCATGTAACCAAGAGTAAAAAGCATCAGGGTAATAATACAAAAAATCCATAGTTGATTGGGCTGCACACTGTGCGTCTGCGCAATCAAAGTATCCGGGTTCCAAGCCACATAGTCAGCAAAGCGCATACGCGCACCATGGCGAGCAAAATAGAAAAAATCAACGAACGTCAACGCGCAGATTATAAACCAAGCGACCACAAAGTACGCTTTATAAAGAAAAAACATAAAGCGCGGCCACTTTTCGGTCACCGCCTGAAACAGCAGACTGAAATATATAGGGACAAATAAAAAACCAAAAACCAACGTGTCAAAACGAAGACCCGCCAAAAAAGATTGCGCAACTTCTGTGAACGTCACGTCTGGAGTCGCGTGAAATACGGACAGAAAATAAAGATTCAAGCGAAACAAAGTCATGAATAAGATCATGGTTAATGCCAAGATACCAAGCTTCATGAAGACTTTAGATGAAAACCGCAGCGAAAAGATAAATCTATTAGGCACAGAAAAGTCCTTTGACTGAGCAAACACTAGTGGAATAATGAGCCATCTTTAGGAGAAGTATATGGCCTCAATGATACTTTACAACTATTTTCGAAGTTCCACTTCTTACCGCGTCCGCCTGGCTTTACATCTTAAGAATATCGATTTTGAATATCGCCCGATCAATTTGCTAAAACACGAACAGCGTTCGCCCGAATACTTAAAAATCAATCCTCTGGGGGGCGTGCCGACTCTGGTCCATAATGGTCATTACATCCCAGAGTCCTTCGCAATCATGGAATACCTAGAGGAAATCCAGCCCGAACCTGCGCTCTTCCCCAAAGATGCTTACCTCAAAGCGCGCGTGCGCCAAGTGTGCGAAGTGATCAATTCCTTTATGCATCCGATAGGCAATCTTAAGACCTTGCAGTACCTAGAGAAAAAACACGGGTACACCCAAGGACAAAAAGAAGAGTGGCTCCAGTACTGGGCACCGCAAGGATTAGAAACTTTAGAGAGCACATTGAAGGATTTCGCGGGGTCGTACTGCTTTGGAGAACAAGTCACGATGGCCGATTTGTTTTTAGTGCCACAATTACTAAGCTGCCAACGATTCAACGTGGATACTTCTAATTACCCAACGCTTGTTAAAATTAACGAAAATTGTTTGAAGCTTGAAGCCTTTAAAAAAGCTCATCCCTTCGCACAGATTGACACTCCGGAAGAGTTTCGAAAATAGCTTCGCCCGATAAGGCGAAGCCAGGACCAACACTTAATTTGAATGAATAAACAAGAAATTCCACTTATCGATGACTGGAATCACAATAAACACCAGCATTGAGATGTTCAGCCACATGAAAAACGCCAACCAACGTTCTGTGCCGTTGGATCTATAATAACGATAGAATTCCTGCATGACCTTAAAACAAAACGGAATGGTCAGAAGCACAAATACCCAGCTTGCCTGTACGAAAAGTGGTGCCGCTAAAGCAACACCAACATAAACAAAGGTATACAAACCGACATGGAACAAAGTTCTTTCCATGCCCACAGCCACCGGCAATGTAGGAATCCCACCAGCCGCATAATCATCTTTATATCTGATCGCTAAGATCCAAAAGTGCGGCATCTGCCACAAAAACATAATCAAAAATAGATACAAAGATTCCGAGTTAAAAATATCTGGATTCGCAACGGCATAACCAATCGTCACGGGCAAAGCACCTGGAATTGCACCGGGTACGGCAGCAAAAACCCAACGACGTTTCCAGTACATCGTGTAAGCCACATTATACAAGAACACACAAAGAAGTCCGACCCAACCCGCAACCGGTTGCAGTTGAAACAACATTTGCGAGCCCACCACAAGAAGACCGACAGCTAAAATACCTGCCGCTGCTGGTTTAATTTTTCCAGAAGCAATCGGACGTTTTGCTGTGCGAGGCATCTTTTGATCTAGCTTCCACTCTTGCACTTGATTCAGAGCAAGCGAGCCCGAACTTAAAAAGTAGATACCTAATAAGGTTTCAAGAAAGATTTTCCAGTCAAAAGCTTGTTCAATCTGGAATCCGGTAGCATAGCCGGCAAGGCCCGCAAGGACCGAGAACACGACTATGCCAAACTTAGTAAGATCCGCGTATATTTTTAACACGATCTATAAAGGACTAACCTCTGTCACGCGGGTCGCAATGTCCACAACGCTAAAGAGAAGAAGAACTATTAAAAAGAAGAAGCCGGTCGAAAAGATCATACGATTCATGTTTGTGTCGTCCTTCAAATGCATGAAGTACATCAACACGAATGCGGCCTTAACAGCCGCAATAAGGAATGCGATCGGACCCGCAAAAGCGCCTAATTGCACATGAAACTGATGCGCAATGACTGTTAGGAAAGTCAGCGCGAACAGTACGCCAGCCACTTTAAGGTAAGTGGACATCGGCGTGATGTGTGGATGAAGAACGTTTGCTGCGTTGTTTGAATTATGATTCGCCATTTGTTACCCCACCAAATAAAGAAGAGGGAAAAGGAAGATCCAGATCAGATCGACGATATGCCAGAAGATCCCGACACCTTCGATTGGAATCCAGTATTGAGAATGGAAGTCGCCGCGAATCGTGCGGATCAACAACCAAGTAATCAAACCCATTCCGATCAAAACGTGCAGACCATGCAGACCTGTCATCGCGAAATAAAAGCCGAAGTACATACCAAGGTTCGCATGTTGAGCGCCTACTTTAGCAACATCCAAAAAGTGACCTGGGTAAAGACCTAAGTGGAACTTATGAGAGTACTCGAAATACTTAATACACATAAAGATCGCACCGCAAAGAACCGTGGTCGCCAAAGCGATGGCCGCTTGCTTAGTCTTATTTTGCTGAACGAGAGAAATCGAAATCGCCATAGTAAAAGAAGAAAAGATCAGAACTAAAGTGTTCACGAATCCCATCTTCCAATCTAGATGACTTGCGCCTTCCGCGAACATCTCTGGATAGATCGCGTGAAAAATCCCGTATCCAACTAGGACGGCACCGAACATAAGGATTTCGGTTACCATGAATAGCCAAATACCCTGCTTGCCGGCATCGTATTCTTGGTTTGCATCCTTAAAGTGATGCGAAACGTGCGCTGCGTGAGGATGTGTGATGTTATCTGTACTCATAAGGCCCCGCTGTTACAATGGGTTCAACTGCAAAGTTATCATGAGGAGGAGGAGACGCCGTCTGCCACTCTAATGTTTTAGAGCCCCAAGGATTCATCGGAGCCTTCTCACCTTTTCTGATACCTTGAACAATCGTGTAAAGACCGAACAAGAAACCAGTTAAGATTAACCATGAACCGACCGTAGAAACTTTATTCAAAGTTTCATAAGCCGGAATGTAATCGAAATAACGACGTGGCATGCCCATCGCACCCAAAATGAATTGAGGGAAGAATCTTTCCGAACATTTTCGGGAACCAGTAATAAAAGCCGCCCATCAAAGCCATCAAAGTACCACCCACCATCACGTAATGGAAATGGGCCACAACGAAGTACGTGTCATGGAAGTGAACGTCAATTGGCAGAACTGCAAGCATGATACCTGTCACGCCACCGATCGCGAACAAGAACAAGAAGCCCAATGCATAAAGCATCGGAGAGTCGAAAGACACCGAACCTTTGTACAATGTCGCAACCCAGTTGAACATCTTAATCGCCGTTGGAACACCGACCAGCATCGTGATGAAAGAGAACAAGATACCTGCCGTTTCTGATTGACCTGATACGAACATGTGATGTCCCCAAACGAAGAACGATACCGCTGCGATACCCAAAGAAGAATACGCAATCGCCGTGTAACCGAAGATCACTTTGCGCGAGAAAGTCGTGATCAGTTCAGACACAACCCCCATCGCAGGGATGATCATGATGTAAACCGCTGGATGCGAATAGAACCAGAAGAAATGCTGGAATAAAACTGGGTCCCCACCCCTTGCAGGATCGTAAAAACCAGTTCCAATCGTTCGATCTAAAAGTAGCATGATTGCCCCTGCGATTAAAGGTCCCACAGAGAGCATAAAAATAATGGAAGCTAAATTCAACATCCAGATCATTATAGGCATGTCCATAAAACCCATACCTTTAGCTCTTTTGTTGACTGTGGTGACGATGAAATTAATCCCACCCATGAGCATGGAAACAAATTCGAGTGCAACTGCAATTACCCAAAGAGTTCCCCCTGAATAAAGTGGAGGAGGAGTTTTTGGGTATCCATCGGCAGATAAAGGAGGATAGGCTGTCCAACCGCCACCAAAGGCACCACCGGGAACAAAAAATGAAGCGAGTAGAATAACCATGCTAATAAAAAATACCCAAAACGATAGCATGTTTAATTTTGGAAAAACCATATCGTCTGTGCCGAGCATGAGTGGAATCAGTATATTTCCTGCAGCACTTAGAAGCAAAGGCATTGCCACCCAGAAAATCATTACAGTCCCGTGCATAGTAACCATTGAGTTGTAACCGATAGGAGTTAATTTTCCGTACAATGGAATGCTCTGCCCGGGGTAGGCAAGCTGCATCCTAAAAACATACGCTAAAAATCCTCCAACAAAAGCCATAAATAGCCCTGCAATAAAATACTGTTTACCAATCATTTTGTGATCGGTTGAAAATATATATTTACGAATAAAACTTTCTTCATGAGTCAAGGTCATTATTTTCCCTCCTTATTTTTTATTTTGTTTTCCATAGGAGTACCGGTGATTGAAGCCGGTTTCTGCTCTGCAATCCCATACAATTGGTT
>JABWCO010000030.1 GCA_013360185.1 Bdellovibrio sp.
CTAGAGGATCAAGTGATTTTATTTCTGCCACAGTTTTAGCCACTTCCCAGATGCTTTCAGGGGGATTTAATTGGTCTTTAAAAGCTGGCGGCCCCTGATCTGGAGTATCACTTTCAACCAAGAGGAACTCTAAGGGAATTTCTTTCACGGCTTGATGTAACTTTTGATTATCCGGGCGGCACACCGGGCCCCCAATAGACAAATACAATCCCCGATTTAAGAAGTCCTCGGCCTTTTTGGCGCTGCCATTGAAAGAATGCACCAACCCTTTGGCTTTCGGGACACCCCACAAGTCAAAGACGCGCAAAGCTTGTTCATGAGCTTGCACGATATGCAGAACCATCGGTTTTTGAGAAATATGCGCCAATTCGATTTGTTGTTCGAAAATTGAAAACTGCAAATCCAACGAATCTTTCATGATGTGGGGACGAAAATCCAAACCCATCTCCCCGATGGCTTGAGCCTCACCTAATTGCGCCGCTAAAAGGTCTAAAGCGGCCTCACAGGCTTCGGCATCATGGGCAGCGACCCAATAAGGATGCAAGCCGAAACACAGCCCAATATGCCCTGGAAAGCGCGCGACCAAATCGCGCTGCCTTTGCCAGTCTGCAGGGTCCACGCCCCCTTGCATAAAGAACTTAAGGCCCTTGCTGCGAGCCTGCAAGATGACGTCGTCATGCTGCCCCTCCCAACGAGGGTCAGCCAAGTGTCCATGCGCATCGATCCAAGCACCAAATCCAACCATAGGTCTAGGTTATAGCGTGAATTCCCGGACTCAAACAAGAACCTTCTTTATCCGATAAAGGTTCGTTGAAGGAGTCTCTATGAAGCAGAAGAGCTTGCGTTTAGGTTTTGATGTGACGATGGAAAAAGGCAGCACTTGGAAGCCTTTGAAAGTTCAGTTTTGGAATCAAGAGGAAAACTATGCGAAATTCAAACCCTCGGCTCCGTTTAAATATATGGCAGACGCCTTGGCGGGCTTGTCATTGGTCAAACTAAATCAGTATATCAAAAGCCCCGTGGCGACTCCGCACATGGATTATTCTTTTGCGTGCGAGGCCTTTAAGACGTTAGATCCGCATATCGAACTTTATGAGCGTTCACAAACGCGAATTCGCGCTTTGCAATCACAGCTTAAAATGGTCAATCCACAATGGTGTACAGAATTTGAAAGTCTTTTCAACGACACCTTCGAACAAGCCATGAAACCATGGGGAGTTGACTTAACAGCCCTGTGGCCGCTTTTAGATGCTTTCCAAGATTTTGAAAATAAAATTGGCGCTCCGTTATTGTACAATTTCGGCGTGAACTTTTCGAAACCCTTCGTTGAAAAAATGCATACGCTTTATTCATTCCTTTATCACTTGCGCAGCCTGGTGGCCGTAGATCACAACGCGCACACGGAAGACCCCTCACACGAAGGCGTAAAAGTGGATGCGATAACTGACTATCTGCCACGCGCGGAATACGTCGTAAATGATGCTCTTTTGTATTGGAATTTCAAAAAGCTGGCGCAACCTTTTTCTGGACCGAAAACACCTGATAGCAAAATCGAAAAACTTCTGGTGAACCCCATGGAAAAAGCCTTCCACAAGTACTCGCACAATGCCTGCCACTTGGTGGACAATTTGCCAAAACCCTTTATCACGTCCCTAAATCCCCTGGAGCTAGAGGAAGCATTCTATTTAGTACAAATGGATTGGCTCTTAGGCTCGCCCGCGGGTTTAATATTTAAAATTCGCGAAGAAGTTTTTGCTTTGCAAAGTGGCTACGAAAAGATTTTCTGGAGCGACACGGAACCCAAGTTTCACGCCAAACCCGTGGCCTTGCATTTGTGTTGCGAACTGACCCCGGAAGCGGTTTTCGGCAAGAAGTCAGCTTAATGATCGCGCGGCAATCTGCCGCGGCAGCGAAATAAAATAATTATTTGAACTCCGCCAGGCGTAAAGAAGTTTGGCGGAGTTTTTCATTTTAGGCCGCGCGTGAAGTTTTCCAGCGGTCTCTAAGTTTTTTAACTAAGAAATAAATCAACAAGACCCCGATGAGTGCAAAGACCACCAATTTAAATTGGCGTAGCTTCATCAGAATCGGTTCACCGTAATGTGCCAACAAGTATATTTGCGTCGGCACACTGATCAATGCCGCCACACCGTCAATCACCAGAAACTTCCACACGGGATAGCGAAGCATTCCGCAGGCTAAATGCCCCGGAAAACGCAACCCAGGAGTAAAACGAAAAATACCGCAAGCGTAAGCACCGTATTTATGAGTCCACTCTTCCACGCGTTTCATCATGTGTTCAGGGAAAAATTTGCGGACCCGAGGATGATAAAGAAGCTTACGGCCAAAAACTCGTCCGATAAGATAGATAATAAAATCACTCATGATGACCGCGCTGAACGCGACAATCGAAGCCGTATGTACGCTGACGACGGGCGCTCCTTCATAGGGCGGAGGAAAATGTTGGGGGTGGGCTCCCATAAAAGCTAAGATACCGACACTGATCAACGTGACTTCTTCAGGCAGAGGAAACCCCACAGAGGACAGAATCATCATTCCGACAAGGCCCGCATAGACCATACCCGGTTGATAAGCGAACTGAGACATCCACTGAAATATCGGTTCGTTAGCAAATTCCAATATTGAGTTCTCCTGAGCTCTTTAATATGAATGAAATGCTGGTGCTTGAACACACTTGCTACACCGTGCTATGAGTAGTTTTTGGGTTAGAAGGATTAGCATGCAGAGCGCCAGAGGATTTGAATACGGAGTTCGACACATAATAAGCCCACAGTCGGGATCTGTTTTTGATGTTTTATTAAGCACATTGAATTTTGATCGAATGCAGAGTGAATTTTTGCTCAACCTTGGTTCGATTTATTTAAACCATCAACGCTTAAAAGAAAATTCCTCGGTTTCTGTTGGTGACTATTTAAGAGTTCACACCAAGCCTCGCCGCTTTCTTTGCGATGATGGGCGCTGGAACGAAAGAGTTCTTTTTCACAACGAACACTTTGTCGTCGTCAATAAAGTCGCAGGACTCCCGGTGCACGCAAGCGTCGACAATATCCAAGAAAATTTACAAGCGTATTTGGAAAAAGCTGTCGGTTGTCAGCTGTTTGGCACTCACCGCCTAGATGTCCCCACGCAGGGCTTGATTGTGTACGCGAAAAGCACAGAATTTCAGTCAGCCTTTAATAAACTTTTGATTACCAGAGAGATTCAGAAAATCTATCGCGCCACGGTCGAAGGTGAAACTAACTTTGTCGGCACACTCACACACTTTATGGAGCCCTCCCCACGCGCCCCCAAAAAGGTTGCCAAAGAAGCGCATCCCGGCTGGCAGGAGTGTGTCTTAGAAGTTTTATCAGCAACCCCTTTAGAAAATCTGCGAACGGAATTACAAATCCAACTGCACACTGGCAGAACCCACCAAATTCGCGCACAGATGGGCTTTCACGGCCACCCCATCGTTGGGGATCATGCCTATGGTGCCGAGAAAATTTATACCGAAGACCGTATTGAATTGCAGGCCTGCGAGTTAAGATTTCTGAATCCTATGACAGGCGAAGCACATCACTTCAAGATCTGATTTTAATATTTCACTAAAGGACTTTAGAGGTCGCGCTTTTTGCGAGACTGTCTTTTTTTAGAAAATCGCCCAGTTAGTCATCAAAGAATACTGCGTATTTTCAGGTTCAACGAAGCGAATGTTGTCATTATTACGAGCGTAACCAAGATTTGTTTCATTGCTGACGCCTAAAGTGAAGGACAAGCCTCGCACCGGGCGAATCCACAAGTCTAAACCTAAACGCAATCGAGTAACGTGAGAACCGTCGATGTCTTCAGCAGCAGACGAGTGGTACCAGCCTTCATCAATGCCCGTTTTAGAGGCCAAACTGAAGATGGAGTTTATTGTCCATTGCAACTGGATATAGTGTTCTAGGCCGTACTGTTGAGTGGTTGCGCGCGGATCGCGCATATAAGTACCATCAGCATATTGAGGAACCGTGTCGTTGATCGCAACGGTTTGAGTTTGCCAATAAATATCTGGTTTCACGATGTAGGCGATCAAGATAGAACGCGTGATCGCATAATCCGCATAGCCCTCAAGGCGCACTTGGGTGACCTGACGAGAATTCGCCGAACGGCGACTGGTAGGAAGATACAATTTCACTTTGCCAGAAAGGTCCACATCCCCGATGTAACCCAAATCGTAGTTCGAGTACACCACGTGAATGTCAGCCATCGCTAGCTCTGAAGACACTTTATCGCCGTACGCGTTTGTGCCATCCGTGTTGAGATAAAAAGGCAAGCGCACGGAAACACGTTGGTCGTAATCTAATTTATAATTCGCAGACAGGTAGTCGTAAGAGCTGATCGAGCGCGCATCCGAAGTCGATTTACCAGGGCGCATGTTATCGACCGAAGCGATAGAGAAGAAACTTAAAGTCCAATCTTTAAACTGGCCACCAGAAGCAGAAACAACAGCGTCGTCACCGTCCAGGACCGCAGCTTGAGCTGAGATGGAAGAGCTCATAGCAAATGCGAACAATACAGCCAAAGTCAAAAAGCGAATCATGAAGTCTCCCCTAAGCACGAACCTGAAAAGTTCACTGCTTATGCCATAGTGCGACGCATTGGGCAACCTTCAAAAACTTAGACTAGGTATGTCTGAACAAAAACCAAAAGAATCTTTCCCTTGAGATGCGACGCGACTCTTTGTTATGGTGGCGCCATGAAAATATTACGAGTTTCAATCCAATCCCTCTTCGTTGCTCATTTAGTCTTTTCCCTTGGCTGTGCGGTTTCCTTCCGCAAAAGCGAGTGGCAGCTTCCACCGAAAGGCGAAGATGAAATCTCTGTGATGTCGTTTAACGTCGAGAACCTTTTCGACACCGTGAAGACGCCAGGTCACAATGACGAAACATACTTGCCTTTATCACTGAAACAAAGTGACCCGAAGCTTCGTGCGGCTTGTGATGCCAACAACGACAGCAGCTATCGTCGTAATGAATGCCTAGGCACGGATTGGACCCCTGAAGCTCTTAATAAGAAGCTAGCAAACCTAGCTAATGTTATTTTGGGTGTTGATGGCAAGGGTCCGGACAACTTGATGATCATCGAAATTGAAAGCGATGTTGTCCTTGCTCAACTGAATAAAGAATACCTCAAGGACGCGAACTATCAGACGCAAGTGATCATCGATGGACCCGACAAACGCGGTATCAATTTGGCGTTTCTGTCGCGCTTCCCTCTGGTCGGCAAACCGATCTTGCATCCGATCCCATGGAAACCCAAAGAAGAAAAAGATCGCGAATGGATGGAACGCTCACGTCGCATCCTTGAAGTAACCGTCAAAGCCCCGAACGGTGACCCCATCACGTTTATGACGGCGCACTTTCCTTCACAGGCCAACCCCACTTACTGGCGTCAACAGATCTCTGCATTCGCGGTCGAGCTGATCAAAGCCAAAGGCCCGAATGCCATGGTGATCTTTGGCGGAGACTTAAATATTTCCCATGAAGAAGAAGAGAATCACAAAATCTTCGCCGATATTCTTTCTAAAGGTGGCGCGGTATCTCATTTTGTCGGATGTAAAGAATGTAAAGGCACGCACAATTATCGCAAAGCCTGGTCATTCCTTGATGCTCATGTGTACAGCCCGGCCCTTTTGGCTGAAGGCCAAGGCAGCTACCAAATGGAACCAAACACTATCGATGTCATTCGCTACAATGATATTCATTTAAAACGGGGTAAATATCCGAAACGCTGGGATTACGATCGTCAGGATGGTGTTGCCGATCACTTCCCTTTATATGTACGCTTAAAGCAAAGAAGCCCGGCGAAAACCCCAGTAAAAGACGAAGCCTCTGCTGAGCCGACAAAGCCCGCAGCCCCAGCAAAAAAGCCAGCAAAGAAAAAGACTAAGTAGCTACGCCAAGTTCTTACAAAACCCGAGCACGGATGGCGACACTTCGCATGGCCGTCACAGCTGAATAGATTAAGACAACTCAACGAAACTCAAAAAAAAAGCCCACATCCGAAAAGATGTGGGCTTTTAATTTTTAATTCAAACTTAAAAAAACTAGTAAACGTGTAAACGACTGACATCCACCGTTGGGCGCTTACCGCAAGCGGCGATATTCTTCGTCCAGTTCTTACCTTCGATGGTAATTGAAGACTTATCAAACGCTGCCGTAAATTTGTTTTTGTCACCTGCAGCCACGGCGTGTTTACCAATCAAGTTGTTGCACATCGGCTCCATATTTGCTGTCACGTTGGCACCCGACAAAGTCATAAAGAACATTTTGTCTTTGCTTGGGTTTTGATACTCAGCGCGCATGTTTGAAGAAACAATCACCACTTGGTTGGTTGCTAAAGATGCTTTATCAACAACCATCTCTAAAGTGATCTTCATTTCCGTTGAATCAGCCGCACTGCCTTTAGAACCTACGAATTTACCTTTGGAAGTCAAAGAAACCTTCACTAAATTCTCGGAATCTCCCGCAGTCACATTCAGCTTGTAGTCAGATTCGATCATGTTCGCGAAAGTTCCCTTTTTTCCCACGGCATCAGCTGTGGTTTCAACTTTACAAGGAACAGAGGCTTTCGTTTTCGAGTTCACACATCTTTGTGCGATCTTCGCTGAAAGCCCCACAACGTCTTCTTTATTAGGAACTGTGACGTCCAAGTTTTTTGTAATCTTAGAACTCCAAGTACCTTCGATACCGTCGTATTCAATCGGAGTCGTTACACTATCAAGCTGAACGATCACCATCCCGTCACCCTTATCTTCACCGGCAGCAACCTTAAAGTTTGCTTTTTCCGCATCCGTTGAACCCTTAGCGACTTTAATGATCTCTAAAGCTTCGATTTGTTTCTCTGCGAAAACACCCGCTAAAGTAAAAGTGTTCAAAGTGAACTTATCACCAGAACCTTGGGCCGAGTTACCGCCTCTGTTTTTATTTTGGTATTTCTGGATGTTGCTGCGAACACCATTAGAAACAGCCACGTCCCGAGGAGTGCAGGCCGTGAAAGACAAAACCAGGGAAGAAAGAAGAAGGCTTGAAAAAAATGTGTTCGTTTTCATGCCGGCAATGTAACTGGAAATATTTGAAACTTCTAGGGAGATTTCGCCGAGTTGCAAATTCTGACCAAATCTTGAAATTTTACAAGCGTGTCAAAACTGTGAACAGGCAGCGAAGTCCGCCATTGTTGATCCTATTCTCTTTAAGGACACGGTAGCCCTTGGGGGCTGGGCTGATCTTTTCCTTCTCCGGGTATAAAATACCTATTCTTTGCGGCTTATAACGCGAGCAAAGCACGGATGCTAGCTGAGGCAAGCCGCCATTGATCGCAACCGGCAGACGCTCCCCATAGGGTGGGTTTAAAATCATCCACAGGGGATCAGAACCTTCCGGAGCTTGCGCCTCTTCGATGGCATCCACATGATTGAACTCGTTAGCGGCAGCTTGAAACGGCTTCTTTCCGGTTTGCTGCAACTGTTTTTCAACTTCGGCAAAATTTGCTGAGGCGATAGAGACCATATTCCCGCTAATATCAAAACCCAGATACTTTTTAAACTGAGGTTGAGCCGGGATTTCATAATTTAAAGCAAATGATGGCGACAGAAAGAGCTTCGGGGCCTTTTTCCATTTTTGAAAAGCATAAGGGCGCAAAAACTGACCGCTCCACAGGGCCCGAGCTTCGACAAGCAAGGTTCCCGAACCCATCATGGGATCCAATAATGTCACGGCATTAATTTCGTCGGCGTTCGCTCCAATAAGGGACTTTAACATATAACTAGCAATCGTTTCACGCAAAGGAGCATCGCCACGCAAAGCCGTCCAACCTCTTTTATGGAGGTGCTCGCCTGAAGTGTCTAAGCTAATCGTGCATAGATCATCATCCATACGAATAAAAATGCTGCCACTGGCTTCACTTGAGTGTTTACTCGGAAAGATTTCTTGCAAAGCACTTTGTGCACTTTCTTGCAGACGCTTTTCATTATTAAGACGACTTTTTTGTGCTGCAATTTTCCATTCGACATGACTGCTGTGCAGATATTCAAGCCACGGAAGAGACTTAAACTTTTGATAAAACTTCGGCAGGTCGCGGGCTTTAAAAGAAGCCATTCGCAACAGGACTCGGTTGGCGGTCTTAAGAAAGAAATTTAGCTGCACACCCACAACAAGTTCGGTTTCAAATTCTAAACCACCTTCAAGAACCTGCACGTCGGGAAATGGCAGTCCATGGGGCTTGGCATCCTTCCCTAGTAAAAAAGGCCAGATGTCCTTCATTTCTTGCAAAGTCGCCGTTTCAAAATCCAAAGGTGTTACTACAAAAAAACGATTCATGTCTTAGAATCTCCAATAGGCATCGAAAAGCAAATAATAACCATCCACCGGAGAAAACTTAAGTGTCGCCACGTCTGTGGCATTTAAAGAAAAACTAAGATGAAAATGATCCCAAATTTTTAAATAAGTCAGGTAGCCCCCGACCGTTTTCTTTTCGAAGTTATAGCTGGGGCCCAAAAGCACTCGATCCCAGTTGTCTAAGATAAACTCGTACCCTGTTTGCAAAGAGCTGGTTCCTAAAGACTTAATCGCCGTGGTATCCTGTGCATCTTCAAAAGTAAAAAGAGCGATGGTTAAAAGAGTGTGCGAAACCACGCTTTCTGAAGAGATCGAATCCCAATGAAGATTCAAGTTCAGTGTTGAACCTGTTTGATTAGGAATTTTTGCATAGTTCAGACCCGCAGCAAAAACATTCGAATAAGACTCATACATTTGCGCCTTTACTCCGGCATTCGCAGCGCCTAAAAAGTTCGCCGGAACTAAGGTGCTGACGGTCAGCCACTCTTTTAGGCCGTAATGCAGTTGCCCGTACCACGTTACTAAAAACTCGTCCTTCCACAACGTCTGCGCGGTGTCCCCGACCGCAACACCTTGAGTAAAAAGAGGTTTGTACTTGGAAGAAATGCTTTTCGCTTCTTGAGTGACGATTAAATCTGTGCTGCCCTTGTAGCGCTCATTGTTTGAACTCAGATCCAAGTGCATTATCAAATCACCGATTTGAATGAAGTGCTGGCGCGATTGGCGCAACAACTGACAGGTGATTTCATAAGTGCCATCTTGACGATTGTCGACACCTGTGACCTCGACAAAACCGATGATCCCAGTTGAAGGCGTTTGCGATTCAATGGCAATGATTTCACCGATAAACCAGTCCCGAGAGTTGCTGATAGCTTTTAAGGTTTTATTATCAACAATCGTTTGAATGCGTGCCCTGGATTCCGGATGTAAAGAAGCCATTTGATCTGCGGAGACCACAGCTGCTGGTGCGCGGATAACCACCGGCACTTCTTCTTCCATAGAAGATGCCTGCGCCACGAAAGTCACACTGCTTAACAAAAGAAGAATATATATCGCTTTTAGAGTCATCTTTAACGACCCTAACGCAATTTTACGGCTTATTCAATTGATCCTTCAATGTTCCGAAAAGGCGTGCGATTTCCATACGACGAGCCTCACCGACTCCACGTAAAGTATCCAGGCCAAAATTGGCTAGATCCTTGATCGTGGCAATGCCTTTGCGAATTTTGGCCATAAAGCCATTTTGCTCCGCGCTGGGCGCATCGGCCCCGGGAATTGTGCCTCGGAAAACCAAATGGGCAAAACCTGCTTGCAGAATGGCTTCTGAATCCACACCGGTGACTGATCTAAAAAATGGCGTAAAGCGCGGAGCCGCGGTGAAGACCTCCTGCAAAGACAGGGCCCCTGAATCATCGCGGTCATACATCACCATGACACCTTCGATATAATGCAGAATCATCACCATCGTGCGAATATTTGCGGTTTCAACAAACATCAAACGTTGACCTTCAACCGCCGATGCAACGGCCAGATAACCATAAAACTCATTCCACTGTGTATCATCTAAGGACCGCACGAACTTCACCAGGCCTGGCAAATTATTAAAGTACACACCGATGTGTTCACGCAGGTGGTGTTTAAAACACAGTTCTTTAATTAAAGGAAAATCAAAAACATCCTTCGTGGGCACCGTGCACTTTGCGGTTTCCATATGGACTCGTAAAGCATCCGCAGTCGAAAGCCCCGCCGCAAATAAAGTGCTGACGAACTCAAAAGTTTCATGGCCACTCATCACCTCATTACCGTCTCCGCTGAACGTGAAAAAGTTGGCCTCTAAGAAACTGCGCTCGCCGGAATTGGCGGAACGTCGATCAAAGATATTTAGATTCAATCCGAGCTCTTGGAAATCATCGTACCAAGAAATCAATTGTTGTTTGCTCATCGTGGCATTGCTCATCCGACCTTGCGTTTTGTCACCATAACCTAACAACAACATGCGCGACAAAGCCCGCGTCAAGTTGGCTTTCATAAGCCCTTTCCACTGCAATGGGGGCTGAGCGCTTGAAGGGAAAATATTTAAACGTCCTTGGGGATTGAAGCTGACCATGAATGCTCGACCCAGGATATCGCCCAGATCTAACCACGCCAATTCATAGGCGGCTTGTTCGAATGGATCGTCAGACAGTCCCTTTTCAATGACAAAAGTTTTGTTAAATTTTCGATAGGCCGCAAGAATATCCTCTTGGGCGATAGAGCCTTGCTGATTAAACGGCAAGTGATCGATAAAACTTTGCTGTAAGCGCCAAATATTAAACTCACGTTGCAAGGTCGCTAAATGTTTACGCTCAAGACCTATCAAAGATCTGGTATCTTGCAGACGGGCCGGATCTAACATCTTCATCAAGATAACTCGATAAGACTTTTTTAAGGCCTTGATGTCTAGGGTTTTAGAAAATT
Organism: Bdellovibrio sp.; assembly: GCA_013360185.1. Taxonomy (GTDB): domain Bacteria; phylum Bdellovibrionota; class Bdellovibrionia; order Bdellovibrionales; family Bdellovibrionaceae; genus Bdellovibrio. The sequence continues at coordinate 10,836 of JABWCO010000030.1, forward strand.
TGGGCACGACTTGTTCCAGGAGATAATCGATATCGTGCAAAGGAATTCGCCCAGTGGTCTGCATCTGATGAGAATTGCTCAAAAGCTTTAACGTCTGGGCGATAAATTGATTCACCTGACGTAATTTTGCCGCATTGCTAAAATCCATATCACGAAGCGAGTGGTGATATTTTAATGCCAATTCGTAAAGATCCACAAAGCTGTCTAGTCCAGCACTCCATTGTGGTAAATCGACAAAGTGCGCCCGCGAACCCAATAAAACATTTTTTACAGATTCAACAACGGGCACCCATTCGCTATACAAATTGTAAGGCGCAAAGGGCGTTCCACCACGAATGAAATCCGCAAACCCTGAAAAAGCTTTTTTAGCATCCTCAAAACTATACTCCGATTTCGCAATTTGTGTTTTTTCAAGGAGGCGCAGCAGACCGCGACGAAATTGCGCGACCGCCGCTGTGATTTTATCCCAATCTGCCTTTTTCTGATCCTTGGCACTTAAAAGAATCTTCATGTGAGGAGCCAGCTCCACGGCCTCGTCACGAGTGACTTTCAAGATCTCTACCAATCGTACGACTTCGTCTTTGGTGATATGTTCGGTCGAACCGCCTAAAAGGGCTTTCTTAATTTTCATCAACTCGCCGGCAAACTCGGGAGATACATTATTTTCTTTTAAGAAATACTTTCCGAAAAACCGACGCATTTCTTCAACGGTGTAGCCGTTTTCAACCGAGCCAAAAGTGCGTTTATTGAAATACAATAAAGCGTCTGCCATACAGTCAAAGCCGGCCCGAATTTCATTTTCTTTCGCTTCACCGATCGAAAACTGCTCTAGTTGCGCCGGAATACTTTTTAAGCACACCAAGCGCGAGTCGGAAAACTCGATAACTTCGGGTTCAGACTTTTTACCGTTTAGGAATTCACTACATCCAGTCACGGCCAAGACCAGGGCGACGGCGCAAAATAGGTTTCTGGAAATTTTAGAAAACATAAGCAACCCCGACCATAAAACGATCATTGTTATCGAACTGCGCAATGTCGTTTTGATTGTCCACAGTTAAGGGACTGGCTTTGACCAATTGCATTTCACCTAAGATCGACCACAAACCGGAAAGACGCATGCGGGAACTAATGCGTATTAAATCAAAAGCATTTTTTTCCGAGTGAATCAGACTTAATTTGTTGAGCAGGCGACGACCTTTTTTGAAATCGATATTGCCCATCAATGACAATTGCTGGGCCTGGCGATAAGCATACCGAGTCATCAAAGGCGCACGCCCCGGATTGGCCAATTCACCTTCTTCTTTTACGGCTCCACCGAAAATATCTAAGTGCTGTAAACTGACGCCCCAATTCCGATTGCTCCATTCAATAAAGGGCGAAATCAACACCGCATCCTCAAAAACAGGATGCGTCCACTGAGACTCAAAGGTGTTGTCTTTATTGGGACGATCAAACAAAGCACTAACACCCATGCGTACTTGCGCGACTTTGTAAGTCACATCAGCGCCAGCAAGAGAATGATAGAAAACCTGTGGCTGCAAGTTCACGGCCCCCTTGAGTTGGGCGACATCAAGCATCCCCTCGTAACCGATCGCCAATTGATTGGCTGGCTTATAGATATAACTCAATTGCGCGCGCAAGGCCTGAGGGTCCCCAAACGCCAGCTTCATGCCGAAGGAGTTTTGCAGGACCACTTGGGTTTCGTTGGGTTTATCAAATTTATAGTCGATAGCGGTCGCTTCGCTCCAGATACGAATGCTTTCTGGTGGACGGCGAAACCACGGGTTGCCCTTGACGAAGCTGCCATTTTCAATTTCAAAGCTTGGTCCCTGATCCGGAAAATAGAGAGGCGAAGCAAAGAGCACCAAATTGTAAAACTGCTTATCGACTTGCCAATAAAGACCGGTCAAGCCCTGGCGTTCTGGGGCCAGAGGATTCCATTTAAATACCGGCTCCCACACACCCATATCCCAGCGCGCATCGAGTTCACTCCATAACATGCGCTTGCGCCCCAGATAGAAAGTCTCACTTTCATTCTGTTGGCTTTGCACATAAAATTCAGAAATATTGAGATAGTTTAACAGCGGCGCGCCCATAGCGACACCACCGGCGACGTCTAACTTAAAATCGTTTTCAGAAAATGGATCGGTCTTTAAGTGAGCCCCGACAAACTGATAATTGGTTTTTTGCGTGGCTTCAAACTCAGGACTGATAAATGAATCAGAGAATAACCGCATCTCCGATTGCACTTGCGACCATGCCACGGCCGGAGCTGCCAAAACTAAAAGGATGCGTAAAAGAGCACTAAATAGGGGCCCCAAAGTGGGCATGTTTACAAAAGGCATAGGTCTCCTAACCACCCATATAGATCAAGGGTTGTGCCGTTGTCTCCCCCCTTTCTGCAGCTTCCTACCAATATCTTTTAAACAAGTGACCTTTTTCGGCGTCTTTGTTAGGCTTACGGCATGATACTTAGGCCCCCCAAAAGTGCTAAATTTTTAGTCATTCGCTTTTCAGCCTTTGGCGATGTCGTGCAGACTTTAAGCGTCCCTGCGGCTCTTAAAGCGCAGTATCCAGAGGCCGAGGTGCACTGGATTACACGCAAGGACATGGGGCCTTTATTAAAGAACCATCCACAGATTGATCGCGTGTGGGAATTTGATCGCCAAGCCGGTTTACAGGGATTGTTAAGTTTGTGTTTCCTCATGCGCCGCGAAAAATTCACGCATATTTATGATGCTCATAACAACATGCGTTCACGCGTGATTGCCTGGATACTGCGTCCCTGGGGATTTCTGGGGTTGGGTCCTCACTTTATTCGGCGCTCGATTCGTCGTTGGAAAAGGTTTTTACTTTTCCGTTTTCGTATCAACACTTTCGAAATGCCTTTTTCAGGTCAGCGCGATTTACTGGAACCTTTAGCTCCTTGGGGAGTTGCGAAAAATCTCCCGCCAGCTCCGCAACTCTTCTTAAGTGAAGAAAGTTATTTCGAAGCCAGCGCAATATTAGGAGAATACCAGGGAGCTATCGCCCTAGCTCCCTCGGCGGCGCACTTTTTAAAGCGCTGGCCCAAAGAGTACTTTAAAGATCTGATCCGCCTTTTGCCACGGCAAAAATTTGTCCTATTGGGCGGCCCGGAAGATTCATTTATTTCAGATATTTATGACGTAGCCCCCGACCGAGTTTTAAATCTGGCCGGCAAATGCTCACTCACGACCAGTGCTGGAGTGGTCGCTTTGTCATCTGTCCTGGTCACTAACGACACTTGGCTTTTGCATGCGGCTGAACAGCTTGGTCACAAGGCCATTGCGCTGATGGGGCCTGCACCTTTTGGTTTTCCGTCACGGCCCTTAACCACCGTAATGGAAATTGATTTACCTTGTCGCCCGTGCAGCAAACACGGTCAAGGACCTTGCGTGAATAAAGAAAAGTTTCAACAATGCTTGGTCGACATTACGCCGGCCCAAGTCGCCGCTCAAATTAAAACATCTTTGGATGCGCGCGCATGAGTGCTGTGGTTTTTTATTTCTATAAATTTATAATTTCTCCGTTAGCTTTTCTGCTTTTACAGCTCTTTCGCCCTGTGCTTTCTGGGAAGTTGCGCGAGATGATCGAAGATCGTAACGCCGGCTTTTATCAGATCAAAGTCGCCGGCAGCGAAGCCTCCTTAGCACAATCTTCGCCGTTCTGGATTCATGCGGCCAGTGGTGAAATTGAATACGCGCGCCCGGTGATTCGCGAATTAAAGCGACAATACCCTGGAACCCCGGTGTTAGTGACATATTCCTCCCCGTCGGCGAAGAAAATTCTGGCCGGATTAAGTGACGTCGACGTATGGGCCTCTTTACCCTGGGACAGATCCAAGACGATGGATGCTTTCGTGACGCGATGGAATCCGCGGGCGCTGTTGATCTCACGCACCGATGTGTGGCCCGTACTTTTGCAAAGTGTCGTACAAAAAAATATTCCGGCAATTTTATTTTCTGCAACTTTTGCTGACAACTCGTCGCGCCTGCGCGGTTTGACTCGGCACTTAACCAAGTACACATTAGATCGCCTCACCGAAATTCACTGTGTGTCTGCGGAAGACATTGAAAACCTGAAAACCTTGTCTTTAAGAACGCCAGTTATAGCTAGTGGCGACACCCGTTTTGATCAGGTGTTTCATCGTTTGGAAAATCCCAAGGCCTTAAAGAATGAACTCATTCCCAGTCCGGAAGAGTTTATTTTTATTGCGGGCTCGACGTGGCCTGAAGATGAAGCCGTGATCGTTCCGGCCTTGGGCAAACTGAGCGCCACACCTGTGAAGACCATTATTGCGCCTCACGAAACCACGGCGGAACATCTTGAGTTTTTAGAAAAACAAATTCAGGCGGTCGGTCTTTCTTCCGTGCGCTATTCGCAAACAGCACAGTGGCCCGAGAATACCGTGTTGCTTATTGATCAAGTAGGCATCCTGGCCGAGCTCTACACTTGGGCTGATGTGGCTTTTGTCGGGGGCTCGTTTAAAAAGCAAGTACACAGCGTGATGGAGGCCCTGGCCGCCGGCTTGCCGGTGATGGTCGGTCCCTTTCATCGCAACAATCGAGAAGCTTTGTTTTATCAAAAAAAGAATTTCTCTTCGGGCATGATTGTGCAAGTTGTGCACGCCGTGAATGACGTCGTAATACTGTTACAGCGAATGAAGAAACTGCAGCCGCAAACCCCACAAATCAAAGAAGAGATTCGCCTGGAAATAGGCAAGAATCGCAACTCCACCGTGCGTTTGATTTCAGCGATTGAAAAGAATCTGCAGCGTTGATGGCCGTGCCCCTATTAGGGGCCTTGCAAAAGAAACGTATCGACGCTCTTAGAGAAATTCGCAGATTCGATCAACGCATTTAATATCTTGAGTTGGCCGGGACTGTATTTGTTAAAGGCGAAATAGAGCTCTTTGATTTCGACTATCTTAGGATTGATCTCTATACTTTTAGTCAAGGTCTGCGGCAAGGCTTTCAGATAGTGCTGCGCCACCTTGTAATCCATCAAAACACCGTCCACAGTGCCTTCTGCCAAACGCTTGAGAGTGATTTCATCACTGAGCACGGTCAGGATTTTAAAAGTCCCGTCTTTGACATGGCGATTGAATTCTTGCGTATTGCCGTAGCCCTGTGTGACCGCGAAAGTTTTGCCACGAAGATCGTGCAGATTTTGCCATTTTAATGGGGCCTCTTTGCGTTGCAAAAAAACTACCGGTGAAGAAAACAAGGCTTTTGAACTGTTAAATTCCGGCAAAACTTCTTCACGCCACGCCGGAAAATAACCAACGTACTTTGGCTTGGCGCCATTTTTCTGCGCCTGCACCCAAGGAAAGAACACAAACTCGACGGTGATACCTTGGTCTTTCAAAAGACTTCTAAGGGCATCCGCAGCGGCCCCATTTTTTGCACATGCCGAGCAAATATAAGGCGGCCACTCTAAAGTCGCAATCACCCACCGCTCCGCCCAACTAGCGGATGAAAATAAAAAAACGAAAATAAATGTAATTTGAAATATGCCCACTTTTTAATTGTGGGGACAGATCTAGGAAGTCTCAAGTTACACAATTTTCACGTTCGGGGGTGTCTAAAAATTAGTCACCTACCTAACTCGAGAATATTTCTGGTTGTCCCGAAGGGGCCGACAAAAAACGGCAGCTGTATAAAGACCTTGAATTGAAGTCTTCTATTATTGAAATGGGAACCAATTTGCTCAGCATGAAACTTGAACATTGAAAGCCTGAATACGGGGTTTTATGAAAAGAGCCGCATTAGCGACATATTTTCTCATTACGGTACAGGCCTTCTCAGCTTTGGGACAGGGCCAGTTGGCTATGCCATTGGTCGATGCTAAACCCGAGGGCAAATTCTCTGCTGAGTGGCGTTTACGCCTTTCTGGCATCGATCGACATGACCAGCAAAGCCAGTCTAAAACCGTCGACCTCCGGACAGAGTTCAAGGCGAAATACCTTCTGAATTCTAACCTACACCTAGACATCCAACCCGCATTCCGTCTGCAATCGGGCCAAACTCAATCGCTTGACGGTGCAGACAAGCCCGAGAGCAAAATCTCTTTGAATCAGGCGGCCGTTCATTATTTACCTCTAAAAGCTTTACGCCTTTCAGCGGGAGCCTTGAATCAGCGCCATATGCACACACAACTTTTGATGGATGAATTAGCCTTCCCAGCAGCGCGTTCAGAGGTGCTATATAAGAATGGGGACTTTAAGACATCCTTGGCTTTAGAAACCGCCATTCCGACATCAACGTCCTTAAGCACGAATACCAAAGAACTTGAAGCAACTCCATCACTCAATACGGCGGCACTTAAGTTCAATTGGCAATCCGAGAATAATTTCTTCTGGAAGAGCTCTGCGGGTTATTTTGCCTTCAACAATTTACCCTCTGCGGTGGCGCAAAAATCAGGTCTTCTTGGAAATGAAGTCGATAAGATTTCTGATGCGAATTTTTCATTTAGAAATAAGTTTGAAGGCCTTGAGCTTCTTTCCGAGCTAGAGCTTCCTATTTACTCTTTTATGGACGTCATGGTGCGCGCTGAATATGTGCAAAACATCAAAGCGGATGCCGCCTATAACTCGGCTTCACTTTATAGCTTAGGTGGGCGCTTTCACGTGACAAAAAATACCGATTTTATCTTAGCCGGTGGCTACTTCGAAATCGCCCCGGAAGCTGCCGTAGCGTATTTTAATGCGAACACCCTGCAAACAAACCGTGTCGGCTATATCGCCGAAACTGCCGTGGCTTTTAATAAAGACGGCTTTATCCTGGGGCTTAGATATACCGACGCCGAACTCATGTATTCAAATGCCGTTCAATCTCGCGAAAAATCATTGTTCCTGAAGCTGGAGACGTTCTATGCAGGTATCTAACTCTTTGATTTTACGAGCCCTCACAAGTGCGTTCGTTACCCTGACGATGGCGGCTTGTAATTTACCAAGCCCCAAAGACAAAAACACGTCGGAGCCTGGTGACACGGCGGCGACTTTTTCAGTACAAGGGGCTGCGGAAAAGTCAAAAGCTCTTGAATCTTCAGTACAAGGGGCCTTTGCTTTGCCCGCATCAAAAGTATTTAATTTTCAAGCCTGCCTAAAAGACGTGGCTTACGACAAAGCCATTCCTGGTCATGATTTTTATATCGCGGAAGCAAAAACCAAAGTGACTTCAGACCGCGCAAGCTGTGTGACATGGTCCGAAGACGTGGCCTTTAATTTTTTAGGGGAGTCCCAGTACATTCGTGTAACCCGCACCATTCAGGGGATGGGCTTACACAAAGGCGTCCGCAAAGTTTCGTTTGCGATCAACCCATGGTCGCACGGCGAAAACTTAACACCGGTTTTAAATCCCGAAGATGGCAATAACGTGCCCCGCCTGGTGCAAGACGCCGAAGCGGGACAACTGGCTTTAAAAGGTTTTTCCTTGGATTCAAAAAAACTCGTGACTCGCCCTCTGTGGGTTGAAGATGGTCGCCTATTCGTGACAGAACAAAAACTGCATAAAGACGGCATAGATCTTTTGGTAGAAATACGCCCGAATCTTTCCATTCAAATGACCAAGATGAATGGCGAAGTGTTCTTGCGCCCGTTGACAGCCGGGCACTTTAAAGCCCAGCTGAAGTTGATCCACATCTATCAGCAAGACAACAAAGAAATACGCCGCCTGCTAGCAGAAAGCCCCTCTCAAGAAGTCAAAATGGACAATGGCACCTTGGCGATCAAATCCGCATTGACTTTGCCCGTGATCCCCACCCGCGGGCAAATGATGGTCGGTATCGAACTAATTCCAGTGAACGGACCGCAAGGCCTTTTAAAATTTGATGGTCTGTACTTGATTGGCGAATACGACCAGATTAAAGGCTCTTCTTTCTTAAAATTAAATACTATGGTCGCTCAGAAAAAAGGCTTCAAATTAAACGAATTCGTTAATTCCTCTTTGACACAAATTTCCCATAAAGGAAAAGATGGCGCGGTCGATGAACAGGTTTATCAAAAACCAAAAATCGAATCGCAACGTCTGGAAATTAGATACCTGCGTGTCGGCAAAGAAACGACAACGACCCGTGAAATTCATTACAATATCACCGCGTGCGTGCGTCACGGTTTGGATTCAAAAAGCAATCGTTCCCATGAGTTTAAAGTCACACGCTTCCGTCAATCCGACAGCGAGCCTGCACAAGTGACAAAAATCACGACGGACCACAACTCATGCATAAGCTGGGACGAATCGATCACCTTTAATTACTTCGAATGCCAACACTACATCAAAGGTCATGTGCAAATTGCCAGCGAACAGTTGGGCATGGATGAAAAACTGGAAATCATTTTAAACCCTTGGGAAGCTCAAGGAGTGATTGGTCGTGATATGCGCTATATCGACCGCAAAGAATCTTTGGCATTGAGCTGCAAAGACGACAAGCGTCCGCAAAGCTCGATGGTGATTGAAGGCTACAGTTTTAGCACTCAGGCCATCGATTATGAAGTCGATGCCAACTTAAGTCTGACATTGAAAAAAACTGTGGCGATGAAAATGGATCCCCGCATCTTAGTTTATTCGAATCTGTCAAATGGTCGCAGCGAATATGAACGCATTCGTGACGGTATTTACTTAGTTAAATTAGCGGTTGTGCAAAACACACTGCACGACCCTTCGAACACTTATGTTGCACATACGGAACGCTTTGTAAACGTTTTGGGTGGTCAGATCAATACACTGTTTACTTTCAGTACCGCGGACTTTAAGGCCCTGGGCAATCGCAATACTTTGTTGGTAGAAATATATCCCGCCCTGGAAGACAAGCTAATGACCTCCGGGAAACAAATTACTCTGAAGGACCCAAGCCAACCGTTGGATTCTGCGATCGACCTGAACTCGGGCCTGATTACTTCAACTTTCGCCGGCGCTATCACTTTAGATGCGGCAGAATCAAATCGTCCCCTATCGTTGGTGGAACCGGCTGAGATGAGTCAATATTTTATCAGCGGTGTCGAGAGCAAACAGCCTGAGCAAAAATTCTTGATCAATCAAATCGTTAAAAAGGGTTTGCAGATAAATGCTGAGATCGCAAAAAGATTGAAAGCTCAAACGGCAAAATCCGTGGCTGCGCAAAATCTGAATATGGATTTGATCTCTTTGGACGCGATCGCTGATAAAGATAAAGACAAGGCTTTAATAAGCAAACTGGGGCTGTCGTCCGAGCTACGCAAAGAATTGCAAATTTCCAAAGCAGATCTGGCAGACTTCGCCAATCGAGGAACTTTGACGCCCACCCTAGCCGCTAAGCTTTGTGCCTTCTGGGGCAATGATTATATGCCGACGGTGGGCAATAAAAAAGGTGTCTTTGAGAAAACTCAGGGACTGAAGTTCGGTCTTGATTGTTTTCAGGAAGCGCGCGCAAACCCGGCTAGTTTCTTTATCACGGAAAAACACGCCCTGGTTAAAAGTGTTAAAGACACCGGCAAATTCCTCGGCGCAGCGCCATGGGGTTTGACTGTCGGCACTAACTTTTCAGCAAACTCTGCCCACTCGAAAGCCAAAACTTATTCTGCAAGCTTAGCCGCGAAAGGCGGATTGTCGAAGAAAGTATTCGATCTCGTCTCTTTCGCTGTGGATGGAGCTGTGCAAGTGTCGTGGTCCCGGTCCGACTCTAAAACCACAAGTAATGCGGTTTCGGTGAATGAAAATACCAACTTGCGCGTAGAAAAAATTCCGATGAGCCTCGTGGTGGATCGCTATGAGCAATGTGCCATCGTAAAATTGAACCCACGTTTGTTCTTTAAAGACACCCGTTCTATCCTGTTCAAACGACGCGACTATATTGGGCACATCAATCAGAAAATGACGGATGAAGAAAAAGCCGAAGTGGTAACGCGTGGATTAATGATCTGTGAAGGTACTGATCGCACGAACCCCGTGAAGATGCAGGAAAATTATTACCGCATTTACCAAGACTTGGGCGATGGCCGTGGACAAGACACGCAGCATGCGTTGAACCGTACCTTCTTTACGGCTTTGCGCTCTGACAATGACTACAAACGCTTTATTATTGCAATCAAAGAAAAGTCTACGGTGCCTGAATCCGACGACACCTCCTTAGACACCAAGGGCGAATCCTTGAGTGCTATGGAACAAGTCTTCATGATGCCCGGACCAAGCCAACCCTCAATGCATCTAATTCGCGCTGGCGAGGGGAACTAATTGTGCTCCTTGCGCAAGTTTAAATGCTCGCGCAAGAACTCAATACTTCTAATGCCGAACCACGAATAGGCTTCGCCGTTAACGATAGCCCCCTCCAGGTCCGCAGCCTGGAGCTCTTGAATTTTTTTATGAAATGGGAAGGGTTCCGACGAAAATAAGAACAAAGATTTTTTGAAATCTTCGACCTCGATGACCGGATATTTTTCATCATGTTCGAAATGGGTTATTTTCGCTCCTAGTTTCTCTAGAACGGAGCCGATGTAGGTTTGACTGCTCACACTCATCCAGGGTTTTTTCCAAATAAGATAAATGACTTCTTCATAGTTTTGACTGGGTTTTTTAACCCATTCCATGAAGCCCGGAATTTTTTGGCTGTTCCATGGTGCCGCGGGAGCTGCGACGATATCTAAGCAACTTGCGGACCATTCAAGAAGATTTGCGTTTCTGAAGTGATCGCCTAAGCGTTCTAACTCTTTTTGCAGCGCTTCGAGCGAAGAAACATGGGTGGCTAAATAGGGCACTGGGCACTCTTCAGCCATCTCAAGTGGGTTTTCTTCTTGATCTAACAGAACGATGTCGGGTTTTAAGTCCATCACCAATTCCCACGAAACTTCTTTGGTGCCTCCGACGATCGGAATATTGGTGATTTTTTGCGGAGGATGGATGCAAAAACGCGTGCGGCCAACCACGTTGACTCCGGCTTTTAAAAGCGTTTCTGTCCAAGACGGGACCATGCTTACAACTCGCATTATTTTCCTCCGCCAACAGATTACCCACTGGGCCATGCGGAGTCAAAAAACTTGACCCCTTTTCAGGGCCGTCGGACTATGGGTCCCCTAACAGCGAGGTTCATTTATGACGCAGCTATTTCCTCTTAGAGAAAAGCCAGCACTAAGTCCCTATAAGAAGGGTGATGTTCTGGTACTTTTTGGCGAACTTTTTTCGCGTGGTTATGCCAACGGTCTGGTTGAAGAAGCCGAACGCCGTGGCATGACAATCGTGCGCGCCACTGTCGGTCGCCGTGAAAAAGATGGGTCTCTTCGTGCTTTAAATGCGGAAGAAACTGCCACTATTCCTCAACCGTTTATTAATATTCCTCTGGAAGCTGGTTTTGACATGGAACCGGATGCCCATGGAATGACACCTTGTGATCAGTTAAAAGACATTAAACTTTCGGATTGGGACCATGCCCAACTCAATTGGACTTCAATTGATGAATCGGAAAAAAATGGCATTGCTCGCTTTAAAAAGAACACCGAACTTTTTATAAAAGAACTTGAAAAGCATATTCCAGCAGGTGCGAATGTTCTATTTGCGCATTTGATGGCCGGCGGCGTTCCGCGCACAAAAATTATCATGCCGTTGTTAAACCGTGCATTTAAGGGAACTGGAGATCGACACATTTCGACTCAGGCGTTATTGGATTCACAAATTGGCCAGTTCTGCCTGCGTAACTTTAAAGAAGTCACTGCAGAAACCTTCCGTCACTTGATCGAAATCTCCGCTCCCTTGCGCAAAAAAATCGAAGCCCAAGGCAACAATGTATCCTACACAGCCTACGGTTATCACGGCACTGAGGTTTTAATTCGCGACCAATATTTGTGGCAAACCTATACCTGTTATTTCCAAGGGTGGGCGAAAATGGCCTTAGAACAGCACGCCGAAAAATTTGCCCAGCAGGGTGTGCGCTGCTGTGTTTACAACTGCCCAGAAATTCTGACAAACTCAAGTTCGGTGTTTCAAGGAGTTGAAGTTTCACTTTATTCTTTGGTTTCAGCTATTGAAAAAGACGCTGGAGATAAAAAATATGCCGAACAAGTTTTAGCTCAGTGTAAGGATTTATTGAAAGACGATGTGACCCTTGCCCAAATTAAAAAATTCACCGATGCTTATCTGACCAATGATCTGACTTTGGCGTTTTCAAAGTATGACAAGTGGCCACAACACTCGCGCCAAGATCAAATGGAGTACATGTTAGCAAGTTCAGATACGTTGTTTGAAATGCACAAAGATCAAAAGAATTTGATCACCGCTGTGCTGAGCGAAGTCGTATTTAAGTCATGTGGTTACGTGATGTTACACGACTCATGGAAACCTAAAGCACCGGTTTCTTGGATCGGTCACGATCTTGTCGCGCGTTGCATGTAGGTACGTATGTCAGTTCAGGCCGGTGAAAGTTGGATTCACGATAAGTACAAGTTCTTCGGCCTCTCGTTATCTGGCATCCGCACGGCCATTGCGATGCCAGAGCTCTCGCTCGCTTTTGATGTCGCCCAAGGGTATCCGTTTCTTTTAAACTTAAAGCATTTTTTTATTTCTCACGGCCATCTGGATCACGCGGCGGGGGTTCCTTATATCATTTCACAAAAGGCGATGAACTCCCAAGACGCCGGCAACTTCTATATGCCACCCTCACTGGTTGAGCCATTAGATAAAATTATGAAGTTGTGGCAAGAGATCGAAAAACACGAATACAAATACAACTTCATCCCGGTGACTCCCGACCAAGAATTTCATTTAAATCCACAAACCTTTGTCAAAGCGTTTGCAACAACACACCGAGTGGAGTCCTATGGCTACACCATTTTTGAAACATACAAAAAACTAAGAGCAGATCTGGCGGGCTTAAAGCAGAATGACATCGTACAACTGCGCCGCCAGGGCCAAGAAGTTAATGAAATACATCACATTCCCGCAGTAAGCTTTACGGGCGACACACAAATAGAGTTTTTAGACGGCTGTGATTGGGTTCGTAAATCGAAAATTTTATTTTTGGAAGCGACTTACCTGGATGAAAGAAAAACCATTGCACAAGCGCGCCAATGGGGCCACACCCATCTTGAAGAAATTATTCCTAGGTTAAAAGAACTAGAGTGCGAAAAAATCGTCTTTATCCATGCCTCAAGCAGATACTCGGACAAAGACGCGTTGCAGATTTTGCAAACTAAGATTCCGCGAGAATATCACGAACGTATTGCCTTATTCCCAGGGCGTTAAGCGCCGCAAGATTAGAACATATCGTTAAGGTCTAGCCACAGCTTTCGCGACTTCATTTTTTTTGTCTTAAGGTACTCCACCCAATCATCTGCACTGCGTTTTGACCAGCTTTCAGCCAAGTTCGCAGCAAAGATCAACGGGCCATAACCCTGCCCCATAATTTCTTTAGGAGGGCGAAGAGCCGTCAACATTTCAGGACCATAGAACGCCGTGGGCATTAAGCGATCACGCTCGGACAACTCGCCGATAATTATAGCGCCGTGGGTTTGCCCCAAAAGAGTTCGACTTAACGGACCTGAGGCTTCGGAAGGTTTGGGAGCCCCCGCCGTCCCCACAACAACTAAGCCTGAATCTGCTTTTTTGTTAAGCAACTCAAGAACAGCGCGATTGTCGTCGTTAATGCGAAAGTTAAAATCAAAAAACACGAAGCTTGTGCCGGCAGGCAAAGACTCAATTCGCTCCTGGAGGGCTTCCATATCAACATCACCCTCTTTATTGTAGGGCGTATAGTTAACGATTTCGCAGTTTTTGCAGGGACGAGATTTTTCTAAGAAAAGAGGTTTTATTTTAAGTTCAAACTCTTCGGCGCGCTGTTGCCCGAAATAGATCACCGTGGTTTTTGTCGACGGCACAGACGCTTGCGCCCATGTCGCTCCGCAAGACAGCATAGATAGCGCTGTCCAAAGAATCATTTTTTTAAAATTCCAGAAATTGCACTTAGTCATAAAGTCAGTTTGCCCCCGGCCTTGCTTTGATGTCGACTTTTTTCAGTATTTAATGAACAATCGACATATGGAGTCATGGGAACGTGTTCGTTTATTTTACTCTGGAGACGACTTCTTTCAAAGCCTGATCTCTGATATCGGCAGTGCTACTCGAAGCATTACCATCGAGAGCTATATTTTTTCTTATGATGCTTTGACCATCGAAATTTTGAAAGAATTAAAACGCGCGCGTGAACGCGGCTGCACGGTTAAAGTTGTTGTTGATGGATTCGGCTCCTACTATAGCATTCCCCAACTCGACGAAGCCTGTGACGCTTACGGCATTGAGCTGCGCGTATTTCATCCTTTCCCCTATCCACTGCAGATTGTAAGAAATCTATTCAAAAAGAAATCCCCCAATCGACCGTTTTTGATGAAACGCATGAATCGTCGCAATCATCGCAAAATTGCTCTTATCGATGAAAAACGCGCTTACTTAGGGAGCTTTAATTTCACGCAAGAGCATTGTGCCAAATACGTTGGCGCACAAGCCTGGCGGGACACCGGGGTTTACGTCGAGGGCCCACCGGTGCGCTGGATGGTTTTGTCTTTTCAGCTGACCTATTTACGGACTTTTATGAAAGGCCTTTTAAACTGGGTCGACCGCTGGAGAATGCGCACGGATTTAGCGCATGGACCTTTGCGCTTAAATACCACAAAAAAAATGCGCCGAGAGTTATATCAAGATCTTTTACGAAGAATTTCCCGCTCGCGCTCGCGTATCTATATCACCACCGCCTATTTTTTACCCAAGCGTTCCTTATTAAGAGCCCTGCTAAAAGCCGCGCGCCGAGGTGTGGATGTGCAGATATTAACCCCTGGCAAGTCGGACGTACCAGCCGTAAAATGGGCGGCCTTTTACATTGTTCGCTTTCTTTTAAGAAAACGGGTGCAAATTTTAGAATACCAAAAATCTATTTTGCACGCCAAGACAATGATTATCGATAATGATGTTCTGGTTGGCTCTTTTAATTTAAATCATCGCAGCATTTTGCATGATCTGGAAGTTGAAGTAGTTCTAAGTGATCCCGCGAGTTTAGCCAGCATGTTAAAACAGTGGCACACAGACTTGCATCACTCGCGACCTATTTCTGAAAAAGATCTTGCGGCGCCATCGTGGCTCGCTCGCATCGTCTACTCTATCGCATTCCGTCTACGTTATATGCTCTAGTTTTTTGCTTTGACCCTTCCCCTCTTTATGAAGGATTCTTTAAGCATGAATGCTTATGTCAAAGTTGCTATCACTGGAGGCCCTTCAGGGGGAAAGACTACTCTTATCGAAGCTCTCAAAAAAGAGTTGGGACAAAAATGTGCTGTGGTTCCTGAAGCAGCCAGTATTTTGTATCGCGGTGGCTTCCCTCGCTATAAAGAAGCCCAGGCCGTGATCCACACGCAAAAAGCAATTTACGCCACTCAACGCGAGCTCGAAAGCATGATTTGTTATGTCAACCAGAAGCCTTTGATTGTCTGCGACCGTGGCTCTTTAGATAGCGTGGCTTATTGGCCGGAAAACGAAGAGAACTTTTTTTCAGAAGTTCATAGCTCCCGCTTAGCCGAATTGGAACGCTATGATTGGGTCATTCACCTCGACACCGCTTCTATTGATAGCTACGATACCACCAACCCCATCCGCACCGAAACCTTTCAAGAAGCCTGGGACCTCAACGATAAAATTAAAAGGGCTTGGCAGGGTCATCCACGCCGAGTTATTATCACTCACAGCGCAGACTTCTTGTCGAAAATAGCAACCTCCTTAGCGGTGATCAAGGCAATCATGGCACACAAAAGTGCCGAAGAAATTAGTAAGGAGATTTTAAAATGCTAAAATTTTTCCTCAGCCTGGTGTGCCTCATAGTTGGAATGCCGGCCTCTGCGCAACAAAATCGGGCAAAACTAAAACCCCTCTACTTTCAAGCCGATAAAAATAATCTGCAGGTTTTGCCGCAACGTTTTGAATACACCCTGCTTGACGAAGACCGCCTGAAAGTCGGAGACATTCTGATTGATGCCTCCAAAGTCACCTTTCAAATTGAACCCTCTTCGCAAATCAAAGGCACCTATAACATTCGTTTCACATGGCCTGCGGGGC
Source organism: Bdellovibrio sp. (assembly GCA_013360185.1). Lineage (GTDB taxonomy): Bacteria > Bdellovibrionota > Bdellovibrionia > Bdellovibrionales > Bdellovibrionaceae > Bdellovibrio. The sequence goes on from JABWCO010000030.1 coordinate 26,915, forward strand.
TTTTAAAAGAGGGTGAGATTTCGATTAAGAATAATTCCGGCAAAGCTGTTCTTAATTCCGTCATCACACCGGAAAACATCAAAGTTTCCCAAGAAGACGCGCCCACCAGCGAGGAAGAAAAATTACGGTCCGAAATAGCCACTATTAACTTTGACGGCATTTCTTCCGCTATCATCGATGACATGAAGTATTTCCCGTTCATGGTTTTCTGTATTTACAAAGTCAGCGACGACACGCGCCTCTATTTATGCTCTAAAGAACTTTATCTAAGCTCACAGCAAGGACAGATGGTTGTGAAGCCTCGTTCGGCAGTGAAAAAACCAGCTCAGATTGAAATCAATGGGAAGATTGTCGGCAATCAGGGTATTATCTATTTGGATGACAAGTCTGAAAACGTTGCGTTTAAGGCGCAAACCCAAACCGGCGCCTTCCTAGAAGTTGAGACAAGCAAAAAAGACGTTGATTTTAAAGACGTCGTAATTTCCGAAGACGGTGAAAAAATTATTCTGACGGCTTCTGGCGCGGAACCAGTGGATGAAAAGAAGGTAAAGAAAATCTCAGAACAAGAGTGGCAAATTGCTTTGCCCAAGTCTCGCCCGGTGCTTTATCTTAAAGGCAACGGCGACATTCCGATGCGCCAAGAATTTTATATACGTGGCCCATTGCCGAAAGAAAAAAATCGCCCTTTCCTTTCTAGTCGCTCCGCCGATCGAACTTACTCTTCTAAGTTATCTTTCAATGGCGTAACTCCGGAGGGAACTCAGGTCAAAATCGGCGACAAGGACACCCAGGCGAACTTGGAAGCCACTAAAAAGAATCAATTCCTATGGACAGTCCAAGACATTCCCGCGGGCCTAGAAAACCGTCGCTACCTAAACCTTAGCAGCGAAGGGCAAAACTTTGTGGTCGGCTATGATATGTTCCGTGGTTTACCTTTTGGCTTGGGCTTAGGAGCGCAGTATCTAACACCGTCGGGCGTGGCCTTTGGCACCATTAACTTTGACTGGTGGGTGGAAAATTTCTTAGGCATAAACGCCAACTGGTCGCGATTTCACTGGGGAGTCTCCCTAAGCCGCGACCAACATTTAAGCGAATCTGATGACGTGGCAAAAGTTGATATTACAACTTTCGAGCTATTATGGCGCAACCAAGATGGCTTTGATCTCGTCGATGAGACTTGGGGCCTATCCTTGCCACTTAAAATGATTCAAGGCCCGAGCGCTAGCGCGATGGCTTTCGGAGTTGGTGGATTTATCTCAAAAAAACCATGGCGGTGGTTTAAGCCCTTCATGCACTGGTCGGAGATCGAACTCCAATACTTCTTGGGATCGTCAGGCAGCGACTTCAAAGTAAAGTCTGCGTATATCCTTAGTGCTAAGGCCTATTGGAAAGTCTCTGCCAAAACCCATTGGTACTATGGACTTAACCTTAGTGATTATAAATACGCCCCCGCCGCAACGAAAGAAGACCTGCAAATAGGTCTCAATGGTGGGATTTACTGGAAGTTCTAAAAAAAGAAGTTACTAAAAAGCAAGGACACCTCCCTTGCTTTTTTTATTTGTGCATTTATCAAGCCTCAGGATTTAAGAACGCTTTTTAAAGAATCCAGAGACGACCTGTTTAAGATCCATATTGAAGACGTCTTGGTTCTTTTTGGAAGCAATCAATAGCGATATTTCACGCCGTGCTGGAATGAACGAAGAATCTAAGGCGACACTTTTATCGAACGAACGGCGGGCAGCGACTAAGTCGCCTTTGATTTTATGAAAAAGGCCCATAACGAATGGAAAAAGAACATCATAGCGCTCATCCGGTGGAATTTGCACTAGTTCAAGCTCCACTTCTTTTAAAACATATTGGCGTCGAGCAGGGTCAATAGCCACACCTAACTTTGCCCATGAGTTTAGGATGTGCAATTGCGGAACCTGCGGATTCAACTTGGCCACTTCCGCTAACTGCTGAGCGGCTTTTGCGAACTGATTGAGCTGCAAATTCTTTCTAGCTTCTTCCAACAGCGTCGTAGCTTTAATTTTTGCTTCCGCCTCGCTGCGCTGACTGGCCTGGCGAAGCTGATCGACTTTACCCGTATCACGGGAAACCGCCACGGCTTCTTCTGCCGATTTCTTTATCTTGTTCCACACTGAGTACACTTCAGAGGATTTATCATCAGGAGCACTGCCAATCAAACTCATAAAATCAGCAAGGGCGGCATCCATAGAATCTTCTGCTGAACCCATTTCAAGATAAGAGACGATTTCGTAACTGTTCTTACCTTCAAGCTCCGCCCATATTTTCTTAAGAACTTTGAACTGCTCTTGAGGATTACTGAAAGCTGCCTTTTGCGCAAAGACGATCAAGCCTTTAGTCAAAAGGAAATGGATAGCTTTATATACAGCCACCTCACTGTAACCTTTGATGTCTAATAATTGTGCCAAAGACACCTGATTATTAAGCTTCACTGTTAAGCCCTCTAGCGACTTAATCAATGACATGCCAAGAGCTGGGTGATCTTCGCGATAGGCCGGACTCTTGACGATCAAGTTCCCTGACCACATCACATAGAAAGATTTCAACCAACCAACAGAAATTTTTGAAGCGATCCAATCATGCAAATAAAATGATAAAGAGTCTGCATCAATACTAGGACTGCTCATTTCCACTTCGGCAGAGGCAAAGTTGACACGAATCTTTTGATCAACAATCGTGCGCACCAAACGAATATTCATTTGCTCCATCAGAATCAAATCAAAGGCATGGGGACTCAGTTGATTATTTTGAATAAGGTAATGGCCAATACGTCGATTGTTTTTATCCCGCAAAGCCGTTTGAACATCATCAGGTGTCGCATAACCGCTCTGAATTAACATCTCACCTAAGAAAGTGGTACGATCGTCAACGTCGACCCCCACAATATTCCCATTACAAAAAGAAATACCGGACACCGAACCGTCGGAATTATAAATATTTAAATATCCGCTGCTTTTCGTTTCGACTAAAAGAGAATACAAAAACGGCAAATCAAAACCGCTGACCTCTTCGATCGACTCGATGACTTTACGTTTTTGCCGATTCGTCACCTGCGGATTGTTGAACATCTGATACAAAAGCTTACGCGCACTCGAAGA
>JABWCO010000031.1 GCA_013360185.1 Bdellovibrio sp.
GATCCTTGTCCTATCAGGCTTTTTCTTTCTTAAAATTGCGAGCACTTTCTTAAATTCTTCTTTTTTTCCAAAACCAATCAAACGTAGAATAGCCATTTGAACATAGTCCAAACCGTAGCGAAATAAACTTACTGAAAGTCGTCCATGCTTCTTTATTTTTATCGCTTTTTTTCGATCATGTTGCCATTCACCTGTTAAATAGCACCAACAGAAACCGATCGCTAGCACTGCTATCAATTTCTTGACTCGTCTAGGGTCTGTTAAACGAGTATTTTCAAGATTGAATCCACGTCCTTTGAGACAACTAAATAAGGTTTCGATTTCCCAACGTAATGCATAATCACCAATAGCAGAAGCATTAAACATAGGAGAAACAACAAGTAAAAGTTCTCCATCTTCTAATCGTAGCGCACTAATATACAGTTTTACTCGACCAACCCAAATACGTCGTTTACGACATTCAGTTTGGCCAACTTGAAGATGACGAAATAAATCACTAATTTTATGATTCTTGGCTAAGTGATTGGTCACAATGAAGTTTTTTTAACACGTATACAGAAGTTAATGTCATTTTCAATTAACCATGTAAACCATTTCTCACCGATAAATTCTCTGTCTGCGAACACATTCACAATACGGTCTTTACCAAAAATGGAGATAAAGCGTTGAATCAAAGCAATACGCTCTTTTGTATCTGAATTTCCACGTTTATTGAGCAATGTCCAAACAATAGGTATCGCTATTCCACGATAGACGATCGCGAGCATCAGGATATTAATATTTCGTTTTCCCCATTTCCAATTGGTTCTATCTAAAGTCAGTTGCACTTTGTCGAATGAAAACATATTGAAAATCAACTGAGAAATTTGACGATAATCAAAATACTGACCTGCAAAGAAGCGCTGCATACGTCGATAAAATGATTGTGGCAAGCACGTGATGGGTAAGGCTTTAGATGCAGAAGAAAGATTACATGTCTGTTTTACAATTAATGCAAGCATAATCAGTGTAAAACATTTTACATGTGACTTGTTCCACTTTAGGATTTTCGTACAACGCTCGCAGAGTCACCCATTCATCCGCACTTTTTGGATGCAAACTGTAAGTCCCCGGCGTGTCCATCAATTGCAAAGAGTGGTCACCTAAGTGACCTGCCAGATGACCCAAAGAAAACTCCACCGTAGCCCCGGGATAGTTCACGGTTTTAAATCGCGAACCCGTCAGCCAGTTATACAAAGTCGTCTTGCCTGAATTCGGCGAGCCGATAAGAGCGATGGTTTTATTTTGAACTTTTAATTCAGTTTCACTAGAGCGCATGCCGCTTCCTCATTTCGCAATGCCAAAAAACTTGTATTGAAGCGAATCAACAAAGGCCCACCAAACGGTGCACGCCCCAAAATCAGCAAATGAGTTCCCACGCGAATACCCATTTCATGCAGGCGTTCACGGAAAATATCTTCACCAGCAAATCCGGTGACCTCGACCACTTTACCGGTCTTAATTTGAGGGTCTAAAAGATTCATGTTTTACCTCGGAAAATCGACATCCTTCTTGGTAAAGGGGGTCTGATCCAAAGGGAAGCTCTTTGGGGTGGCACTAGCCAATTGAAAATCTACTGATAATCACCCTCAAATACACCTCCCCCCGAGGGGTTTAAGCAACCTCTGCGAAAGTCTGGTTTTTCAATATCAGCATTAAGTTCAGTCCAGCTCGACCGATCTGAAGTCTGTATGGATTTAAGTATTAAGACCACCCTTGGAATTATCAGCCTTGTGACTTTAACTTCCGTAACTGCCTTTGCGGCCGAAGTCGTTTACGTCCCTGAGTTTTGCAAGCCCGAGTTGCTGACTTTAACTGTGACGAATAAAACAGCGACACCTCAGCGTTTGTGGACTCAGGTGCGCTTCGACCAAGAAGTTCAAGAAACGGATTACGATCTTGAAGCCAAAGCACAGATAAAAATTAACGGCGCTCATTTTTTACGAAGCGCAATGGCCTTTTCCATCAAATCTTGGACTGCAAATAGCTTACAAATTCATGCAAGTTGCGAAGAAGGCTTAAGCTTTCCCTTAAGCTCCGTGACCTCCCCTACGACAACTCACGTCTTACCGGCCGGCACACGCACCGTAAAAATGCACTTATTAAACCTTTACTTGAAGGCAAATTCCATCCGCGTGAAAGCTTTCAATTCTCAAGATGCTGTTCTGGGGGAAAAGTCACTTCAAGTTGAGAACTATTATGATACGCACACAATGAAATGGTCTTTTTCTGAAGACGTGCGAAGAATTGAAGTTACAGGCGATGCGCGTTTGAGCTCTTTGCTTTTTTATGAGGCCGAAGGTGAGTTTAAAAACAGTCCCGCGATATTTGCGACAACACCGTTGGCTGCTGACAAGTACAAAACTTACTTTTTAGTTTCTACGAAGACAGGACGTCCAGACGAGGCCTTTGTGATCGCCTTAGATGATCCCGCTAAGATTGCGACGGCCCGCGAACAGATTAAAAATCCCTCTTTAGAAAAAATCATCGTGGCGGGAATCGAGTTAGGGCATGGAGGGTACAATCGTGCCTTTTTAGCACGCGACAAAGCGCCCTATTCCTGGTCGGTAAATCGCGTGGATGCCTTTGCTGACTTCGCCCATATCAGTTGCGATGGCAGCCCTGACCTGACCGAAGAACGCTTGCTGCAAAAGCTCAATGAAGGTGGACGCATCTGCTTCTGGCGCTATCGCGTGGTGCGCGAATTGTTGCCGAGTGAGATCAGCTCGGGCCGCCTTAAGCCTTAATTAAGATCTTACTTGCTTGCGACCACAGAAGAAGCCCCTTGTCCCGGAGTTTCTTCTACGTAGACGGTGAGCGAAAGCACACCATACTGCTTGAATTCATTAAAAAATTTTTCCGCTAAAAGTCGCGACAACTGCTCAACGCTGGTGTTGGTCACTGGCAAGAGAACTACTTCATTCGCCGGAAACACATAAAAGCGATCGCGGAAGTTCACCTCAAGAGATTTTTCATTTCTTTTGAACTTCATATCCGCCTGTTTTTCAGGCAGCAAGATAAACTCATCCCACTGATCCAAACATGCTTTGATGTATTTTTTGAAAACGTTAAAGTCTAAAAAGTAACCGTCCGCATGCAGCTCCGCTTGCGGGGGCGTCTGTATATCGACTTTGACCTGATAGTTGTGACCATGCAAGCGCTCCGCGCGATCCGCGTCAAAAATCAGAAAATGGGCCGCAGAAAATTTAAAATTCTGTTTTGCTAAATGCAATGTGGTCGTGGACATAGTCACCTCGGTCTGATTAGATAAATACCATGAAATTCGAACTCAAACAGCATTTTCAAATCGAGTCGGCAAGATTCTTGCCTCATTTACCTTCTTCCCACCCCTGCTCCCGCATGCATGGCCACAGTTTTAAGATCATTTTAACCCTCGTGGGTGACCTAGATCCTAAAATCGGCTGGGTGATTGATTACAACGAAATTCAAGACAAAATGAAGCCGTTCCTTAAGCTAATCGACCACCAGGTCTTAAACGAAGTGCCGGGCTTAGAAAACCCCACCTCTGAACTTTTAGCAAAATGGCTTTACGACCAGGTCAAACCCGGATTAGCGACCTTGGTGAAAGTGTCCATAGCGGAAACGCCGTCGACCGAATGTTCTTACCCTGCTTAATTTTTTAATAAAGGATTCTTTATGAAGAACGTCCAAGCCCCTGTCGCTTCTAAATACCCACGCAAGATGACTCATCACAAAGACACCATCATCGATAACTATTTCTGGATGCGTAACAAAGATCATCCCGAAACGATGCCGTACTTGCATGCGGAAAACAAATACTTCGAAGCTCACATGCGGCCTCTGCAAACTTTGAAAAATAAGCTTTATAAAGAAATGAGAAGTAAAATCAAAGAAGTGGATTCTTCCGTGCCGGCCTCGGATGGTCCCTATCTTTATTTCACTCGCTTTAAAAAGGGCTTTCAATACTCGCAACACGTGCGCACGGCAAAAGACACTGGTAAAGAAGAAGTCATCTTAGATGGCAATGTCCTAGCTAAGGGAAAAAAATATTTTTCTTTAAGCAATTTGGATATTGCACCCAATGACTTCAGCATGGTTTACGGAGTCGATTTTGACGGCTCGGAAAAATACACTTTGCATTTTAAAAATTTAAAAACAGGCAAAACCTCGCCAACACGAATTGCCAATTCAAATGGCTCCGTAGCTTGGGCTAAAGACAGTGAAACATTGTTTTACGTGGTTTTAGATAAAAGCTTGCGCCCTTACCGCGTGTACCGTCACACCGTCGGCACCGATCCTAAAAAAGACATTTTGGTTTATGAAGAAAAGGATCCTCAACAGTTTATTTCTGTCGACACTTCGTCTTCTAAAGAATTTATATATATTCACAGCGGCGGTAAGATCACAGATGAAGTCTGGTTTTTACGCAGCGATGATCCTAAGGGCACCTTCAAATGCGTGCAACCGCGGATTGAAGGCCTCGAATACCAGGTGCAAGATCGTTACAATGAGTTCTGGATTATAACCAATCACAAGGCCAAGAATTTCCAACTGGTAAAGACCTCAGTAAACACACCGGGCCTAAAAAACTGGAAACCCGTTCTTAAAGGTTCAAAAGACATTTTGCGTGGCAGCCATTTAGTTTTGGATGCGCACATCGTGATCAATGAAAAACAAAACGGCCTGCCGCAAATTCGCGTTTACGATATCAAAAAACAAAAAGACCATGTAGTTAAGTTCAAAGATGAAGCCTATGCGGTCGGCATCAGCGGCGCGAACTTCGAATTCCGTACCGCGGTTGTGCGCATGGATTATTCATCCCCGATTACGCCTAACTCTGTATTTGAATACGACTTAAATGCACGCACCTTTAAAACCTTGAAGGTCAAAGAGGTCAAAGGCCACAAGCCTGCAAACTATGTGTGTAAACGCGTGTGGGCGCTATCCCACGACAAAACAAAGGTGCCTTTGACAATCGTTTACAAAAAAGGAACGAAACTCAACGGCTCTGCGGCTGGTTACTTGTACGGATATGGATCTTACGGCGCTAGCATCCCGGATGCTTTTCCCGCAAGTCGCGATGTCTTCACATTGATTGATCGTGGAATGGTTTATGCGCTAGCACATCCACGTGGCGGATCGGAAATGGGCCGTCATTGGTACGAAGATGGTAAGTTTCTAAAAAAGAAAAATACTTTTAAAGACTTTATCGCCTGCGCTGATTATTTGATTCAAAAGAAATACGTCGCCCCAGGGCGTTTGGCTGCTTGCGGTGGAAGCGCCGGAGGCATGCTGATGGGAGCCTGTATGAATATGCGCCCAGAACTTTTCACGGTTGTAGCCGCCCATGTGCCCTTCGTGGATGTGTTGAACACGATGTTTGACAAGGATCTGCCTCTGACCCAAACCGAATACAAAGAGTGGGGCAATCCGGAAGAAAAGAAATATTATCACTATATGAAAAGCTATTCACCTTATGACAACGTCGAAGCCAAAGCTTATCCTCACATGTTCGTAACTTGTGGCCTGAACGATCCTCGAGTGACGTACTGGGAGCCCGCAAAGTGGGTCGCGAAATTGCGCGAACTAAAAACGGACAACAACACCGTGATCTTTAAGACCAACATGGGTGCAGGACACTTTGGTAAATCCGGACGCTTTGAACACTTGTGGGAACAAGCAGAGGAATATGCGTTTGTTATGAAAATCTTAAAGGTTGTAAAAAACTGATCCCCCACCCCTGGTGTGCTGCCGCGAGACGGCGCTATTGACAAGCGCCGTCGTTTCTAAGTTTGCTCGGGATCGCAGACAACCTCACAATGCCGTCAGGGCTTGTCATACCCGTCTTAGCAACAAAAGAATCCATGCTCGGGAAGTAGCAATAAGCCGTCCCATTGCTATAATAGATGCCTGAACTGACCATAAAGAGTCCCGGCGCTCCGCCAGAGACCGATGTTGGTACCGATACAATCGGATCTGCACCCTTACAAGCCCCATCGCTCTTCATTCCCGTCGGCAACGCGGCCACGACGAGAACCCCTTCTGTGGAATTTTTGCCGGTGATTTGAGAATAGGATGCAAACGATGTGAAGTAACAATACGACACTCCGTTACTGAAATAAATCCCATCCGCCACAGAGAAAAGTCCTGGCGCAACTTTAGATCCACCGCCCGTCGCCGGAGGTGGAGTCACTGGAGGGGGTGTTACGGGTGGTGGCGTTGACCCTGGATTTGTTCCAGGAGGAGGCTGTGGAGTTCCCGGAGGAGGGGTTGAAGGAACAACACCCGTTCCTTCGATTTTCAATGGCAGGCGATAGACGTTGCGCACATAGGGATCGGCACCTACGTTGTTAAAGTAAAGATAAGGATTTGATCCGGAGATCTCGAAGTTATAACCCGCAGAAAACGGATCTAAGACGGATGGGTAATTATTCACGATAAATCCACTGGCAAAGTGATTCGAGGGAATCGCATGCCTGCGAGTTCCCGTAATTTCTTTTGCCTCCGTCCATTGCGGATTGGCTAACGAAGCGGTCAACTTAAACATCACTGCTTGCGCCCCTCGTCCCATGTCCCCTGAAGTGAAAACGGCCATATAAGCACAAAGGCTCGCGTTGTAAGTCAACGACACTAACACCGTGTCCATGCCAGGAATGATCTTAGGTTTTTGTCCACTGGAGACATCAGCATAGTTTGAGCCCCCCGTCCAATGTTGCCAACTGTTAAAGTCTGCTGTGCGCAGAATGATCATACCATGGTATGACTCTGACACTGGCAAATGCCGTGAGGTTGAAGCGAAGGCAAATAAATAATAGTAATTTCCTTCACGCACAATTTTTGTCGGATGGAAGATGCCATGGTTATTAATTTCAGCGGTATTATAGGGTTTATTGTCCCATGTCGGCGGCGCCACGACCACATGATTTGCCGGCACAGACCATGTGTTACCACCATCGCTGGAAACAGTCTTAGTAAGTGAATTGGCCCAACTGCGCATAATAACTTGATAGTCATCATTACAGTCGCCCTTCACTTTACACGCATACCATTCGTGATGATTCACACCAACAAAGTTCTTCCCATCCAACGAATACGGCGCCATCAACCAATGGCGATGATTGTAGTCAGATTCTTTAATGCTTTGTTGGGATCTAAAAATAACTTCGGTGGAATTGGGATTCAGATTATTTAAAGAGTCCCCCGTGATTCTATATAAATCCGAGTGTACAATCAGCATACTGACTTTGCCTTGGGCATCACGATAAGCCGTGGTGGTGCCGTCAGGAATCGGACCACTGACATTATTCGAAGAGGGGCTGGTCCACACGGTTTCCTGGCCCCCAGCAACCGAAATATTCACGCCATTCAGAACGGCACTTTTTCCGGCAGCACAGTATTCTAAAAACCCATCACCTTTTTGTGAAAGAGTCAGTGCCGAGCCCAGCGCAGAGCTCGAATCCAAAGATTCAAAGCGGTTACAATTTTGAAAGGAAAGAAGAGTCAGTCCGGCAAGACAAATGAAGACTAAAAGACCTGCGCTTTTTTTAAAACGTGTAAACATAACTCATCCCCCCGGACCCTTTTATTTTCACTTAAATCTGCGGGGTTTCCTATGGGAATTTGCAAGAGAGTCTCAGATTAAGACATCTCAAGACTTCCTTTGTACTTTTACGACAACATATCTCAACCTCGCACCCGGTAGAGGGTCTAGTCTGTATACAAAAAAAGAAAATTTTCTGGGCGAGGCCGTCGGCTCAACCTTTCAAAATTTTTCAAATAGCGGAAACTTGCCGGTCGCGCTCCCACAGCTTTTCAAAGGAGAATACGACGTGCGAGTTCTTAGTGAAAAATTCTTTTAGAAGCGAATAGCTTGTGGACGGGCGATAATTTTTACGACACTGAACTTGATTCCATTGGCTCTAACCTGGTCCCACTTTTGCTCTAGTGTGCTGTGGGGGTTCCATGTTTGAATTATCAGTAAAAAATCTCAAAATGATATTTAGTGCAGCGTTGATTCTTCCTTGTATTATCGGATGTCAAAACGGTTTTAAAGATCTAGATATCCAGAGTGGAGACTCCGCAGGAAATTGGACTCAGGGTCGGGTCATAGAATCCGCATCGGATGCCGCATCTTCTTCTTATCAGGAAGACTATTGCGCTCTGACGGTTCCTGATCAGTTTCGCAGAGACGAGGAATTGCGCGCCACAGCCTCTTCACAGAACATTGTGCGCTTGCAAGTTAGCGTGAACGACGGAGAGTTTGGCGATCTTCCGACCGTGAATGGAACTATGATATGGCCTGGGAATAGTTTTGAAGTCGCAACTTACCATCTAAGATTCAGAGCCTTAAAGGCCAATGGCTCTGTCGTTGCCTGCAGCCCAAGCAGTAAGATGGTGACAATCACCCCGGCTCAGGGTCCAGCTCCAGGGGGCGCAGCGCCGGTAAACATTGACCGGAATTACCTGCCGCTGACGGGATATTCCGCGAATGGTTCGGCGACTGACAATGGATTTAAAAATTTCAAAACGATCTATCACCCGGACAATCTCAAAAACAGAATGGTCTATAAACTGGCTCCAGGAGTGGAATGTCATGTGATTCACACCGATCACAATGCGACAACGTTAAGAATGGCCCCAGCCTCTCAGAAGTATCGAATTTTTCTTCCCCCCGGGACTATGTCGGTTGATATCATGACATACACATACTGGGATACTACGACTCGACAAGCTATGGCAGTCCGAATGGATGCAGCACCCGTTTCCAGCTATGAGGAGACATTGTCTCAGCCGATAATACCGGAGGGGGATCGGGTCTTGGAAAGACTGGTGAATGGTGAGGAGTTCCGAAGCTATGTCGGAGAAAGTGGGAACCTACTTCCTCGTTTCGGTGGTGGAACGAATTACAACGGAGCCACTCCCTATGTCTATCGTTCACCTCGTGGTGGTTGGCTTTATATGAATCAGGTTAAGCTGATCGGCGATGTCGCGATGAGAATTGAAACACGTACTTGCGTGGATCCCGAAATCTACAGAGCCTGGTATAACTCGGCCCAGTGGGATGCTGACGGGAACCCCCTATAACGGGGGTTTGCTGGTTCTGTTTAGAAAAATCTAGGATGCTTTTTCTTGGTTCCCATTAAGAAAGGTATTCAGTCTTTCCAAAATCACCTGCATGGAGTCCGCCTGGTTTGAAAGACTTCCGGAGCTCTCTTGCACATCGCTCGCTAGCGCGGCATTTTGTTGGGTCATTTGGTCAATACTGTTCATGGCCGATGAAATTTCGCGAGTTCCCACGGCCTGCTCTCTGGAGGCATCAGCAATCGCTTGATTGATTTCTGTCGTTTGTTGAACAGATTTCACAATAGAAGTTAGAACACTGCCGCTTTCATCGGCTTCCTCACGTCCTCGATTGGCCACTTCTACCGTGCCTTGAATCAACGTAGATATTTCTTTCGCCGACACCGAGCTCTTCTGAGCCAATGTCCTCACCGCGTCTGCCACCACGGCAAACCCCTTACCTTGTTCTCCGGCTCGCGCAGCTTCGACGGAAGCATTTAAGGCCAATAAATTAGTTTGAAACGCAATATCTTCAATGACCACCGTAATTTCAGAAATTTTTTCTGCACGTTCCGCCACACTACGCATAGACTCTATCAGTTGCGAAATCTTTTGCGAGCCTTGTAATGCGGCCTGGGTATTCTGTTGAGAAAGTTCGTAAGCCTTCTGCGCGTTTGTAGAGTTTGTATCCACCATTGAAGAAACTTCCGCCAAAGAAGCCACGGTCTGTTCTAAGGAGGCCGCCCCTTGCGATGCCCCTTGCGACATTCTCTCAGAGGACTCTTTCAATTGCCCACTGCTCTCGGCTATGACCTTAGAGCTGACTTCCATTTTTTGACTGATATCTCGTAACGTCGTCAACCAACTGTTCAGTCCTAAAAAGCTCAGAATACCTATCAAAAGACAGACGACCACACCTATTCCAATTAACGTCCAAATCATAGAACGGACCGGTGCAAATATTTCCGCCGTGTCCTTTTCGACAACCAATATCCATTTCTCTCCGAAAAAATCCACCACGGAGGAAAAGGCCATCGTGGACCGTCCGAACGGATTATTACCTTGGACAATCTCTTTATTCCCTGCTGCGGCCGATTCAAGAGCCGCGCTTTCAAGTTTTTTATTTTCCATTATACTGTGTTCTGCAGCCATTTCTTCAGAACCACTTTTATAGTTAGTCCGTAAGGTGTTATCCTCCCCTACTAAATAGGAGGAACCACTGCTTCCTGCGCCAAACTTCCATGTCGCGATCTGCGAAATAATATCCATGTTAATTTTAGAAATGGTGACACCCAAAACATCACCCTTTTTCACACCATCAGCGGCATGATCAAATTCGGCCACCTTGGTTTGACATAAGAATGCCACTCTTTTATTTGTAATCGTGTTCACCCCGATACTCGAAAAAACTAACTCTCTATCTTTAGAGTCGCGAGCTTTCCGATAGCACTCTCCGATGCGCAAATCTTTAAAGGCTCCATTTACTAAGTTTTTCCCAAGAAAAACAGAATCATCCTTGGCCTTCGCCAACGAAAATATCACCTGAGACCCAGTGGTCACCAAAATGACATCGTCAAATGCAAAGTCATGGGCCATTCGTTCCATGCGCGGATAAAAAGTCTTATTCAAACCTTCAAAAGAACTGGTGTAAGCCTGCTGGTCTTTCCCTTGGACAAGGCCGGCACCATAGAATGCCCCCTCATAAGCGATGAACATTCCCTCAATCAAACGACTGTCATTAACCTGGGTGCCGTAATTTTTCAGTCGAACGACATGAGACTCAACATCTTCTTTTATGCCCTGGCCTTCGGATAGGAGCTGTGACTCCATAAGTTGCGCCAAGGCACCTCTCGTATTCATAGATCCAGTTAAAATCAAGGCTCCGGCGCAAATTCCAATAGCACCAAATATTAACAAAATAAGTTTACCGCGGAATCCAATGCGCACAGAAGCCCCCTTTAAGCTGAAGTGTGTACTAAGAAAAACAACAAATTACTTCCAGACCCCAGAACCGGCAATCCAGGCTTTCGCACCACCGCATTTTTTTACGAAAGAAATTTTGTCTGTCGCTTTTTCCGCACCTGGCTTAGGCCATACATATTCCACCCAACCACCATCTTTTTTGGCTTTGGCCATTTTATCGAACTCAACAAAAAGAGCTTTCCCGTTGTCGTCTTTGTTTTCTTTTAGAGATGTCTTATTCAACTTCGGTTTAATGGGATGAAGAACCATGTTTACATCCGCATCTTGAATCCAAACATAGTTAGAACCACAGAAACGGAATCCTTGAACCATTTCTAAGGAAGCGTCACCTTTGGCCTCAATCTCTTTACAAACCTTTTCAACAGCTTCCTTTGCCTGCTCTTTGGTGCAGTTTTCTTCGGCCTGGGCAATAGCGCCAACAAATAGAAGAATGAGTGCGGTATTCAATAATTTCATATGGGTCTCCTTGTAAGTTATTTTTATAGAAGCGCCGATCTTATCGGCATAAATGCGAAAATTTTTATTCACATTCCAATAAAAAGAATTAAAAGTTGACCATACAGCACTAAATGAAGGGTAAAAAAATTAACTTCTGTTTAAAAAAGTCTAGTTCGGTTCGTGCATTCACGTGCATTCATAATACCCGGGATGAAAAAAAACTTCCCCAGGCCCGCCGCAAATTCAAGGATCTCTTATATAATCAGGGCTCCGTTTACTTTAACCAAAGGCCCCAGACTTAAATCTTTTTCGAACTTCTGCCGGAAATTCGGCGGGTATAACATCACAACTGTTGATCCCATGTGGAACATTCCCAACTCAGAGCCCTTATGCACTAAGATTTCAGGAGAATATTGTTTGTGTTTGAAAATATGTGGACCCTTTTGGTTGCCGTGAATGGAGTCATCAAAACTCAAAGCAATATGCCCCACATTCGTAGCACCGACAAACATCACCCCAACAGGTCCCAAGTCAGTTTGGATCTCAACCAACACCCGTTCATTGACCACAAAAAGGTCCTTGATGTTGGTGGTGCTCCACTGATTGACAGGCCACAACTGCCCTGGCATATAGCGCACGTCTGTGATTTGGCCGTCAACGGGTGAGTGCACACGGTGATAATCCGTTGGACAAAGATAGTAAGTCATAAAAAAACCACCCGCCCATTTTTTTTCACAGTCGGGATCTTGAGTGAAATCGACAAGCTTATAAGTAATGCCTTTGGCTTGAATCATGGTGCCGCCATCTATCGGAGCCGCTTGCGTGATGCGACTGTCAGCAGGGTGCACCGCCCAGGTATTCGCTACCGGTCGAACTCCCGCCTTTAAACGGCGAACAAAGAAGTCGCCAATGGATTTATACTCATTCATCGGTTTTTCAGCTTCGTTGACGTTGATGTTATAAAACCACGCAAAGGCCTTAATAGAAAGCTGAGCCCACAACGACGGCCCCTGCCAATGCATAAAACAACCGATCCAGCGACTTAAACGACGTTTTGGAAGAATTCGCGTGATTGATGACATAATTAAACCCCGTTCCGAGAGCCTTACTCGCTGAATATCCTGCGGCACAGGCCACGAAATCTTTATATCGGGCTCCCTAGTCTTTGTCACCCTTTGTGCTTTAAGGTAAGGTCGCTGCAAGCAAAAAAACACCCTTTTTGATACCTAACAAGTATCCCAGGAGTCCCGTGGCAAAGATATTTCAAAATATCGAAATTCCTATTGATCAAGATCTTGAAGAAAAATTGCAATGGATGGTCCCAGAACATGGGCCTTATCGCATTCTGCGCCAAAGTGTGGACGCGCGCCGTAAGCATTCTCCCCACTTCGTCTATTCGGTAGAGGTCGCAGAAAAAGGTGAAACTTTAGAAAACCCCCAATTTGATCTCGCTAAAATAGCCACGCCAAAAGAAAAACCTTTGATCATCGGCACCGGTCCCGCGGGATTGTTTGCGGCCCTTCGCTTTGTCGAAAGAGGTGTCCCTTGTGTATTATTTGAACGCGGTTCAGAAAGTGCCGAACGTATCAAGGGCATTAACCAATATTGGAGATACGGCAAGTTAGACCCGCGCAACAACGTCTGCTTCGGCGAAGGTGGCGCCGGGCTTTATTCAGATGGCAAACTAATCACCCGGATTAAGTCACCGCATATTCCATACGTCATGAATAGATTGGTCAAATTTGGCGCCCCGGAAGAAATCCAATGGCTGTCAAATCCCCACGTAGGTTCTGATCGCATTCGTCGTGTCATACCCAAAATGCGCGAGTTTCTAAAAGCCCACGGCTGCGAAATTCACTTCAACACCCAGGTGACTGAAGTGCTCTTTGAAAATAAAGAAGTCGTCGGCGTGCGCACAGAGCACGGGACCGAGTTCAAATCCCCTCACGTGGTCTTAGCCACAGGCCACTCCGCTGAAGATATGATTTACCATCTGCACGAAGCCGGGGTGCATTTAGACGGAAAATCTTTTGCTATGGGCTTGCGTGTGGAACATTCGCAAGCCGCGATTAATAAAATTCAATATCGCCAATTTTCAGAGCATCCAAAATTAGGTGCGGCCAACTATAAACTGGCCGATCATGACAACAGCACAGGCATCGGTGTCTATTCTTTCTGTATGTGCCCTGGAGGTTATGTCTTATCGTCCGGCACATCGGCGGATGGTATTGTTGTTAACGGCATGAGCAACTATAAACGAAATTCTCCCTTTGCAAATGCCGCTATCGTCGTCAGTATTGATCACGAAAAGAATTTCGGCAGTGATGTCTTTGGGGGCATGAAAATGCGTCGTGAGCTCGAAACACGCGCCTACAATTCTGTTTTAGCAGCAGGTGGTACGCGCGAATTGCCAGCTCAAAACTTGATGGACTTTTTGCAAGGCCCCTCCGTCGCCAAAGGCTCTCGGGCTTTATTACCAGGATCTTCGCCTTCGGGGGCAATCATTATTCGCCTTGATCAGTTGTTGCCGCAAGACATGACCAGTCGTCTGCGCGTGGGCTTTCAAAACTTTCAAAGCAGCATGAAGGGTTTTATCACCGAAGACGCCCAAGTTTACGGCGTTGAATCACGCACAAGTTGTCCCGTACGCGTCACTCGAGATAACGAAACTTTGCAAAGCATTTCACACCGTGGACTTTACCCAGCAGGTGAAGGTGCTGGGTACGCTGGAGGCATCACTTCGGCAGCCTGTGATGGCATTCGGATCGCAGAAAAAATTATCGAATTACTTTAGTTTTTTTGTTCTAACAATTGCACAAAACCGCCGATCTTTTTTTTAGAAAATCGGCGGTTCCCTGGTTTTAAAGGTTACGACGGTATTGTCCACCGACCTCATAAAGCGCTTCGGTCATTTGATACAGGCTGCAATATCTTGCTGCCTTCATTAGGGCCGCAAAAATATTGCCTCCGCTTAACACCGCTTCTTTCAACTTCTGCAGTTGGGCTGCCGATTGCTCGGCGTGATCCTGTTGATATTTTTGCACATTGCTAAGCTGCGCATTTTTTTCTTCATAGGACGCTCGAGCCAACTCAATTTTCGGAGGAATGTAGCCATCGACCATGGTCTTTGGATCAATAAACGTGTTCACACCAATGATCGGCAAGGTGCCATCATGTTTAAGATGTTCATAGTACAACGACTCTTCTTGGATTTTAGAGCGTTGGTATTGTGTTTCCATCGCACCTAAAACTCCGCCGCGTTCACTGATCTTTTTAAATTCGTTCAGAACAGCTTCTTCAACTAAATCCGTAAGCTCTTCCATAAAATACGAACCCTGCATCGGATTTTCGTTCATCGTCATGCCGAACTCACGATTGATAATCAACTGAATCGCCATCGCCCTGCGCACAGATTCTTCTGTCGGTGTCGTGATCGCTTCATCATAGGCATTGGTATGTAAACTGTTGCAGTTGTCATAGATCGCGAGCAAAGCCTGCAGGGTCGTGCGGATGTCATTGAAGTCAATTTCTTGTGCATGCAAAGAGCGACCTGAAGTTTGGATGTGGTATTTCAGCTTTTGCGAACGATCGTTGGCTTTATATAGATCGCGCAGGGCCACAGCCCAAATACGACGGGCCACCCTGCCAAGGACTGAATACTCAGGATCCAGACCGTTACTAAAAAAGAAAGACAAGTTCGCCGCAAAATCATCCACATTCAAGCCGCGCGATAAATAGTATTCAACAAAGGTAAATCCATTGGACAACGTAAAAGCCAATTGCGAAATAGGATTCGCGCCTGCTTCGGCAATATGATAACCAGAAATGCTGACTGAATAGAAATTTCGGATTTTACTTTTTACGAAATACTCTTGAATATCCCCCATCATCTTCAAGGCAAAGTTGATCGAGAAAATACACGTATTCTGGCCCTGGTCTTCTTTAAGAATGTCCGCCTGAACGGTGCCGCGCACTTGTTGCAGAGTCCAGTTGGCGGTGTCGTTCCACTCTTGTTCAGACAGTTTGCGGCCTAGTTCTTTTTCCTTCTTTTCGACTTGCTGGTCGATAGCCGTATTAAAATAAAAGGCTAAGATCATGGGTGCAGGACCATTGATCGTCATGCTGACCGAAGTGTTCAGGTTGATAAGATCAAAGCCTGCGTAAAGCTTTTTCATATCCTCCAGCGTACAAATGCTAACACCAGACTCACCCACTTTACCGAAAATATCCGGACGTGCGTTTGGATCCTGACCATACAATGTCACAGAGTCAAAAGCGGTCGACAGACGATGCGCGGTTTCCCCCTTGGTCAAATAGTGAAAACGGCGATTGGTTCTTTCGGGAGTCCCTTCGCCCGCAAACATCCTCTTTGGGTCTTCATCGGCGCGCTTTAGCTGGAATACTCCAGCCGTATAAGGGAATTCCCCGGGGACGTTCTCAAGTTTTAAATATTTAAAACGGTCGCCCCAGTCTTTAAACTTAGGCACGACCACTCGACGGATTTTTGTGCCCGACAAAGATTCCCGCACCAAGTTTTGGCGCAGTTCTTTGTCTCGGACTTTAAAGACCAACTCGTCTTGTGAATAGGTATCAATCAACTGATCAAAACTCTTAAGCTGCTTCAGCTCTTCTTGCGTAAAGTCGGCACTCAAATCTGCTTCGACTTTTTTTACGGTGTCAAGGCTTGCCCCTAAAAGGGGAGCAAGCTTATGCAGCCCTCCGAGCTGCGAAGCTTTTTCTGCTAAAACCTCGGTGCGTTTTTTATATTTGTGCACCGTGGATACGATCTCCGCTAAATAGCTTTGGCGATCTGCAGGAATAATCCCGTGTTCTTCTGCCGACAAAATAGTGGCTTTGAATTTTGGGTCCACCAACCAAAAACCTTTTTGGTGGGACTCTAACAAATCCGCCATTTGGAAAAATAGCTTATTTACGCCGCCATCATTAAACTGTGAAGCCTGAGTTAGGAACACTGGCACTTGCACTTTATCGTCAAAGATTTTGCGCGAGCGTTTATACTGTTTCGTGACATCACGAAGAGCGTCCATGGCCCCACGTCGATCGGCTTTATTCACAGCAACGAGGTCCGCAAAGTCGATCATGTCGATTTTTTCAAGTTGTGACTGAGCACCAAAATCTGAAGTCATCACGTACATGGACAAATCACTGACTTCCGTGATCGCCATATTGCCTTGGCCAATGCCTGAAGTTTCTGCGATGATAAAATCAAAATCTAACTGGCGCACAAATTTCAAAATTTCTGGCAATGAGGACGCGATCTCGCGCCCAGATCCCCGCGATGCCACCGAACGCATGTACACGCGGTTGCGCGACAACGAATTCATACGAATACGATCACCTAATAGCGAGCCACCGGTTTTTCGTTTCGAGGGATCCACACAAATCACGGCAATTTTCTTTGTCGGATAGGCGTTTAAGAATCTTTGCACCAATTCGTCAATCAAAGAAGATTTGCCCGCCCCCCCGGTTCCCGTGATGCCTAGAACCAACGGATTCACCAGACGTGCTTTGCAGGCTTCTAATCCATAGGTCGCAAGCGAGGTGTCAGTTTGTCCATTTTCAATCGCCGTCAAGGCCACACCCAGTTCCACAGAAGGAACCGTATCGCCAGGGAAGATATTTTTCTTAGTTTTAAATTCTTTTTGTTTTTCTAAAAGATCAAAGTCACAACCACGGATGATCATTTCGATCATCCCTTCTAAGCCCAACTTCCGCCCATCTTCCGGATGAAAGATTTGCGCGATACCATAAGCTTCGAGTTCTTTTTTCTCTTCATGCACGATAACGCCACCGCCACCGCCATAAATTTTCACATAACCTGCGCCCGCCTCATCCAGCAAGTCCTTCATGTATTTGAAGTACTCCATGTGGCCGCCCTGATAAGAACTGATACACACACCCTGTGCGCCTTCTTGCAAAACCGCTTTCACCACATCGCTGACAGAGCGGTTGTGCCCCAGATGGATGACCTCCGCCCCTTGGTCTTGCAAAATTCTGCGCATGATATTGATACTAGCATCGTGGCCATCAAAAAGGGCCGCGGCGGTCACGATACGAATAGGATTTTTCAGAGTGTATGCCATAAATATAAACTACTTACCTTGGAAATTCGCTTTACGTTTTTCGATAAAGGCACGGGTGCCTTCTTTGACATCGTCGGTTGTGAACAACTCGGCAAAAATTCTTGCCTCATTTTTTTGCGCGTGATCCACGTCCATATCCCAGGCTTGATTGATGGAAACCTTCGCAGCACCCACCGCAACCGGTGCTTTGCTCAAAATTGCTTCTACCGTTTTCATCACACCTGCCATAAGTTCGCCCGCGGGGAAGACCTTGTTCACCAAACCCAAAGTCATAGCCTCTGCGGCACAAATCATATTACCCGTGTAAGTTAATTCACGAGCGCGACGTTGCCCCACAGCCCGCGCCATACGCACCGTGCCGCCAAAGCCCGGAATTAAACCCAGGCCGACTTCTGGCAAACCGAATTTTGCGTTCTCGGAGGCGTAAATAAAGTCACACCCTAAAGCCAACTCACAACCGCCACCTAAGGCAAAACCATTGACTGCAGCAATGACTGGAATTTTTAAAAGAGTCAGCTCATGGAAAATACTTTGCCCTCGTTGCGCAAAGCCCGTGGCTTTTTCTTCATTCAGTTCGTTGATTTCTTTGATGTCCGCCCCGGCAACAAAAGCTTTTTCACCGGAGCCAGTAATGATCAAGGCACGGGCGTCGTCATAGCTCATTTCACCGATTTGCCGAAGAGCTTCGCCCATTTCATTGAGCACAGTCGAATTCAAAGCGTTCAACGCCTCGGGACGATTGACGGTCAGAACCCACACGCCGTGAGCTTTTTGGTCTAACAAAATTGTTTTATAGTTAAAACCTTCCATAACGTTCCTTATTTCGCACTATAGTCGTAGAAACCACGACCTGATTTACGACCCAACCATCCTGCTTCCACATATTTCACCAACAAGGGACACGGACGGTATTTTGAATCACTCATTCCATCATGCAGCACGTTCATGATCGCAAGACAGGTGTCTAGACCAATAAAGTCAGCCAAGGTCAACGGCCCCATGGGTTGGTTTGTTCCCAACTTCATGGCACTATCAATGGATTCCACAGAGGCAATACCCTCGTGCAAAGTGTAAACAGCTTCGTTAATCATCGGCATTAAGATCCGGTTTACGATAAAACCGGGCATATCCTTCACTGACTCGACAAAAACTTTGTCCATCTTTTCTGCCAAAGATTTCACCGCTGCGAAAGTTTCATCGGAAGTTTGCAGACCACGAATCCCCTCTACCAATTTCATCAAAGGCACCGGGTTCATAAAGTGCATGCCAGCAACTTTATCTGGACGTTTTGTCACGGCCGCAATTTTTGTGATCGAAATGGATGAGGTATTAGTAACCAATAACGCCTCCGGTTTTACGTGGGCATCAAGATCCTTAAAAATTTTAAGCTTAAGGTCGATATTTTCAGTCGCGGCCTCAATGACGATGTCACAGTCTTTCAAAGCGGACGTTTCTTGGACTGTTTTAATTCGCCCCAACAAAGCAGCTTTGTCAGCGTCGGTCATCGCGTTTTTCTTGATCAAACGATCGCAGCTTCCCGCAATTGTCGCCAGGCCTTTTTCTAAAGCCACGCCATTCACATCGAGCATGATGACGTTGTAGCCGAAGTTCGCTGCTACTTGAGTAATTCCATTTCCCATTTGTCCTGCGCCTACGACGCCAATCGTTTTGATAGTCATTATCACTCCGCGTTATTATAAGTTAAAAATGAACCCGTTATTCGTACTTTACTTTGGACCAGAGGTCAAAAGTTCTGGTCTTGAGAGCACCGGGCCTAAGCCCGCAAAATAGACAGATGCACTCTTTCTTTTCCCTGGTCCTTCCGTTCGTATTCTTTTCACCAGCCACTTTCGCGGCTTTATCCACGGATGCGGAAACCGCGCTGTCGTTTTACCGCGATAGAAATAGCCTTTTCCCTTCTGGCCAGGTGAGTCGAACAACTTTAGAGGCGCGTCTTTTGCGCAGTGAAAATGAAATCGTCTTTCGTTCACGCTGGGATAAAAAAGAATTCCGCCTGGAAGCGGATCAAATTATTCGCGACATCCAAGTCGCGCGCTTCGTCGAAAACAAGGACGCCGGCGCCATCTTAAGTGCCAAGCGCAGCGAGGCCCCGGCGTTAAAGAAAATTCCGGCTAAAACCACTTTAGAGATTTTAAATGTTGATGACTTCTGGGCCCAAGTAAAAGAACCCAAAGAAAATATCATCGGCTGGCTTCCCCTGCATCACCTACAAAGTCGGCACGATGATTTGGGCTACTTCATGAATATCATCGACACCTATTTACGCGAACAGCCGCTTGCCAACGGCAAAGTCATCACGACAATTCCCCGCTTGCACCGTCTGATTCCCTTAGAAATCACCAAAAGCTTTTTAAAAGTGCAATATGCCGAGCATATCGGCTATGTGGACATTACAAATTTTATCTCTCGCGCTGATTTTGCGAACCTCGCTTATCATCCGCGAAAGGGCTGGCAACGCGCTTTATATCGCAATAATAATGTGTTGCTGTCGCAGGCGGGATTGACTCTCCCCCTCAAAGAAATCCTTGGCTATGTCACGGATTCAAATCGCGGAGTTGTCGTGCGCGGTCATGGTGTCCTACCCTTGCGTGCGCGGGTCAATATCGTGAAACTTGAAGCCAATAACTGGGGTGTAAGTCGAGTCGATGGACATGGTGAAGTGTGGTGGAAAAAGAAAAATCTTTTGCTCACAACGCCAACTCCTTTGAGCGCTTCCACGCTTACCACCGACGAACTGATGAAGCGTGAGTTGTATTCTGTGGCCTTTGAAAATAAAAACTCTTTGAAAGGGTTAGTGTCCTCCGAGGGAGTATATCGCACGGAAGATGGCGTGACTTGGACCTGGCTACCGCAGTTTGGTAAAAAAAATTACCCCGTCAGCATCCATCCTAATGGGACGTGGTTTGTCGGATCATTTAAGAGCTCTAATCGAGGTAAAAGTTTTGAACCCTTTATTCGTTGGGATCATATCGCCCAAGCTATTGAAAGCGCCTATCATAAGAATCCTAAAATAATGCGCCTGACGCAAATCGAAGCGCTTGAAAACTCGCGCATTTTAATTCATGTCGACACCGGCAGCCGCAACATTAAGTTGCGTGGCCTGATCGGCGATATTCGCTGGGACGTCATTAAAAACTAAATAATAAATATTCTATGACCTCTTGCCTTTCTGTAGAGATCGACTTACTAGAAGACTCACGGAGGTCTTGCTATGTTATCTTTATTTTTTGCCGTCGCATTGGCGGCGACACCCACGCCTGAAACGAAAACAAAAATCACGTGTACCATCAGTGAGAACGGCAGCATAAAAAAAGACACGCATTTACAATTTCCTGTCACTTCAGGCGACACGCACGGGGCCCTGAACACCTTTGACATCACTTATGCCAAAGGATGGGTTTCATTATCACGAGGATTCTTAGTGATGGCGTTTAATCTTAAAGACGCCTCTGAACAGATGATAAGCTTTTACGGCGATGCTCTATCTGGCCACCCTGTGGGCGGTACATTTTTTTTGCCTGACCAAAAAGATTCTTGGATCCAGGCAGAATGTCAGCTCGAGAAGTAGTTTAATTATCGAGGCTTTTCAGAAGTTCCTCTAAAGAAGCCTTGTGTTTTTTACTGTGCTCTGCTTGGGTTTCCGGCAGAGCTAAGGCTTTTGTTAGAACGCTTCGAGCTTGTTTAATTTGTTTTAATTCTTTATGAATTTTCGCGACACGTTCTAGGCGCGTCAACTTTAAATCTGTCGCCAGCTTTGCC
Source organism: Bdellovibrio sp. (assembly GCA_013360185.1). GTDB lineage: Bacteria > Bdellovibrionota > Bdellovibrionia > Bdellovibrionales > Bdellovibrionaceae > Bdellovibrio. The sequence goes on from JABWCO010000031.1 coordinate 21,387, forward strand.
GCTTTTTCGGCTAAAGGCAGGGCTTTTTCAAACTGTTTTTCATCAACATAATGGCGGGCCAAACGCCCCACATAGACGTCACTTTGGGGATAGGTCTTTACCAATTTTTCAAGCCACGATGCGATCTCCGCTTTCTGTTCTGTTTCGGCAAAGTATTCTAAGGCGGCAAGAATTTCACCGGGGCGTTTAACGTTAAATGACATCTTTGCCAATTCTTTCTTTTCAGCCTCTCTCGTTTCTGCGGCACTGTCGGCGTCACTTAAAGATTCAAAAGAGGACTTAAGCGAAGAATACAAAATTACTCGTTCTAAACCAGGGGCCATATTTCCAGACAAACTTTTACTGGCCGCATCTTTAAGATCTTTTTCCGGTCCACTTAATAGTTTCTGAATGAGTGCAATATTTTTATTCGTCAGTTCTTTCATTTCAGAGCTAGCTTCCACTGATTCGCTTTTATAAATCTTCACTAATTCTTCGCGCCAAAAGATGCTATCTAAAGATTCCGGATATACTGCGATCCATTTTTCTAAGGCCTTCTTAAAAACATCTTTGTTTTCTTTTTCATCCTCTCGATATTTATTCTGGGCCACGCCAATCTCACTATTTGCCAAAAGGAAAGTTTTTATTCCCATGGGACTAAGCCACTTCACGGCTTCGGCAAAGTTCAAGGTATTAAACGCGCGTAAAGCCAGCTCTTGCCTTGCGGCATCATCGCCCTCTGCGGCGTTCTTTTCTAAATCATCCTTAACTAGCATTGGCTTACTTTGTAAATCCTTAAGCTCCTGAACGATCTGCTCTGAAGGACGGAAATCAATCAGGCGCGCAAGTTCTTCGCCTTCGCCGTTCATGACAATCAAGGTTGGAATGACTTTAACACCGTATTTATCGGCCCAGGATTTATTCACGGCCTTATCAATGTTCACTGTCACTTTTATAAATTTCTCAGAAGCTTTTTGGAATTCTTTTTCTCCGAACACCTCCGTTTCAAAACGGACGCAGGCCGGGCACCAAGGGGCGCCAAAATCCACAAATAAGATTTTTTTTTGCGCCATCGCCATTTTCAGAATTTCGCTAAAATCACCTTCGTAAAAATCATGGTGATTTTTCTGCAAAACCGCGGGAGCTTGACTAGATGCCATAGTTACAGGAAGCCCCACATTCTTCGCAAGCACAAGCCTCTTGCCTTTTATTCGATAAGTTGCTTTATGCTCTTCACAGACGGTATTGCCATCGTCACAGATATAAAAAGTGACGACAAACTGCGCGGCTTTTTTTGCAGCCTTGGCTGAGAAAACAAATTTTTTCTCTTCTTTGATTCGCGGTTCCGTCGATTCTTCACCAATCACCACGGCGGCTGGGGCATCTTTATTAAAATGAAAACCCTTCGCTATCGATACGACGATTTCATCACCCTGCAATTTCAATGCGGCTTTACCATCAGAAAGACGGGCAAAAGAAACGGATCCGAGCAAAAGAACTAAGATACTTAAAATTGTTTTCATAACGCAATTAAAGTACGAGGGCCAAACCAAGTCTAGATATAATTTATAACAACAATAAGGACGTCAGGGCGTCCAATTATTGAAAATACGGCAACATCAGCGCCCGCACTTTTTCTTGCAAGTCTGGACGTTCCTTCATCGTGAACGGCGTCGGATCAATCGGCGGCAACACGGTCAGATGAATGGTGCGACTCCACACACCCCAATTCGGTACGATATGACCTTTAGGCAAGATCGCCGCAGCGCCCTTCACGATCACTGGCACAATGGGAGCCTTTGCATTAATAGCAAAAACAAAAGGACCCGATTTAAAGCGCCCCAAGGTTTCCGTTTCTTGTCGCGTGCCTTCTGGGGCCAAAGCAAAGCGCTCTCCGGCCTTAATGCGGGCTTCTGCGGCTTCATAGACCTTAAACACCTCGTCACGGCGTTCTCGCGCAATGGGCAAAATGCCTGCCCGGCGCATGGCAAAGCCAAAAATGGGAATACTGAAAAGTTCAATTTTTGCGCCAAAACGAAAACTGCCCAGCCACCCGTTCATTGCGAAAATATCAAAGAAGCTGGTGTGATTAAATACGTACAAATAACCACCACGCGGGCGATTTTCCGCTCCGTGAGTAACAACCTTCACGCCAAACATCCAACAGGTGGCGCGGGTCCAGAAAACAACAATGTGGTCTTCAATCCGCCGTTTGTTGAAAAGTAAATTAACCACGATCATTGCCAAGGCACAACCCACCGTTAAAACCGGGAACAACAATACAGCAAAGATCGATCGAGGATAAGAAAGCAATTTTAAAAACATAAATCAATTAGAACTAGGGAACAGGCGCTTGCGTGCCGCTGTTCTTTGTCTTTCCTTATAGGCTTGATGCTCTGAGGGACCGGAGAGAATTTTCTGATGCGCGGATTGATCCATGATCTGCACTTCAAAAGGATAAAAGAAACTGAACTCTTCTTTACCACCAAAAGGCTTTACATGAATCAACTTACGGGAAATAAATTTAATAAATCGATAGTCTTCTCCAGAAAAAAAGTTTTCTTTTCTGAGAAACTTCACAGACTCGCCTTTTTCTGCCAACTTTTGATCAAAAGCGGTCTGAATACTTTTTTCGTCTAACGTGTCCATGCGTTGCACCAACTCATCACAGACTTCCATAAAGAGTTCCACCGGAAAAAGATTGTTGGAGCTTTGGTCGGGCATAATATGCGGAAAACTGACGATATTTTCGCGCACCAAAAAGCGCACAACCTGAAAGGTATCAAACAAGTTGCGCGTGACAAATCTTACGCCCAACTTATCAAAAATCTTCATTGCTAAAGCGTCGGGCTTTGCCAACAACTTAATAACAGTACTAGATGACGTCTTAAAGGGTTTTACTTCAAACCCTAAAAGTTCAATACGAGGAGCTTCGGCATTGCTAGGGCTTTGCAAAAACGTCGTATGCTGACTGCCGTCGTGCACCGTGCAGGCCTGAAACGCCGACAGTATCTGAGATTGAATTTCTTCGGCAAAAGAACTGAATAAATCATTTTCTGCGTGCACAAAGACGTGCATACAGCGCAAGATAGCACAAGCCCACTTCTGCATTTCAATTTCATCCGGCGCCCCTGAGCTTGCGTATATCAAAAGGCGGCGAATATCCCCAAGGTGCTTACGATCACGAAAAACTTCAGGCAGCTCGGTTTCATCAAAACCAAGTTTTTCTAACATCAGCACCAAAGCACGACGATGATAGTACCAAACTTTTTCGATGTCTTCTTCGCGATTAAGATCAAAACCATAACTCAAAACAAAAGATGTCGCCGCTTCTAAAGTTTGAATATTAAGCTTAGGAATGTCGATGGCTGATTTGCCACCAACAATTGAATTTAAAATAGAAGAGTCAAAGACGAACCTTTGCGGCATAGCCCCCATCTTTAAACTCGATGGAGGCAGAGGCAAGACGCAGCGCTTATTTGATCAACGAAGATTTGTAAGCACGGAAGGTGCCTAGGCGACCGCTAGAGACCGCGTATCCGCTGACGGCCACGGTATTCGTGTAGTACACAGATCCTTCAACAAGATTCATGTCGCCATTTGCACCGTACTGACCTTGGAAGCGAATTTCACCATAATTGTCTTTAAAGACCACATCTATTTGACGCGTGGTATGATTTACCGTGCCCGAAGTTCCAGCAGAAAAAATCACATTATAAGGCGGAACTGCCTGACCGTTGATTCCCTGAACTGCCACTGAATCCACAATTTTAATAATAACTGCCGAAGATGTAGGAACCAAATTGCCTGCGCTATCAAACTGGAACCAGCCGCAGAAATCCACACCGGTTTTCGCTGTAATATCACCACTAATTGTTCCCAAGTTGATGGGATCCAAGGTTGCAGAAACAAAACCCTTCACTTGTTCTTCAAATTGATTTGAATTGTTGGCAGGATCAAAGATCTTCCCCCAATTGGCTGACTTTTCTGCGCAGTGGTTGGCGGTATTCGTGCTTTGAGCTGCGGCAGTTACGGCTGTTCTTTCTGCTGTTCGCACTGCAGAGTCATCCTTCTTCGCACAAGCCGACATCAATAGAGCCGCCGAAGCCAACACTGTTAGAACCGATTTATCAAAGAATGATTTTTTCATAAAAGTCTCCTGCCTGTTACTAAAGCAAGAGCTAAGCCCGTCATGCCAAGGCTTAAATCCAATAGGTTCGCGGCCGCAAATTCACGGCGTTTCAGATTGGAACAGGCCTCTGATCAGGGCCCATTCAGGGGCACAGCTGTCTAGAGTCTAGACAGCTGTGTCTTCAATTATTTGCAATCGCCATGGAAAGCGATGTTTGATGGAACACTTTCATACGGGAAAGCACCAGTTCTTTCACCTGGAGCCGCGGTCTTTACACGGCAATAAGCGTTTGTGCCATTGCCATAATAAACTTCGTTGCCTACTTGGAAGTGACCTTCAACCATACAAATACCCAGATTCTGCATTGAACCTGTGATTGGAAAAGCATCGTATTGATCCATATTGTGAATATTCTGGTTGCTGATTTTTTCTTTAGAAGCAATATGGAACAGCATGCCCGCCACTGGAACTCCACAAAAAGCTTTACCATTTGAATAAAAACCCGTTCCTGGTTGCGCACGCGTCTGGAAGAAGCCTTTAGGGAATGGACGAGCTTGGCAAATTCCGTCGTTTCTCATTCCAGTTGGCAATTCTTTTAACTGCACAGTTCTTAAACCGTCACGCATAAAGATACGGTGTTGGTCTGGAGTCGCGATATGGCAGAAAGCATTTTCACCATTTGAATAGTAAATCGCCGCGCCAATTTGGAAAAGTGATTTACTTACGAAACGCACTGGAGTCTTAAAACTACGACGTCCCAAAGAAACTTCCGCGTTGCCACGCTCTTGAAGACCGCGAACTTCCACTTCGATAATAGAACCGTCAAAACGATCCGCATTATTTAATTGAAATTTAAAGCCCGAATATTCACCACATTGACGATCTGGCAAACCCATCGCCGGCTCTTCACGAATATTTAGATTGGCTTCTACGTCCAAAGCTCTGTCCATACGGCCATTCACGTACACAGATAGACGCAAAGCCGCTCTAGATCTTGTATTGCAGCCCCAACCATAAACAACACCATTGTCAGTGATTGTTTCAATTTCACCAATAATCGAACCAACGTTAGGACCATTTGGTGGTGCTGGTGGATTCGGATAGCCTGGATTTGGCGGGTACTGTGGGTTTTGCGGGTAACCAGGGTTTGGTGGATAACCAGGATTTGGACCTGGAGTATATCCGCCACCATTTGGCGAATAAGTCACCTCGATATCGCTTAGACGAGCTTCTTTGCTAGACTGAAAGCAAACATCTTGAGCTTGATCTAAAATCGAGAAGTAAATATTCGCAGCCATATAAGGGATTTGGGTATCACCTGAAACACGTAAACCACGACCAGAACGGTCTGTTACGTAAAGCTGGTTATAGTTTCTCTCTGAAACGGATTCAGCCCTGATTTTCAACTGAACATTTGAAACTTGCGACAAGTCATAACTTGTTGCTTGCTGGAAAGAACGGCCAATACACATTTTATCGCCTGGATACAAACGTGTAGAATCGTTCAAACGGGCTGTTTGATCGTAGGGACCAGCAAAAGCCATCAGACTTGAGCTTAAGCTCATTCCAACAACAAAATTCAGAATTCGCATATTCATCGAAAACTCCTTGAGGGGTTAAATTTGTATGACGGGACTGGTTTTAACACGCTCCCACTAGCTTCGCGATGGAAATGAAAAAGGCGCCCTGAGGCGCCTTTAAATTTTATAGAGCTGTCTAAAAGTTGGCTAGCCCCTATGGGAGCTTAACCAATTATTACTGAATTTTCGCAAGGTTCTCAAGAAGTGAGATCTCGCTATTTAACCAATCGCGCGTCGAAAAATCGATAATACCTTGGACGAACATTTTATTCACTAGATCTTGCGGATTTTTCTCTGACGATAAATCAGCCGTGGCATCGATTTCTTTAAGCACATCCGAAATCTTATTGAATTGCTCCTTAAAGGCGGCAGATTTCTCGTCACTCATAGCATAACCCATTCCTTTACTTGAAAGAACGCGAGCCCAGGTTGTACGCTCCTCAACACTAAGAACATACACTGGCAATTGAATTTCTTTAGCTAAGCCCGGACCGACTTTATTGACACTCGTTTTTGCAGACATATTGCTGATTTTGGCGAAGAACACACCTAAACCAAAAGCGTCCTGGAAATTCACTAAGCCCGGAGCCAAAGCTGTTGATAGCGTCACAGCTTTGCCATTTTCCTGGGATTTTTCATCAAACTTCGGCAACAACTGCAGTAAATCCTTCTTCATGCTGAGGGCATTGGTAAAGACCAGGCCATTAAAGAACTCCAGGATCTGTTGTTGCTCTGTCGAGCTCAATGTGTAATCGCGACCGCCCAAAGTTTTTCCGTGAGCAAAATAGGAAGCCTCTTTAAGTTCTTCAATCTGCGCTTGCATCCAATCTAAAGTCATGTCGCCTTGTGGAGTTTCCCAAAGTCCGCTCAAGATCACCGAATATCCACCGATCTCATGTAAAGAGCGCTTACGTTCTTCGGCAAATGAAGTGACCAAACCAAACTTAGCCTGAAAGATCTCGCCTTTTTTAATTGCATCCAATGAGGCAAATCCGTTCGTGCTCTGGTTGTTTTTTGTAACGGTCATTAAAGCTTTACCAATGAAGTCGATATCGTCGGCAACCTTCACAGTCCCAAACTTTACCGTATCCGCCAGCACGGCTTTTAAATCGTTCACCTTTGTCGCATCATCACTTGGATACAGGCGACCTATGATCGAAGTAAACAGAACTTTAATAAACTGATCTTTTTCAGATTTCACGTCCATATACTTGCGTAACAAAGGATTGTTTCCAGCATCAAAGCGCTCACATCCATAGACAGCCAAACCTTGGCTTGCACCAAAGGCGATGTCATCGTCCGTGCAGTATAAAGAAATTTTTTCGTTTAAGGCTTGGTCACCGTTGCTGTAAGCCCAGTCCATAACCATTTTATCATAAGCCAAAGACTCATACTTAATACGCGCAGCCAAAAGAATATTATCTATGCCGCTTGTATAGTCCATGACCGATGTTGACGTCTCTAACCCACGATGGGCTAAATCTGTCAGATATGTTTTTGCAGATTCAAAAATTTCAGTCGCTGAAACTTTCGCAGAGTAAGATCCTGCAAAATTATGACGTAATCCTAATGCATGTCCCAACTCATGGGCCACTGTGATACGCACACTGTCTAGTGCTAAGCGCAGACGTTGCGAATCAGAAGCTTCTTGCGAAAGCTTTTGCAAAGCCAGAAGGCTTTCACTTAGATCACAGGCAATCACAGCACCCGTCGCCACCGGAGTTCCTTTGTTCAAGCTGACAAGATCGGCAGAACCCACGCGCGTGAACACTGAAGGCATGAATACTTGAGCACGTAAAAGTTCGCCCGTTAACGGATCCGATTGCCCCATGGCATAGGCCGCCCCGGAATCCAACCAGGGAATCCAGCGCACAGTGATGCTGCGATCGCGGGGGCTTTCTTGTGGGTCCACGCCAGTTACGACCTCAATAGCCTCTTTACCGAACACTTTATTCCAATAAAGTGCGCCCTCGACCACTGCCGAAAGGTATTCCTTCGGAACGGCAGAGGATATACGAATTTGAATAGGCCCCTTATCACCAGAGATATCCCATTTCGTGATAAGATTGCGCATCTCTTGGCTATAGCCTTGTTTTGCCACCTTGGTAACGAAAAAGCCTACTCGCCGAGACTTATCGAATTCTTTCGCTTTAAACTTTGGCGCAAGGTCATAGGCCCGAATCTGAATATTCATAGCCAAAGTTTCTTCGCGATTTTCAACTTCAAATTTTTTATCACTGGAAGCTTTTAATAAATCCGACCGCACTTTAGAGATCTGTTCGATCTCCATACTTTTTTCATCAAATTTTACACTGCGAACAAATGAATCCGTTACCGGCAAAGACTGAAAAGAGCTTTCAGCCATGTCTTTGCCATTACTCCGAACTCCGTCGACGTCGTAGGAACTTTGAATGACAAAAGTTTTTAAACCCTCGCCCCAGTTGAAAGTAATCGCTGTTTCAGTTTCAGAGACCACATCGAAGGTTTGCACTAAATTGACGGTTTTGATTTCGCCATAGATGCTGTTGTAGTTTTCCGCCAAGATGGCGATTTTTGCAGCTGATTTTTCGAAGCTGACGACCAGAGGCTTTAGGTC
>JABWCO010000156.1 GCA_013360185.1 Bdellovibrio sp.
ATTGACCCGGAGTTACTTGAATATTTTTCTCCACATAACAAGGATCGCCCGCTTCCGGATTGCAAGGCAGTTTCTGCACTGACTTAGCCGCAAACGTTTTATCAACTCGTAAGGTCCCCTCAATCGTGTTGCGACAACCCGCCAAACTCAAAATTGCAAAGCCAACTACTAAAAAATTCGTTATATTAGATCTCACTTGTGCCCCTTTATTGAATCCGTTGCTAAATTATAGTGCCAGTATTTCAACTGAGGCAATACTTGATCCGACATGGCTCAACGAGGCAAATCACGATGCAAAAGCTTCGCAAAAATATAATGTGTCAAAGGCGATGGGTGCCCATCGCCAATAACGTGGTCTCGGCGCCCCGTTAAGGTATAAACATCAATGCTATCGTAATTTAAAACTTTCAGTCCCCGCTCTTTGCAAGCCTGAGCCGCTGCCGCCCCATAAGAACCGGAGCGACCTGGAAAGAATACGACATAAAATTCAGATCCAGGAAAATTTTTTTGCAAATTTTTTTGCCCCTGTTCCATCATCGCCGCAAAGAAATCAAAATGCTTGCCCGAAAAAAATGGTGGGAAAATGACATCATTGGCATTTAAAAAAGCACTCTTACGAAGTCCTCGATAGACTGTATTTAGGAAAACTCGGTCTTCAAAGGTCCCACGGAATTCCGGAACGCCGTCCACATCCTCGTAATAGGGCTTGTTTCTGACCCAAGCGCGGTCGTTATCCATACAGTTACTACGACAGATCATCCGCTCCATATGATCATCAATGAAGGTATAAATGAAAATTTTCTTTTTTTGCGAAAGATCCGCCAACCGCACAAAGGGTTTCTGGCTGACCTCGAAGAGAAATTCCCCGGGGCCACTGCCCGACATTCCCATATTTAAAACCTGGGTATCTTTACGGAGCTCCGCCAAGAAATAGGGAGCTGTCTCTGCATCTTCGACGCCCTCACCAAAAGTTACGGAATCTCCGAACATTACAATTGCCTGGGTCGCTTCAAGGGACACTGGTGTGCGGCGACGATTGTGCGAATCAACATTAAAATGAATATCATAGATCAGCTTGTGGCTTATTTTGCTAGACGCCGTCATGGTGTAGCGTCCCTCGGGCAATAATTCGGGGCACATGATACAACCCAGATACACACCGACTTTCTCAACACCTTCTCTGTATTTAATCCCGCGCTCTGACGGTGAAAGCTGAGATTTCCATTTCGCGACAGGAGACGCCTCCAGTTCCATGATAAACTGTTCCGAGACTTTTCCTTCTGGAGATGTTACCGCGACTTGGGGACCAGGGTACGGAATGGATACTTTTGCTTTCTTACCCGTGACTCGGCAATAGACTTCAGCCCCTGCCGCGCCTATGAATACCACCACAAATCCCAACAAAATCGCGAGAAGATTCTTTGTCATGCACCAAATTGTCTGCGCAAAGGGGCAACAACACAAGGTCCTGTGACGCGTGAAATTATTTCATATTCATTGCCTTCTCATTTAGGCGGAATAAAGAGGGAATTGTTGTGCTCCAAGAAGCCGTTGGGTATCTCAACATCTGCTTTTAATAACCACTCTAATCACCCTTTAAGGAGTTTAAGATGAAATCCCTTTTAATAGGTCTTCTTGTTGCCTCTGCGACCCTTTCAGCCTCGGCAGAAACTTTGACAATCTATACAGATCGTCCCGCTGTTCGCCTGCAACCTTTTGTTGAGCAATTCAAAGCCGAAAAAGGCGTTGATGTGGTTGTTGTTGAAAAAGCGTATCCAGAAATCGTTGCACAAGTTGAATCTGAAGGGGCCGCGACGTCTGCGGATTTGATCTTTACAAAAGATCTAGTGTTCTTGACTGACATGACTCAACGTGGACTGTTGCAACCTTTAACAAGTGTTGCGGTTAAGTCGCGCGTTCCTGCGGCAATGAAAGACACGAACGACCACTGGGTGGCATTGTCCTACCGGGCCCGCACATTTATGATTGATCCCTCTTTTGTAAAGCCAGGCGAAATCATGGACTATGCAGATCTTGCCGATCCTAAATGGGCCGGTCGCATTTGCCTTAGAACCTCTAAAGGCACTTACAACGTGGCTTTGATTGCTAGCTTGGTCGTACACAAAGGCGAGGCGCAAGCGAAAGCTATCATGGCTGGTATCCTAGAGAACTTGTCCACAGATGTATTCCCGAACGATACAGCCATGATGACAGCGATCACCAACGGCCAATGTGATATCGGCATCGGCAACACGTATTACCTGGGTCAAATGTTGGCGCAAAACCCGAACTTCCCAATCAAACCACTTTTTGCAAACCAAGACAGCACCGGCACGCACATCAATGGTTCGGGGATCGGCGTTGTTAAGTACTCGCAAAAAGCCGCTTTAGCACAAGAATTCATTTCTTTGCTATTGTCTGAGCCCGCACAATTGCACTTGTCTTCGTTGCACATGGAATACCCAGCGGCTTTGGGTGTGTCTGCAAATACTGTTATTAAGGACTGGGGTTCTTTCAAATTTGACCCTACTAGCTGGACCGTGATTGGCGAACAAGTACCTGCTGCCAACAGAATTATTAAGGAACTTGACTACAAATAATCATGAATTCATTCGTAAAAACATTTCTTGTTATCACTCTCTTCGGCCTGTCATCTCAGGCCGAAGACGTTTCTGAGACCGCAAACTTAATGTCAGAGCTAGGCCCGGTGCGAGTCATCGGCAGTTCGCAGGAAGAACTGCAGCAACCAAGCTCTGCACATTTCGTGTCGAAAGAACACTTAGAACAACAGCAACAGAGCGACGTAAATCGCGTCTTAAAGCAAGTCCCCGGTGTATACATTCGCGAGGAAGATGGCTTTGGTCTGCGTCCTAATATTGGCTTGCGCGGCACTCACCCTGATCGCAGTAAAAAAATTGTGATCTTGGAAGATGGCATCTTGATTGGCCCCGCTCCCTATTCTGCACCGGCGGCTTATTACACGCCGTTTATGAGCAAGATTGAATCTTTGGAAGTCTTCAAAGGCGTCTCTTCTGTTCCTTATGGTCCCAACTCCGTGGGAGGAGCGATCAATTATTTGACTCGCAGTCTGCCAAAAAGTAACCGCGCAGAGCTAGAACTTGCCGGCGGCAGCCATGGGACACAAAAGTATCGTGGTAATGCATTCTTTCGCGGGGACAGAGCGGGCTTCATGCTTGAAGCCACCCACATGCAGTCAGACGGTTTTAAAAAATTAGATTCTGGTGGTCCGACGGGTTTTGATAAGAACGATTTCTTACTAAAGGGCGAATACCAATTTGCCACAGAATTACGCCAGTCTTTACATTGGAAACTGGGTTATGCCACAGAAAAATCTAACGAGACCTATTTAGGTCTGTCGTTTGATGACTTTAACAACAGCCCCTTCCGACGTTATAACGCTTCAGAGTTGGACTTGATGGAGTGGCAACATGAACAGCACCAGCTGACGTACAAAACACAGTGGCATGAAAACTGGGGCACTTGGGTTACGGGCTATAATAATAAATTCCACCGCGATTGGCGGCGTTTTGATGGCTTCCGCGATGGCACCATCAAAATTAACAACGTCTTGCTGAATCCATCGGGCGCACAAGACAAGTTGTATCATGATATCATCACCGGCGCGGAGGACTCTGCGGCGTCAGGCACCAACAGCACTGATATTGCGGTTCTAAACAACGATCGAAACTTTTACAGCCGTGGTATACAATTTGGCTCGTTTTCAAGTCATGAATTAAAGAACACCTTACATCAAATAAGCCTGGGCTTGCGTCTGCATGAAGACCAAATTCGCCGTCAACATACGAAACGTTACTATGCGATGACCAGCGGTCGCCTGGCTTCCACCGGAGAAGCGGCCGAAACCAAGGACCTAAATCGCGACACGACTCGATCTATCGCGGTGACCGCCAGCGATGAAATTCTTTTTGGACCCGATGTGAAAGTGACGGCCGTGGGTCGTTACGAAACGATAAGTTATAAATCAGAAAATGACCTGACCGGCACGGTTGCCGAAAATTCAGAAAGCCTTTTTGTTCCCGGTCTTGGAATTTTTTGGCAATTCACGGAACAAGCTTCGTGGTTTTCGGGGCTGAATCGCGGGTATTCGATCGTGGGTCCTGGGCAAACCCAAAGTGCCAAGCCAGAAGAAAGTATTAACTACGAAACGGGCCTGCGCTTCGCGGATGCGGACAGAGAGTTCTTCTTAGAAGGCATTGTATTTTTGAATGATTACAAAAATATCAAAGACACTTGTTCTTTTTCTTCAGGCTGCACCACGAACAACTTGGATCAGTCATTTGATGGCGGCCAGGCGCAGATCAAAGGTGTGGAGTTCCGCACCCAAAAAGGTATTCAGTTTAATAACGTACACGTCCCGATCGGCTTAAATGCCACCTTCACAAAGGCGGAATTTAAAAACAATTTCACCTCCCAGAACGAAGTGTGGGGCACCGGAAATATCCTTTCAGGAGATCCACTGCCTTACGTTCCCGAAGTGCAGTACAGTCTCAGTGTCGGCACGAATTACAAAAAGTATTCTCAAGAGTTCATCTTGAATTGGACTGGCAAAATGTATAACGAATCAGTTCAAGGAAGTGCCGAAATTCCTGCGCAAGGGCTGGTCGACTGGAGTGCCAAGTACAGCTACAGCGCTGACGGCTCCGTATACGCCCGCGTCGACAACATCTTAAATCGAGAGTACCTGGTATCCTTAAAGCCTTATGGCGCTCGCCCGGGCAAGGCTCGCACGCTGCTGGTGGGTATTAAACATACATTCTAATTTCACTGAAAATTTTTACTTTTCCTTTAGCTTAAGAGAGAGACTTTTCGTCTCTCTCTTTTTTGGCGCCCCATCGAGCCGCGCCCCGCTTCCATAAAGAGCTGAAAGGGTCTTTATAATGTCGCCACAAAGATGTTCGAAAACGCTCGTTCAAACCGAAGCTGAGTTTCCCCGCCTGGCTTGAAAAGACCAAAGAACCAAATAACCAATCCCATAGCGCAAGACTGACACCAAAGTTTTTGTCATAGTGTTTTATTTCTTTAGAGTGATGAATCTGATGCTGAATAGGACTGATCAAGATTCTTTCAAAAGGACCAAATCCCAGGGGAATATGGCTGTGGCGCAGGTTTGCACCAAGCAGATTAAAGACAAATCCAAAACCATTTATCCCCAGCAGTGTCCACAATGAAAAGCTTGAACCAAAGATGAAAATAAATAACCCCAATGCAACACCAAGACTGACGCTGTTACGAAGGATCGCGAAAATAGATTCTACCGGATGCGAACGATAGAGGGTCACTGGTGTTAAAACACGTGCACTATGATGGAGCTTATGGAACTCCCACAACGCAGGCACCTTGTGCATCACCCAATGCTGCAAGAACCTTAAAAAATCATCCCACACAAAAGTGACAAAAGTAAATGCAACCAGCGCCGGAGTGGTCACTGGAATATTTAAAAGATCACCTTGGTTAAAGTGAACTAATAAGCGGATCACCGCTTGCGAAACCTGAAAACTGCCTTCGAACAAGGGCACAAACAGAAAACTTTTGAACAAAGCGTTTAAAAAATAGATCCAATAGTCTTGTTTCGCCGAATGATTCCACCAATACCGTTTACGAAAAATCCATTGGCGCAGGATCGCTTTGAACGGACGCTTTTGTTTTCGCCCGACAACGACAACAACCAGCAAAATTAAAACTAAACTTGAGACAATATTGACGTGATAAAGGCGGGATGTCGGCTCATCAAACTGAAAAAGTAATTTTTGCAAGCGAATCCAAGTTTCCGACGTTTCAAACATATCCTGTCTTACCACAGTGGTAGGATTTTCACACTTCCAACGTTAAATCCTCATTGAGTTTTCAATTATACGGGACTCTCTATGAAAACTTGTCACGGTGGGGTCCTTTCAGGCACAAAGAGAGTTCTGAAAAGTGAGGACCTATGCGAACTTTAAACCTGACGGCAAAAATCAGCCTGGCCCTGGCGACATGCCTATTAACGGCTTCTTGCGCTGACTTCTTTAAGAACGAAAAAGTCGGTTCTGCGCCGGCTTCGGGTAACAATGCCGCCTCTCCTGCCGGACCAAGCACCTTGCCAGCAGAATTTCAAAAGCCAAATGAAGGCCCCTTTTCAGAACAGAAAATGTTGATAAATATTGGTACGAATATCATCGCGCGCGACGTTGAAACGTTTGCAACGCAAGTTCCTGTTTTTAAAAATTCTCTGCGCCAATACTGCGAGGCACTGTCCACAGGCTCTGCGGCTCGTCGCGAAGAAACACAAGCTCAGCTTGACTGGGAACGTGTGATGTTAGCTTTTCACGCCGTGCAAGCGGCTCCATTTGGTCCGTTGTTAGATAACGGTCGCGAACTCAATGACTTCTTGTACTCTTGGCCGTTGCTTAACACCTGTGACATTGATCGCCGGGTGGTAGACAATGCAAAAGCCACCGTGGACGTGAACTCTTTGAAATTGAATGTGCGTGGCTTGGGCGCTGTGGAATACTTGTTATTTGAAAAAACTTTGAAAAGCGCATGCAACTTGCGCGCGCATCCGGCGATGGCCGACTGGAATGCTCGAGACGAACAAAGCAAAAAAGCTGAGCGTTGTGCCTGGGCCCAAGAGTTAACTAAAGACATCGAAGTCAAAGCTAATTCTTTGCAGAACAAATGGTCGATACAAAATGGCAATTTCACAAAGTCTTTGATTGATGGGTCCCGTTACAAATCAATGAAAGAATC
>JABWCO010000032.1 GCA_013360185.1 Bdellovibrio sp.
TGTCTTGCAATTGATGAAAGACTCCAAGCTTTGCCCCCTTAAAATGGGCTACGTTAAATACCGGAGAATTATTATTCATTGCACTGATGCTATCGCCAAAAATATTCAGGGCAATAGCGCGAGTCACAGGATAGTTCACACTTTCTCTGAACGCAGTTAACAGCGTGGGTCCTGCCACGCTGACAACACACCGGAACTGAGTTGAATTGTCAGGCCGAGTCGCTTGATGAAGCGCCAGGTGTCCGCCCGCAGAAGAACCTGCAATGGATATTCTGGAAGTGTCTCCGTTCATAATGTGGACGTTACTTTTCAAGTACTCAATAAAAGCTTTTACATCATTCGGCCCAATGCTGTACGGAGTTGCCGGTAAAGAAAAATTAGGAAATGCCACTCCTGAAGGCGGCGCTAAAGTGTAGTTGATATTAAAAACCAAAAATCCAAGCTCTGCAAAAAGCCGCGCAGTGGGGCGATCAATTTCTGCGTTCCCCCCGGTCCATCCTCCGCCGTGAATCCACACCATGATAGGAATATTTAAGAGCGAGCTATAATTAGAGGGAAAATGCATTTCATAAGGAATCTGGTTCCCATTAGCACCCGGATAAGTGCCATCTGTCTTTAAGTTAAAAGCGCTGCTCACGGCTAAGCTCGGTGTCACGATCACATCTGGAGAAGGACCGAAAGACGATAAGACTCCACCCGAGACCCCGATTGAGCTTCCCGGTAAAATCGATATGGAAACCGCGCCGGGCCCTTGGCATCCCGCAAGAGTCACCGTCCTTGTGGCCGAGCCCGAGCCAGAAACTGACTTTGTGCATCCGGCAGCGCCAGGTCCCAGCACCTGCACGTGGCTTGCCGAAAGAGTCACATTCGAAGAACCCATATAAAAGACATTAAAGGTGACGGACTCTGATGCCTTAATTGAATATCGTGACGGCACACTGATGAAACCACTATGCACCGAGACCGGACATGTTAGCAGTCCGTTGCTCCAGCACCCGGGTAAAAAACTTGCGTAATTTTTTGCAAAGGTAGGGTTATCAAAACAGATACCACGAAAGGACGTGTACGCATCAGCAGCACAAACGCGGCAAGCACTCCACACCCCCGAATTCAGTCCCTGAGTTCCCACTTTGCCATTCACCGTGCAACTGCGATTGTCGTATTCAGGAACGCAGGCCCCGCCTTCTAAGACAGAGCCCGAAGCACACTGAGAAATAACACAAGCACTCCATGCATTATTGGTCCAACTTTGTATTCCACTTCCTTGCGCCGCAGAACAAGCTCGTTGGTTGCTTTGGCAAGAATTGTTTTCTAAGTGAAAACCCGTAACACAAGAAATCGCCTGGCACTGATTCCAAGAGTTCCCGTTCCAGGCACGTTGACCAGTCCCTTGCGCAATGATGCACGACTGAGTGTTCGCAACACAGCTATTGTTTTCCAAATGAGATCCCGCGCTGCACTGACTGACAACACAAGGGTCCCAACCGCTACCGTTCCAAGTTTGCGTGTTATTCACGGCGGACCCGGCACAATTCCGAACATTGCTTACACAAAGGCCATTTTCAAGATGAAAACCGGCATCACAAGAAACAACTTCGCAATTAGAAAGTGCGTTGACAACACCTTGTCCATTAGTAATGGCACAGGTCTCAGAGGAAGAATTTAAGGACCTAAATTCGAGTGCCTGCTCGTTTATTTCAAACGGTTGACCACAATTTTGAAAGCCAAAAATAAGCAGGAACAGAAATGCAAACTTAAGAAGATTTTTGAAAGCTTTTTTTCTATTTATTGCCAAATGTGACTCCCAAAAAATCGGGGCCATGTCCTTGTGAAAACAAAGATAAACTGGATTCCCCTAAACTCTTATCGGATTAAGGTCCAGGCATCTTTAAGTAAAAACATGGCTCAATCTGAGAATCTTGGCTATAATACGGACATGAAACACACAGGGATTTTTTCCTTTATCTTAGTTCTCTCTTTACCTGTTGCCGCCCAACTTGGTGCGAAACAACGCGTGGATCTAGATGATGTGCAGATCAAGGGTGAAGCTCAAAATCGCGGAATGAGTGTTCTTTCTAGAACTAAAAATTCTTTAGATGGCAGGATCACCATTCGGACTAATTTTAAGAACGAAATCATCGATGAAATCCCAGAGTATTTTTCTACGAAAAAGAAAAGCACGAACTAACAAGCGGCACGCATTAAGCGTACGCAGAATAGTTTAAGGACCTATTTTGTCGATGGATCGACGATAAAGTTAATGCCGGTCCAACCTTCATCGATCAACACACGCATCACTTTTTTAACATCTTCCACTGGCGCATTCACGTCGGCCTGGATATTGACTTGTCCTTTAAAATTCTTTTCCCCGCCGATTTGCAATTCAATTTGCTTCATGCGACGAAGCATGGCGCGCAACTTAGGAACCTGCAGATCATTAGGTTCCTCCACATAGACGTTGTTTTCTCCGGCAACACTTTCTGCATCAAAGGCTACTTTGTTACCGAGGACGGATATCAAGGGGTAACTTTCCATAGGAACACCCTTGGTGGCTTTGGGAATCGTAATATCTTTTGAAATGAAAAAGACTTCTCCTGACGACGAAAAATTCATAATCAGATAAATCACCAGAATGGAAAACATATCCACCATGGGCGCTAAGTTTAGGGCAAAATATTTTTTCTTATTTCTGCGCTCTTCTAATAAATGGCGCAAATGAACAAGATCATATTGCGGTCGAATATGATATCCGGGAATTTGCACTAAGCGATGACCTGAACCTTTGACTTTATCTGCCGACATAATTTCCTATTGGGGATTGATTCCCACATCCGGCCAGTCTGAAGCCACCAGCAAATCGTACATTTTAATCATATCCCCATACAACACACTGGCATCCGTGTTTAGCACCACATCTTTCTTTTTTGGAAAGCGCTGCCGCCAGGTCCCTAACAAAGTTTGAATCCGATCCTTGGCGACGTCCCCACCTAAATTCGGCACCACTGTTTCAATTTCGTCTTCTTTTAGTACCACTCGGTCTTTAAAAACTGTGACCGCCAATGAAACTTTCTTTTCGTCGTTCACAGGTGGCGGAGCTTCTGTGGGAGGAGCTTCACTCGTCGTGGTCTTTTCAATACTGGTCGGCATTGACTCCAATTGCACCCACGCTGCCGTCATCAAAAGAAAGCAAATCAACACTGAAAACAGGTCGATAAAGGGGGTTAGATTTGGCTCGTTACCACCACCACCAGACACGGACTATCCCTTCATGATTTTATCTTTGTTGACCAAGATAAAATTCAAAGTCGCCACGCTGGCCTCATGGACATCATCAATAACTCGTGTGGACCAAGACACCAGCCAACCCCACGCGGCAAATAATACGATAGAAACCAACAATCCAAATCCTGTCGCATTCAGGGCCTCAGCAATAGAGCTGGCAAGAACTTTGGCCTTGTCCGCCGGCGGAAGATTAGCAACAGCTCCGAAGGCGGCAATCATACCACTCACCGTTCCCAGCAATCCCAAAAGAACAGCTACGTTAGCTAACGCAGATAATAGGTCAATACGTCGACCTAGCCGGGGAATTTCACGTAACGCAACGGCATCCATCGCCGTCTGCACTTCTTCAGCACTAGAGCCATTCGCCACCGACACCAGTCCGGCTCTGACGATATTGGAAAGGGGCCCTTTGCTTTGCGAGACCGCGCTGATTGCTCTCTGCAACTGTCCCTGCATGCAGTAGGATTGAATAAAATTAAGCAGTTCATCCTTATCCACCGACGACGCTGCCTTTAAAGTCATAGCTCTTTCGACAACAATGGCGACACCCGCCGCCGAACAGCCTGCAATTGGGAACATAATATACCAGTGTCCAAGAAACACTTCCCCAAATTCTTTTAACATATTCTCTCCATAAAAAAAGGAACTCATCCGTGTACATTCAAATGGTACATGAGCAATGAGTAGAAATCAAAACACAGAAAGAGAGAACACTCTCTTTTTTTGAAAATAAGTGCTCTAGTTTTTACCGAATGGGAAACCGATATTAGCCACGGTCGACTGACCATTCTTCGAGGCCGGGAATCTCATTTTTCTAAAGACACCCATAACGCAGTTATTAAGAACTTCGCCTTGGCCAAGCTCCGATCTCTTCACAGAGACATTAGTGACAACTCCTGCTGCGGAAATAGACCACTCGTACTCTACCCTGCCAGCTAGACTTGAATCCTGAAACAAGGCCCGTTCGTAGCAGCGATGGATGTCATTCAAGTGACGATTGACGATCTTCATCACTTCCGTGTTATTCAAACCTTGAGGGGCCGACGGTGTTTCAAATTTTGGCGTACCTAAGACGGCGCCTCCGACTCGGCGTTTGCCGGCCATCCCACCTGCAGCTTGCGCATACCCTTGTTGACCTGCTCGCTGGCCAAGACTTGGAGCTTCGCCCGACGAAGCTGCCGCTTGCCCCACTTTTGATTTAAGTGCGCCGACCAAACCAGAGGTTTTTAACGACGGAGCTCCCGCCGCTGAGGGGGCATTGATCTTTAAATTGGGAGCACTTGGTGCAGCTGCAGGCGCCGCTGAATTAAACACATCTGCAAAACTGTCCGCCGTTGTCGTGGGCTTTGCTGGAGCAGGCGCCGCCGGGGCTGGCTTAGCTACAGCTTTTTGCGGCGCTTGAGGAGCCGGGGTCCGCACAAATTTTTCGA
The DNA here is from genome assembly GCA_013360185.1 of Bdellovibrio sp. GTDB lineage: Bacteria > Bdellovibrionota > Bdellovibrionia > Bdellovibrionales > Bdellovibrionaceae > Bdellovibrio. The sequence continues at coordinate 4,713 of JABWCO010000032.1, forward strand.
CGGGCTTTTTAGGAGCTTTCGGCTTTGGCTTTGTCACAATTTTCTGCTCAGGAACAACAGGCTGTGGCTTTGGTTCTTCAACCGGCGGAGGTGGTTCTGGTTTTGGCGGCAATGGCGGAGCTGCTAAAATCTGCACCGGTGGTGCAACCAAAAGTTTTGCAAATCGCGGAGGAACATTGTCCACCTTGGGTGCCTCATTCTTTGGCGCGGAAAATAGCACAACCAGGCTGACCACAAGGTGAATTGCGACTGAAATCTGAATGGCCTTTTTAAAGACTTCCCGATTTTCAATCCACGTCTTGGTCACTAACGGCCTGGGTACCTCGACATAGCGCATGTGTAAACTTACGTCTTCACCCAAGTCAAAAGTAGCCACGTCCTTCAATCTTAACTGAAATGCGTAAGAACTTCCTTGATCCTGAGCCAGGCGTTTTTCAACGGCTTGCTCTTTTGAATAGTCAAAGTCGGTGCCCGAAAGACGCCACTTCAAACCTTTTGGAATCTTAAAATATCCAGCACCAGCAACATTTTTTCCAAGATTCAGTTTGTGGCCCAGTGAGGGAACATAGATGGGCTCAAAAGGTGTCTTACCCACTATAAATTCATCGCCCGCCATAAATTGCCGAACATCTAAGATGTCCTGACCCCAAGTAACCACTCCCTGCAAAACAATACCCTGCATCTGCAAGGCATTGATATCTTGTTCAGATTCCAACTGCAAACTTTTGGACACCTTGTGCAGACGCCGCGACACTTGGGTCAAGGCAAAGGGGTCTTCTTCGTCAGCAGCCTGAGGAGCGACCGGAATTGCGGGAGCTGATGCTTTCGCAGCCACAACAGCGGGTGCTAAAGTTTGCTCATCATCCCCCACCACATCTTCAAAAATAACTTCAAAAATCAGTCGTCCTGCTTCAAATGATCCGCTTTTTAACAATCGCACTTCGTGACGACGCTCTCCCCTTACAAAAATCCCATTGGTAGAATTCAGGTCAGCAACAAGCACTTGCTTCTTATCCACAGAGATAGAACCGTGTGCCCGCGACAAATGACTATGATCCGGTAAAGAGATATGGCATTGAGGACCACGTCCAAAAACGACGGGAAACTGCGCGAATTGTGCAGAATAAATCACACCCGTTCTATTTTTGACATTAACTTTAATTCGCCCATTGCCATTCATAGCTGTTTACCACTATTTCAATTTTGCCCAAGGATGTACAATTCCCGTTAACGAACCTGCAGCTTTTAATCGCGATCCAAGTTGTCCCGCCTTTTTATCAAACTTAAATTTTCGGTACATACCCGTAAATCCTGCTAAAGCCACAGCTTGTCGCGGATTCTTTTTCAAAGCTTCTTGAAAAGTACTTGCCGCAAGATCCAGTTGGTTCATATACAAATAAATCATTCCGATTTGCGCAATGACTCCCGCGTCACCGGGTGCGATTTCCAACATGCGATTTAAAACCACAAAAGCAGCGGGATAATCTTGGCCTCGCACAAAACTTTCTGCTAAACGCTGCAGAAGTTGCAAATTGCGGGGATCTTTATAAAGACCTTTTCTTAGACTTTCTATTTCCGTTGGCATTCCATTGCCAGCCTTTAAGATGGTGCGGGTCTCTTGCGATTCATCCACAGTCACAGCACCGAGGGTCCGGCAGGACTCCACGAAACGCGTAAAAATATCGTAAGCTTCTGCTGATTCCATGCACTTTTTAAAATAGCTTTTAGCAGACTGAGTGTAATTGGCGATCTGCGGGCTTAGTACTTTCCCTAACTGCTCGCGAGTCATACCCGCAGGCGTCGGAGCATTTTTTAGAAATCCAACGAAATCTAAATGCGCCTGACCGACCATCGACAAAGAGGCAATGGCCCAACGGCCTACGCCCAGATTCATCACGGACTGCATCTGTCTTTCGAATTCTTGCAAGGCCTTGATTTTTTGCTGCAGCAACTGGGGCGTGAATGACTCGCCTTTGCCAAAGTTCTTAAATTGATTCAGCTCTTGCAAAGCGACGATAAAACTTGCATGACCTAACATGTTTTTTTCGACATCACTGTGGGCCGACTGCTGTGCCGCTTTCCTTAAAAGGGCAATCGCATCTATACCTGGTGCACGTCGATAGCTAGCAATACCTTGATAATAGGCCCCCGGCAAACCACCTAACTTACTCGCAACTTTATCGAGCTCGCTCCATCGACCCGCCATAAAAAGAACCCGCGCCGCATTTTCGTTTTGACCGACTTGTAAATACATTTGCGCTGCATCCTCGCTGTCTCCCAGCTGCTCATACAGAAGGGCTGACTGTTGGGCGTATTCTTTTGCACTCGGATCCGAGGCAAACTTTTGCGAAAAAGCCCCAAGATAGCCTGCAGCCCTACGATAATCTGCGGTGACCAAAGCCATTTGTGCCATCGACAACAACACTTCTTTAGCTTTGGCAGAACTTGCAAACTGACCTAAAAATTGCTCACCAACTTCAAAGGCCTTAAAGTCATTATTCGCCTTCAAGGACGTAAACGCCTCTAACAAAGCATTTTCTCCGACCGAGGAGCCTTTATTATTTTGTGCAAATTTTAAAAATTTGTCGGCATAGTCCTTAGAAGAAAAGTCGCCGGCGATAGAGCGCACGTTTTTAAGTTGTGCCTGTCCCATGACCGTTTGAATTTCATTCTTGACCTCTTGACTCAGCGGATTGCGCGCCACTAAAGCATTGCCCGCTTGAACCAGGCCTTTCATATCGTCGCGAAGATAATAACAGTCCAAGACTAACAGTGCCGCTTGTTTCACATAGATATCCCGCGGAAAGCGACCGATATAATACTTCAAAGCTTTCACTGCTGCGGCATAGTTCTGCTCGTCATAAAGACTTTTTCCTAAATTGTACGTGATCTTCGGTATCTCAGAATCCTGGGGATACTTCTTGAGATAGGCATTAGCTGAGGCTCTAAAACCATGCCGTCCTTGCACCTTATCGATATTCGAAAGACTGTTAATGTCTTTAAAGGATTCGATAAAGGACTGAATCGATGATGATAAATAGTCCTTCGCCTTTTTGGGATCTTTCGTTCGGGTCGCTAAAGTTTGATAACCAATTCCCGACTCCACATAGTGGCCGGCGTGAAAGTTCGCTTCCGCTTTATTGATTTCCATTTCAGTGCGATATTTACTTTTTTTAAATATCCATAAATAACTGTCATAGGCCGCCACAGCTTGCAGCAAAGAATCTTTTTGTTTTCGTTTCATTGCCTGGGAATGCGTTGCCGTAGCAATGTCTCTTAGAAGAGGTTCATATTTAGCAAAGTCTTTGTTCTCGCCCTTTAATATCCACAAGGTCTGTGCGACTTCTTTGGCAGAATCCTTCGGATAATCAACAAGTTTTGCCACCTTAAAGGCTTGATAGAAGTTTTCCATCGCCTCACGCTTTTGACTTGAATCATCCGCTAAACGCAAAACCTCGTACCAAGCTTGGGCCGCGTCCGCATGCCGACTCTTAACTGAAAAACGACGTCCCAATCGCATCAAAACTCGGCGATAACTCGCTTTATCGAAGGCCGCTTTGCGATAGTATTCAATCGGCCGCGCGTACTGGGGATTCTGCGCAAGCTCAGCGGGTTTCAATTCAGTTATTGGCCAGACGCTGCCAATGAGAGCTTCCTCACGAATATCACTTTTTTTGGATTGATCGTTTTCTAATGTCAAAACTTGATTAAATGCCGCCATTGAATCCACGAACTTATCAAGCTGGATGTAACTCATCGCCGCTTTGTAATAGGCCGCGGACGTAATGGGGCTCGTAGGCCGCTTAAGAACATTAAGATACTGCTCCAACGCGAACTCGTAATCTTTTTTATCAAAATAAATATTTCCGACGATGTACTGAGACTCATCGATAAGAGCACTCTGTGGAAACTTGTCGATAATTTGCTTATAAACCTTTAAAGCGTTCTCCGGCTCTCCTAATTCTCTGTACTCATGGGCCAACGCAAACATCGCTTTATCTAAAGCCGTGTATTGAGGGTATCGGTCGATCAACGCTTTATAGGACTCAATAGCGTCCAACTTAGGACGCTTTTCACCGGTAAAATCTAACTCTTCCGCAGGAGTGTTAGGATTGGCTTCAACTTTTATTGAATACATATAGCGGGCTTTATCGGCATAAAGCTCTGCTAACATCAAATACAAATCTGGCAAGAACTGAATCTCTTGCGGGTTCTTCATACGAAGCTTCGTCACTTCGATCGACTTCTCGATGCGCTTTAAATTATCTTTTAACTGCAAAAGACCTTTAGAGTCCTTCTTTTGCGCCACGGCCGAAAAGGAAACAGCGAAAACAATGAAACCACTCATGGCACCAGACCAAAACTTCATCTTGTTCCTCTTTTCCCTGGTGCTTCGCAACGATCAGAAAGAATCATACGATAGCTTTTAAATTCTTCTCGCCAATACTCACCCGAAACAGGCCAGTACAAAACATCAAAAGATCGTGTATCTGCTTTCGCCGCCTCATAGGTGCGTTCTTCAAATACTTGTTTGATCCGATATTCATCTAGTTTAGAAATATACTCGAGAAGTTTGACCTGATCCCAGCTTGCTAAGAATCCATCTGCTTGGCGGCGCAAATCTGCTTGCATGGCGTGTTCAACCCGCCCACGCAATTCCCGTTCGTTGCCTTCATAAGCCTTCATCACGGCGATAACTGCGGGACTTTTTTGATAAGACTTAAAAACATTTTTTGCCACGACCTGTTCTTTCTGAACGGCATCAATCACATCTGCAACATCGCGAAATACAGGTTTCTGTAAAGTCATCCACATCAAAGCAGGACTTTCCGTTAAGGCCTTGCCTTTTTTTATAAGGTCGTAAGTTCTTTGATAAGAATTGCGAAACTCTGCGGATAAACGAACCACTTCAGGATAGTAACAAATTTCCCGATAGATCAGCATTGCTAAAATCGTCTGCTCCGGATTACTAAAAATACGAAATGCCGGGGCCTTCAGGGATTCCAAAAGACCTAAGGCCGAAGAAAAATCGCGCTGATAATACTTTCCCCAAGCCCTTTCCAAAAGAACCCGTCCATAAAGCCGACCAGGGAACTCTTGTGCTGTGTAAGTCGCTTCGGCCTTTTCAAATTCATTGCGCTCGATAAAAATGCGCGCCCGTTGCAATTGAATACGCCACAACAATGACGCCTGCATATCCTTTTGCTCTGACAAAGTCTTAAGTTCTTGTTCTGCCACGGCCAGCTGACCTGAACGATACTGCTCCAAAGCCTTAAAATACTTAAATCGATAGCCCCAGTACCCTGTTTCAGAAATTTTTTGTGTGCCCTTTTCTGCCCACCGGTAAAGACCTTTTTTCATGTCGTCCGTTGCAGTATAAAAGTACAACATGTTTTCTAGGCCTTCTGGAACTTCCACAAAGGCCGCCTGATTTATTACTCGCGAAAGTTCACCTTCGTCAAAACTTCCACTCTGCAAAAGTTTGTCTATTTCCAGGAGGGCCTTTTGCGCCATTGCCGAACCCGGATGATTCTTTAACACCTGCAAATAGATATGAAAGCTCGCTTGCGGCAAAGCCAAACTTTGCAAAGTATCGGCGAATGCTAAGTACTGTTCAGCTCCGGACACCATAGTTAAATCTGACTTTGCCGAAATCCTGCCCAATACAAAATCTAAGGTATCCGCTGGGTTTGCTTTGCTATTCAAATCGCTGAGAGTTTCCCAAAAGGCTTCATCCTTAGGAAGATACTTCCATCCTTTGACAGACTTGTATTCCTGCGATTGCCCCACGCTCGCGGCAAAAAATAAAAATGAGAAAATTAAAGCTTTATTAAATCGCATCTTTTTTTACTTCATCGCCGAATTCAAAAGCCAGCCCTACGCTCAGATCCAAAAGAAAGTTGCTGCTCTTACCTGCAGCAGAGGTGTAATAAAGACGCCCATCAAATTTATAAGAAAACTTGCGACTTTTATAGACGCGAAAAATTGCGCCACCACCAAACATCGGAGCCGACTCTCCCGAATTAAACGCCACCATGCCGCCGCCTAAAACAAAACTTGTTTCGCTGTGAAGCACGTCTTTATTGAAGAAAAGACTTTTAGAGTAAATCGGCGTGAACGCGGCATTTGCGTTGATAATCTCCCAGCCCAGATAACTTTGAAACTGAGTTGTATATGAAAGCCCTAATGTCAGAGCTTTGTAAAATGCATCTAAGGGCAACACTCCCAAATGCACTGCAAGATCTCTTTGTGGCACAAAAAGTTTACTTTCTACCGCGGCAACTTGAGGCACCTCGTACGCATTTACATTTGACTGAGCCCACACTGAAGGCCCCAGAAAAAATCCAACAACTAAGCCAATTGATAATAGTTTGTTCATATATTTATTATCGCGGAAAATATCTCAATTTGAAACGACAATTGGAGCTTAAGTCTTAGGTCGGGCTCGCCGATAGGATACTATAGGGGGAATTAGTGAAGCTCATCAGTAAACGAGTCCGTTGGGGCGTTTATTTTCTTCTGCCTTTGTTTGCGTATAATAACTGTGGTCGCCCTGGTTTCTATGCAAACACCGATAATGCTCCCAATTCTTCTAATTCGGAAACGCTTCCTTCTTCCGGAACAGACAATTCGAGTTATCTACTATCCTGTATCTCAAAAAAGACTTTTGCGAAAGTTTCTGATTCACAGCCGGCCGTAAAGCAGAAGTGGGCCTCCGATCTTTTTGCGTCGCTTGAAAAAGCGGATTCCTTTGTAGGCCTCAAACAAAAAGCCTCGGTGAGCAACGCGGACTTAGAGCTGCCCTCGACCTTTCTCGTGGACATAGATCACGAATGCCTGCAAAAATCTGGACCACAAAGCATCATCACAGACCTAGCGAAAATTAAGAATGCCACAGCCGCGACACGACAAATGGTCCACACCCTTCAGCAAAATGACTTTCCAAACTTCTCAGCAGAACAATTTCGCGATGCTGTGGAAAATGATCCCTGCATCAGCTTCGTTGATAAGACGGCGTCCTTTAAACTTTCAGCAGTCACCGCCAATGACACCTACATTGCGCAACAGATGCACCTGCAGAGTATTAGTTTTAACTCGATATTTGAAAGAGTTTATAATTCTCAAAATGGCGTAAACCGTGATGTTCGCATCGCCATTCTTGATTCAGGTCTTGACGCCGCCCATCCGGATCTTGCCGCGAACGTACTGAAGGATGGTCAAGGAAACGTGGTTAGTTATAATCCCTCCGCTAACAATTCTGATGTTTCAGATTCCGGCTTTCACGGAACCCACGTTGCAGGAATTGCCGCCGCGGTTACAAATAATTCCAGCGGTGTCGCCGGAGTGATGGGCGTGAATGCAAAAATTATTGCGGTAAAAGTTTCCCCGGACGGCAAAAACGTCAATCTGGATGACGTGATTAACGGCATCCGCTGGGCGGTGGACCAAGGGGCCGAAGTCATCAACATGAGTTTTGCAAGTAACAGAGCTGATGATGACCGCCCCAGCTTTCGCGCCGTAATAGAATATGCTTTATCCAAAGGCGTCGTTCTGGTGGCCGCGTCTGGGAATTCGAATCTATTAATTACCTCAGACTCACATTTGTACCCGGCAAAATATTCGGCACTTTATTCTGGCTTTATTACGGTCGGCTCCGTAGATGCGGCGAGCGCCACCTCGGCACGCAGCAGTTTTTCAAACTACGGACCGAAGTTTGTAAAAATAATGGCCCCCGGACAAAACGGCACGGCCGGGGTTCTGTCGACGGTACCTGCGCATTTAAACGCCTCGGGCTTGGCCTCTAAAGCAAACGGCAATCCTATTCACGGAACTTCGATGGCCGCCCCCGTGGTGGCTGGTGCTGCCGCCATAGCGATAGGCATGGCAAAATCACGAGGCTATAATGCGACCCCGGATCAAATTGAAAAGTTATTATTGCAAGGAGCACAAAAAATCGGTTCTCTCAGTTCAAGCTCCCTTAACGGAAACAAACTAGATCTTTTGACAATGGTAAATCTGTTAGACTCTGATACAGGAATAAGCTCGAGTACGGCGACAGATCGAAAGTACGCAAAAGGATCCGTCACTATCCAAACGCAACCACAAAATCAACAAGCCCTCATCGGGACGCCAGTCGAATTCAGTGTAGAGACCTCTGCGTCCAGCAGTATTCTTTTGAATTATTCGTGGACCAGAAATGGCATGGTCATCGCCGGTGAAAAACAAAAGAAGCTAAAAATAACACCGACACAATCGCGGGATGCCGGACTTTATGAAGTTGTTATTCGGGCGGGAAGTACTATTGTTCAGAGTCAGAGGGTCAAACTAGAGCTAGCCCCCACATATTGCCCCTAAAAACTGGTCCCTTATATTGTTGTTAACAATTATTGAGATCCCCTTAGTCCTCTGGGGATCTATTTTTCGTTTTCTGAATGCTCAACGACTATCTTGCCGGATGATGGATAATAAATAAATTGTGATATAATGAATACATCGCCAGATGCAGAGCAAGGCGTTCTGGCTTCTTCGTCGTATTCCAGGTTCGTCGGAAAATTCTGTTCACATTTGCTCTGAACATCGCATAAGAATGGTTCAAGCTAAAAAGAGGATCATAACCTCTCCCCTTCAGCTCCCCCTGACCCACGACACAGCCACGCTGTCCCTTAAACGGCATATGAGTGGCCAACGGAAAGAACTTCTTAACATCAGAAGGATAATGAGGACTCTCGTCTGACTTCAATAGGGAATGCTCGCAGATATGTGGTTTTATCTCTGAAAAAAGAGCTCGCCTTTTTTCTTTACGCTCATCTTTTCTGAATCCGTACTTTTTCAAAGACCTTCTAACCAAGAGTCCTTTCGCTGGCATTCGAGCCACTCGAAAACCCAAAATTCTACGCGTCCCGGATTCTACGGCAGCAATTACTGATAACGGCTTTAATTTACTGTGCTCAAATGTTTCAAGATCATCGAATTCAATTTCGACTGCAGGAGGATGTTGCATTCTGTCTTCCTGAAGGTAGTGATAGGACGCAAGCCCCAAGAAGATAAACTTTCGAACAATAGTTTTACGATTTACTTTCAATAAAAAGGCCGCCCTTCTTTGCGAAACCCCACTGACTAGTTGTTCAAAAAGACGTTGGTTTAGATGACGCTTCTTTTGCCGATAACACGGTGAAAAGGTAGCTAATGAGAAATGTTTTCCGCATGGTTTGCACAGAAAACGACAAACCTTAGCGGTGTCGCTTTTACGAAAAAAAGATCCGTGCGACGTTATTACTTCCCGAGACTCGGACGAAGGGTTCTGTTGTTGGCAATAGGGACACTTAATAGACATACGGCAAGGAACTTACGCAAGTTCTTTGCCGCCAACAATTTTAGGGGCCAGTTTTCAGATTTTAAGAGCCTGGAGGCGCCACCACAGGAGGCGGCGAAGGAGGCTCGGGCTCCGGCGTAGGCTGCTGAGGCTCTGGCGCCGAAGGCCCTGGGGCTGGCCCAGGTGACGGTGCCGGAGATGGTTGAGGTGACGGTGCTGGCGATGGGCCAGGCGATGGACCAGGAGAGGGGCTTGGTTGCGGCGATGGGCCTGGATCCGGAGGAGGAGGACACGGATCATCCGCAGGACAGGCACCCGCACCCACCGAACACTCTTGCAATTCAATATTTTGACAAAGTGCCAGTGTGGAGGCACCCGTCAACTGATGCTGGGCGGTGATTTGTGGGCGAGGATTAGGTTCGGCGCGCCAATAAGAAGCCGGAGGACACGTTTCAAAACAGCACTGTTTATTACGACCAATCAAACGAGATACAAAATTCAACGTCTGCGGATCTTTATAACAACCACGATGCATTAAACGACAACAAGGTACAGTGGTGTTAGCCCCACCCACACATTGAGTGGAAGTCGAGTTCCCCCAAAAGGCCTGACCTTGAGAAGCCACTACGTGATACGTACATTGCATCGACGGACGTTTTTCTAACGGAGGACAACAGCCCTCTAGATGCACACCTTCAATCCGGGGACAAAAATTATCCAAATCTATTCGCCCGGCCCACTCTCCACTACACATAGAGAATGTCCTCGTCTGAGCCGACACTTCAAAAGCGCAAAGTAAAATAGCTAAACCAAATAAAAAACCATTTTTCACGGTTCGACTTCTCCTGCTTTAACAAACTGATTCACGTCTAAAACAAACTCCGGAATATCCGCATTTATTTTCAATCCCTTAAATAAGATCATTGGATTTCCAGATTGTCCAACTTGGGGACGTAACTTTAGATAAATAAGTATGACATTTTCATTTTTTGCATGGGACAAACTTAACGCGCCGACAGGATTAGAGCTGTCCGTGGTATCGACAAATTCCGGTATTCTAACAAAGGGGATTTGATCAATGTTAATCTTCCAAACTTCACCACCCGCGCAGCTAGTACTTGAAGTTTTAGAAATGCTTGCCAGTACTCTGGTCAAAACAGATGCATTGCGATCTGAATAGATTGGATTGGTGCCGCGTAAAATTTCATTGCTGTTTAATATTTGATCGCGATCGGTGTCGTCAGTTTCGTCACGAATGTTTGGATTTGTCCCGCGCAAAATTTCGACCAAATCAGGAATTCCATCTTTGTCCGAATCTAAACCCTGCTGAGGATGAGAATATAAGGAATGCAAATTTAAAGAACGATAATCACAATCGGTGAGCCCTAGTCTGTTCGGAGTTTCCGTGCAGCCTCCAGGACGAATCACCTCGCAACTATTAGTTCCCGTCAAAGACGAGCACAAACTGTCTAAAATGCCACCGCTGCTTCGACGCTTTAACGGATCAAAGCCAAGAGCAGATTCATCTCCGTCAGACAAACCATCGGCGTCCGAATCTAAAACCAACTTATCTTCTTTAAAGCCAATATTCAAATTCACCACATAAAAGGAATCTACCGTATAATTCGCATAGGGCCCGCTAAGACAGATTTCGCCCTGCCCTTTGCCATAATAGGGTTCTTCTCCCGGAAGGTCTTTTTGCAACGGAACTTCCGCGCAATTCTGATAAAAAAACAAGATGGGAATAGTGACGATAATTAAAAACAAGGATTTCTTCACGGCTGAACCCGCCCCAGGATGACAAAGTCTTCCGTGCTCACTCGGTTCTGAGAGGCCGCGACGACCTCTTCTTTGCCTGAACGCGAATAATTAATTTTAACAATGGACCCATAAAATTCTGCGACCGGGGCATTAGCATTTTGCGGAGTCAGTCGATAGTATATCAACATGACATGCTGATTCTGCGAGTGCACCCATTGACCACTCATAATACCAGATGAACCTAACTCTAAAGTCCCTGCAACCTGCAAGCGACCGATACTAATCGCCCAACTTTCGTAATCACACACTCCGCCCTCTTTCGGCGGCAAGGCCCCCACGCTGACATTATTTAAAATAGTTAATGGCGTCTGTGCGTCCGCAAAGAATGGATCGGTACCCTTTTGGATCTCTTCCAGATTAGCCACCCCGTCTCCGTCAGGATCCGAAGTCATGTCAGCTACGGCGGGGTTGCTGCCTTTAATGATCTCGACATAATCAGGCATTCCGTCACGATCACTGTCAACGCCCCAGTCATCTTCACTTTTCTTTGGCAACTTATCTAAGCTAAGCATTTTATAATCACAATCAGACAAACCAAAGGAGTTGAGCTTGTTCGGGTCACAAACAATGGAACTTCTCTTCGCCTCACAAGCCGGTACGCCACCTAAACGATCACAAATTCCATCCAAGACACCAGATACATTTAGGCTGCGTGGTGATTGTGGATCCCAACCCAGTTTTACTTCTTCACTATCCGGCACACCATCCATATCTGAATCGACCAGCAGTTGATCTTGGCGGCGCAGTGTTGTCAGCGTGATCGCCGAAAACACATCTGGCCGATAGCTGACAGAAAGCTTACTGATTACCAAATCACAAAGTGCCTTTTGGTTGCCTTCAAAAGAACTCAGTTTCATTGCGCCCGATGTACCGCCATCTCGCGAAATCGCTTCAAGATGAATTGGTACATTTGGATTTTCACCATAAAAGACGCCATAAATTCGCAAATCCTTCGCTTTCGCGATAGCTGCCTGGCGCATATAGGCCGACGACGACAAAGAGCCTTCCATGTGACAGTCACTGCTTTGCTGAGGTGTCATATTCGCTTTATTACAACCGCTGCCACGCAAGTCCATCGGCACACCATCGGAAATCAAAAACACATGATAGGCCTGAGTAGCGTTCACTCCAGAAGCCGTTAGGTCATCGACAACGATTTTTTCAACACAATCTAGGGCGCTGACATAACTGGTAACAGAAGATATAGGTGGAAAATTAGGGTCTGATAAGTACTTACCTATGCTGCGCTTCCACTGCGTGAACCACGTTGTCTCAGCGTCCTGCACGGCCTTTAAAGTGTCTAACTGACCCGACGCCTGACTGGCTCCGACAAACCCCGCGTTACTACAACTTAAAGCCGCGCTGGGGCCGCTACCTTGTAAAATACCTGCTGTCTTACTAAAACCCACCACCGCAAACTGTGCCCCGGTTTGTCCGGCACAGTTTTCAAGAAAATATTTGACCGCTTTAAAGCGCTCTCCGCGAGGATCGGTCGCTTTTGTCGCATCAAAGTAACTGGGTGGTGTCGCCCCACCGGGGCCCACGGGATCCGTATCCCAATCACCGATATTTGAAATCGACATATCAATAGCAAAAACAAACTTTGCCGACTCTGGCATTAAAGATCTTGCATCGGGACAGACCACGGCTTTGAGATCTAGTTCCGGTGCTACATAGTCCGCTTCTTTTAATGCACTCTCTAAAGGCACCCGCGCACAGTTCTGAAATGAAAGTAACGCTAAGGATCCACCCAAGGTCAGCAAAACAAAATAAGGCCACTTTCGTTTTGGAAATAATGACCTCACTACTGTCTCCGATCTAAAGCACGGATCTGCTTAAACTGAGACAAATCAATTTGTGGCTGCGCAATGCTTTGTTTCACGTAAATGTCGGATTTATAAATGCGCCAGTATGTTCGATTTGGATCATCCTTATCTATGATGCGAGCTAAAGCTAACAGTTTGTTAGAGCGAGGTTCTGCCGTATAAGTTAAAAGTTGATAGCTTGGCGCAATCAAGTTTTTATCCCTCACAGAAGCGTCCACTGACACCCGCGCCGAATACAACGGCACCTGATCCGCTTCTTTCACCATCATCGTTTCGGCGGTGGGCAAATAGCGAATTAAAAGCTGATATAGCTCAACCCAAACTTGTCCAAAGAACTCATCCTGGATCTTTTCTTTCCCTTTACTGTTCACGGCATAATCACTGCGCAATATTTCACCAACTCCCGCAAAAGCCACATCCGGGGGTAAACCCGTCGCAAAATTTACTAGATTAGGAAATCCGTCCGCATTAGAGTCCCGATCCGCATCCGAAAGCAAAGGATTAAATCCATAAATCCACTCTAAGGAATCAGGAATAGAATCTCCATCGGAATCAAAATTAAATGGATCTGTGCCGAGCAGCGCTTCTTCACATTCGTTCAAAGAGTCTCCGTCAGAATCTAAGTTCGGATCGCACGATTTCGCTTTCGATAAAGCTTGGCATCGCTCAGAAAATGCAGGGTTAACTAACAGACTGTCCAGGCAATACCCATTAGTCCTCGCCAAATGCAGACTCGTTCCCATCGTACTCTCTTCGGAATCAAAAAGCCCGTCGCCGTCAGAATCCGCTTCGATCTTTTGTGTTCTTTTGTCAAACCGGGCGTTGGGGTTTAACACATACATGTGGGTCATTTTAAAGCTGACGGCGTTGTTCGCACTTCCGGGCAAAACATAAGTGGATGTTTGTTCATCAAAGCGCGCCTGCCAAATTCCCGCTTTGCGTTTCTTTTGTTCAAAGAGTGGCAACAACTTTTCAAAATAGGGAATTTCCCCTGGGCGGGTCGCTAGCAGACGTTCTTTGTTCAGCTGCACAAAATTAATTCGCACTTGCCCTGTACCAAAATACATCGGCAATGCCTGAATCATCCCAAAATTAAAGTCTAAATTGTCAATCTCATTGGGGGCCGGAGATCCCCATGCCGCTTCCATTTTTTGAACCAGTTTTGAACAAACTCCAGCACACGATTTCAAAACAGAAGCACAACTTGCACACTGACTGTAAAACTTCAAAACCTTGGTGAAATCTTTGTATTCTGGATTGATAATTCCATCCGTTAAATGGACAAAGTCGTACTCTGCGAAAGTCAACTGCCCCTTTGCATTCAGGGCCTTCATGTCCAAAAACATCGCTTCGTAAATCGGCTTAAGAACCGTTCCCGGAGACGTTGTTCCCATGGTTGTCGTTTCATAACGATAAACGTCGTCACTTTGTACCAAGTTCAAGTTGCGAGCATGTTCACGCTCAAGCAAATCCAAGGTTGCAAGATGGATAGGGTCCCCGACCAACTTAAACTGAAACGGGTTCGTGATACTCAACTCTGCTTTTAAGAGATTTAGGATTTGCGTTTGCGAAACGCCTCCCGAAACTGGGATTAACATTAATCTAATATGCGCTAAAGCTTCTGGCGTAGAATATTTAACCACGTCGGTAAGCCACTTGCGCACAGTCTTAAATCTGATCCCCTCGTGATCTGCCCCCAAGTGAGTTAAATAAAAAACAGGAGGCGTGGCACTGATATCTGGCGAGCCCGACGTGATACTATTTCGGTTGATAGCAAGTTCTTTTGAGACTCGGCAATCAACACCGTCGGCGCGATGGTCGTGACGGTCTCCTGCATTCTTATTGGGATCATAGATTTGATAAGAGCCATTGCCTTCACTAAAAACAATATTTGCATCAACGTCTTGCGGGCACGGGCCCGAGATCATCGAATTCGACATATCCACCAAAATTACATAGCGGCGAATAATCGGATAATCCTTAGGCGGTTCTAATTTAAAGGGATTGTCACTTAACGAGGAAAAAGCGGTATCTTTCGCAAATTCCAAAGGGGTTTGTGAGCATTGCTGACCAAATACGACCAGACACGCAAATATGAAGATTCCAACAAAAGTCATCGGCTTACGCAGAAGACCTATCTTGCATGTCATAAACTTTCCCCCAACTAAATAATATGCAATTTTATGCGAATTCACAACGATCTCAGGTTATTTACTCAACCTGAGATCACCTCTTTGCTCCCAGTACTTTCTAATAGTGAGCACGACCCGATAAAGGTAGGGCTTTACGAGGACTTCGTCTCAAGACAAGACAACACGCACGAAAGCCCTCTTGAAGAGAACCCATCCAATCCATTCAAAAAAAGTCCCTCATCCAAAAGACACTGTTGGACTAACGCCCAGCGCACAATACGTTTCGTTTTGAGACTTGAAGAAAAAATAGCCAACCCACCGCCAAAAAAGAGCATCAAACTTTATCGCACGATGTAAATGCAATCCTAAAGGTTCTCAGGTCTGTTTTATTGGAACGATTGTGGCATTAATCCCACCTAAGGAGATTTTCATGAGCCTTAAAGTTTCATCTGCAGTGATCAGTGCCGCTCTTCTATTGAGTAACGCTGCCTGCACACAAAAAAGAGACGTCGTCCCTGACGTGGTAAAAGACGGCCCCTCCGCTCCTAGGATCCCTGTCAATATCGACAAAGCCGCGGGTTTTAAAAATAAAGACACTGAAATTGATACGCAAAAAAAATCCAAAGGCTCGGATAACTCGGGCTCAACACCTCAACAATCAAGTGTGCACCCTGTTGGCGCAAAGCCGGCCGCTGCGATGTCTCCTAGTGGTAATGGCGCAACGGAAAAACAGCCTTTTGCTTGGAACATCCCTGTTGTCGCCGCAAAATCTGCACGCATTAGCATTAATGGTTTAGAAAGAATGAATGAGCGGCCAGCGGCCAAAGAGGAAGCTCCTGCCCCGACCGAAACTAAGCCAACAATTGACTATTCTTCTGAAGCTATCAAAAGAGAAGCCTTCGCAAAAATTTCTTTCGAGAGTCCTGAGGAATTAGTCGATCTTATGAAAAATCCAGACGCCGTAATTTACAAAGGCCAAGTCGCGTCTGAAAAACTCATGGCCGGAAAAATTAAAACCCTTAATGAAGAAAGCTATTGCAAGGTCTCTTTTCAAGGCGAGGTCCGCAAAAGTGACTTCTTCAGGCTTGATATTGAAAGCTTAAGCACCACGCCAATTGACACAGAAAATGTTGTGAATATCTTTAAAGCCACTTACAAGAACTCAAGCGGTGAAATCTTATTAACTTGCACCCACACCACTTCAAACTTTTTCATGCAAGCCGCACAAATTGACTTGGCCAAATGGATCACCTTTTATGAATTCTCCGGTAACAAAATCGAAACTCAAGGCTACAAAAATCCTTTGACGGAGGAACGCAAGGTCGAAGCTGTAAGAATCAAGGATCCGGAGAAGTTTAAAAAAGTTATTCTGGATGAAAGCTCCAAAGACACCTTCGCCCTCTTAAAGGGGGAGATTGTGGATATGGCCGAAGGCTTCGGCGCCGTGGCGAATAAAAAAGACACACAGTCATGCATCATCAATGATGTTGCGGGAGTTGTTACGAAAGATCTCGTTTATGTGCGCGTCGCCAAAGGGATCTTAGAACCGACTCCCCCAGAAAATCCAAATGCTAACATGTATGTTACGTATCGCGCCGATGCTGAGAACTTTTTTATCATGAGTTGCATTATGGCAAAATCAGAGAGCTGGACAAAGCTGATGGACACAACCCAAGGGGTCTTAGAATTTGGTGCCCTGGATAGAGTCCCTCTTCTTAAAAAAGGGCCTGAACTGCAAAAAATCCAAAGTGCTTACGAAGCAAGTCTTAGAAACTAATTAAAAAGGGGGGCTGCTAGTAAGCCCCACCCCATTGACCGTTATCGGGGTTCGAAATCAAATCGAACATACTGACATCAAAATACATCGTCCGCCCGTGGGCTTTATATTCAAAACAGCCGTCTTTCTGAGCGCTTAAATTAAATCCGCCACCCCACCAAAAGTATCCAGGAACCTCGCTGACAGTATTGGCTTTGCTAGCAGGATTTTGCAGCACGATTAAGTCTGCAGTGGGTTCTATGTCACCGACAATATTGCGAGTTTTATAGCGCCATTTGATTTTTTCATCGTTCTTTACGTTGCCGTTCTCATCTAAGGTCTTAAGTTGTTCAGCCGTGTGATAAAGAACTTTGACTCTTCCGTCCGTGAACATTTCTTGAAACATTCCAGCCATATCCGCTATGGGATAACGGTCGTACTTTTCTTTCATGATCTTTTCAGGAATTAAAAAGTGTGAATGTCCCATATCCGGAAAAAAAATGCCATCGACATAATTCAACTCCAAAGCCCGCTCGACATGGCGAACGATACTTTGTACGAAAGTTTCAGAAATCTGAATATCACCGCCACGTTCCGCATCGTACGGCAGCTTTAAGACGCCCATATTAGCATCCCAAAATGCCCGTCTTGGCAAACGCTTAGACGATTGATAAATTTCCGTGAATTTCAAAAGCATGCTCGGGATATCATAGTCCCACCTAAACTCACTAGAGTAAAGGGGGCTTTCTCCTGCAGACAAAGGCCCACATCGCTGCGAAATCTCCTTTAAAGAGTTCCCGGCCCACACACTTTGACTTACAAATAAAACTAAGAAAATCCATTTGATCATGGCCCAAGTTTAGCCCCGCTCTTGCCATAAAACAACTTGTGCCTGAGCTTAGATGATTTTTACCGGGTTGTTTGATTTTTAGTCACCCAGACCCCATACCCGCTATTCTTTTAGTTCTAATGTGGATTCAGCTAGATTATTTTGCTGACGGGCTTTCACGTTACTCCAAATTTTCTGACTGGCTGGCCCCGGCAACATTCCCTCAATCTCAGCGACACTGTCTGGATATAACGAGGTAAACTGGAAAACGATTTCCGCCTTAATACCTCCCAGGGTTTCCCGGACTTCTTTTGACAGTGACGTGTCTTCCACTAAATTATCAGCAACAATATTTTTTAAAATCTCAGCCGCAATACCGGATTCAGAGCTTTGCAGAGATTCTAAGAGAATATCTAACGCCGCATTCTGTAACGCTTCCTGATCGCGATTCGAAGCCGGAACTTTAAGCAAGGCCTCTAACGACCTAAGGATTTCTTCATTAGCAAAAAGCTCTTGGCGAAAAATTTTATCTTCTTCCGACAAAAATACTTTGCCTTGCAAGCCGTGATACTTCTCTACGTGTTCTTTGTGAGCGAAATCTTTCCACACTTTGGCTTTAGCTTCGGGATCCGCGGCTAAAGTCATCACGGACACCTGTGTCGCTGGTTTGACCTCGTTCTGCGCTTCTACCACCGGAGCCATCAAAGGTTCTGGTGAATGCTCTGACAAACCCGACAGCGAATCTCGTTGTGGCGTTTCTGCGGCAGGGACCATCAAATAGATGATCCCTCCCAACCCTAAGGCAGCTGATACCAACAGAATCGTCAGGCGCTTGTTCATACTAGAACGCTCCTTGAGTCATCGTTTTGCGGAATAAAGATCTGTTCAACTCTTTAGCTCCATCATTTTGGAAGTAAGCTGAACCGTTCAAGTATCCATTCAGTACCAGGATATTGTGATGGATCGCTGACGATTTCACGAACACATTATAGACCTTGCCTAAGTGTTTCGCTGGAGTGATTGATACGATCGGATCCAAGACTCCACCCAACTGCACTAAGTGCTCGCCTACCTTAAAGTCCTTAGCTACTTTCATATAGCCATTGGAAGCAACCAAGGTATGGTTCGTCGTAACTTTAATTTCGCGACCTGACTTCATGCGGAAGACTAAGATGTCATGTTCTGAGTCCAACAACTCTGTCACCCACTGGTCGACTTTAGTTTTTTGCACTGCTTTACTTCCCATGGATTGTGAACTTTGCAATGAAGCTACAAAGCCATAGTTTTTAGTCAACGCCTCGATGAAAGGCACGTACTTCATGTTTTTGCTGTTAGCTGCTTCTTCAGCCAAGATCAACTGTTCCGGCGTTGCACACGATGACACACACACTGTTGCTACGTATGCTGTTGCTGGCATTGAGCAGGCCGCTTTTTTATTTTTCGGAGCAATCCAAGCTTTCTCTGGATTTGTTGCACGGTTCATGAAGCTTGGGTACAGATGTTGACCTTTAGAGTCGATGGCATATTTACCTTTTTGCACTTCATCAAAGTTTTCTAAGAATTCTTTGACGATCGGCAACTGGTCTTTACATTTCACCATCCACTCGTAACGACCCTGTGCTTCTGAGTTACTTAAGCTGTCATGGGAACAACGGCGCGCCACATAGTCACGGCAATATTTTTCTTCAACCCAAGGACCATTGACTACGGATTCGCTTTCCAACTGAACCGAGTGATCGATGCAGGCATAAACTTTGGTTGTCGTTACCTCACGAGTGCTGACCACAACCCCAATTTGATTTTTAGGACATACTTGAGATCGGTTGCCTTCTTCTGTTGTCACGGCAGATTCAGAGCGACGAACGGCCTCTGGATTGGCATCACAAAGACGCTCCTCGACTGGAGCCACCCCTGAACAACGGTTTGAATCAACCACTTTACCTGAATCATCTTTACAGATGAAGATGCGCGACTGCTTACCACCGCAATCGGCAGAACAGGCCGTGAACTCTTCTGATGGTACATAGCTGTAAACAGGACATGCACCTGCTGTTTTAATTGAACCTTTGCGAGTATTTGAACTTACAATCTGACCATCTTTACAAAGCTGATCTGAAACTTCGTTGAAAAGATTAAAGAAGCCTTCTTCACCGAAAGAACACTGTAGCGCTTCTTTTACTTCACCAGTAACCACGTCTGTCTTAACAGTGCCGTGAACTCCGAAATCGCCACAACCATTATTACAAATCAATTGGTTAAAGTTATCTGCTCCTGACAATACACCATTTTGACATACTCGACTCGCACTTACCGAAGCACAGGTGCCCACTGGCAATGATGTTGAATAAAGGACTTTCGACCCACCGTCGGCAAGGACGCTGCCATCCGGAAGTTTACAAGATTGACCTTGGCAAGCACCTTCATTTGTTAATTCTTTAGTACGAGAAATCTCGACCCATTTCAAACGCTCTGCCACGACTTGGCATTGCTCTTTGATAAGGTCACGATAGGACATTTCTTTTGAACCATTCAACCCACAAGACAACGTTTCAGAATAGAGCTCACTGTGAGACTCACGAATTTGATCGCGTGTGGAACAAGCCAGTGGTTCTGGTTGCTCTGGTTCTGGTTCTGGAACAACATCACCCTCCGTCACATTTACGGAATGCTTTAAGGTGAATAGAACTTCGTTTGAATCACCCTTATAAAGAACCGCTGTCACTTCATAAACGCCTTTAGCCGCATAAGCATGTTGTACCGTTTGCCCAGATGCCATCGAGCTATCACCAAAGTCCCAACGAATGGCACCTACTTGATCGGCCAAACATTGCGGCATATATAGTGATAACGTCACGGACTCAGAAACTTTTGCTTCTGCAGGACCTGAAATCGCTGCGGCGGCACTGCACACAATATCATCAGGTTCAGTGATCGTAATCGTTTGGGTTAGCATTTTTTCACCACCAGGGTTGCCCACGGCAACGACTTTCAAGGTGTAGATACCTGGATTTTGATAGGTGTGTTGTAATGGTCCCTTATCCAGCACAGACGCGGAACCGTCCCCGAATGTCCAATAAGCTTCTAACAATGTGATATTGCTGGGTACGGCCAATTCAACCGTAATAGGTTGACCAGCGACGCCCACTTGTGGAGCCGAGATCACGATAGAGTCTGAAGCCACCACTGTTTTATATGAAAGCTCTTGCGAGGTCGTACTTGTAGCAGAGTCTTGAACTTTTGCAGTCAACACATAGGTGCCGGCTTTCTTATATACTGACGTGACCGCAGCTCCTACTTGAGCTGCACCGCCTGGGGCTTTCCACACCACTTCTTGGGTGCTGTCACAAGCTAATTGCTCATTCAGTTTATAATTGACGGCTTGACCCGCGTTACCAACAGAAGGCCCCTCAATTTCAAGGTCATTGGTGCTGACCTTTTGAGACCCGGGTTTACAACTCATTATTGAGTTGGAGCTTTGCAGCTCTGTCGTACTGTCCGCTTGTGGTGTTTTAGAACAACTTGCGGATAGCGCACATATTCCTAGTATTAACAAAATCCTTTTGTTCATGGCGACTCCTGCTCTTTGCATACATCAATCATTGATCCAACCAACAAGTTCCTCAACTTTTTTAGGGACAGTGAATCATCATGAATAGGTGCTCTCACTAAAGTTTTGACGCTTTATTGAACTCTCAAAAGATGTTTATTTTTTTGTCGAAAGTTTATTCAGTTCACAGTGCAGGATTGGGACGATCCTCATAGCCTTATTAGAGCCATTTAAGGGTAAAAACACCGTCTTTGTCACAAGAACCTCCTCCCGCTCCTAATAGATAAAAACCGAATCCAACAAAGGACCCTGCATGAAAGTAATTATACTGATTTTAAGCGTTTGCGCGTCTTTGAATGCCCTGGCTCACGGCGAAGATCGCCTTGGACCCAATGGCGGCTATGTAAGAATGCCCGGCGCCTATCATACTGAAATTGTTTTAGACGGTAAGAATAAGCTCAAGGTCTATCTTTTAGATATTGATTGGAAGAACCCCACCACGAAAAACTCTTCCGTGGAAGCAGTTCACTTGCCGCAACAAAAAGAAGCCGTGAAGTGCCAAATGCAAGTCACTTACTTTGAGTGCGTCTTTCCCACAGGGATAAATCTTACCAAAAAAGGTCAGATCGTTTTACGCACTCAGCGCGACGGGCAAAAAGGCAATGAAGCCACTTATGATCTTCCCTTAAAGCTTGTTAAGTCAGATGATGGTGGGCACGGTAATCATCACTAGTTTGTAAGCACGCGCGCCCCTGAAGGAGCCCACCTATGTTAGATCAAATCATTCGCTTTTCTCTAACAAACAGACTTTTCGTTCTTGCGGTGAGTGTGTTGATCACGATTTACGGACTGTTTACCGTCACGAAAATGCCGGTGGATGTTTTTCCTGATTTAAATCGTCCCACTGTGAACATTCTCACTGAAGCCACCGGCATGGCTCCGGAAGAAGTTGAAACTTTGGTGACGCTGCCCTTAGAGACTGTTCTTAACGGTTTACCCGGAGTTGAAAGAGTGCGCTCCTCAACCGGTATTGGCTTGTCCGTCATTTATGTCGAGTTTGGCTGGGATACAGATATTTACCGCAATCGGCAGTTGGTCTCTGAAAAACTACAATTAGCAAAAGACAAACTTCCTCGGGGCGTCACTCCGGTGATGGGACCCATTTCTTCTTTAATGGGAGAAATCCAACTGGTCGGTCTTTCTGCCCCCGAAGGCAAAGTCAGTCCTTTAGAACTAAGAACCATCGCCGATTGGACGCTGCGCCCACGTCTGCTCTCAATTCCGGGAGTCGCCCAAGTCATCGCCATCGGTGGCGGAGTAAAGCAATATCAAGTTTTACTGTCAGCAGAAAAAATTCAGAAAACACAGTTGGCCCTAGCCGATATTGAAAGTGCCCTTTCAAAGATCAGCATGAACACCACCGGTGGATACATCGACCTTGATAAAAAAGAACTTTTAATTCGTAACATCGGCACCATCCGTTCTGAAGACGACATTCGCAACACTGTTGTAGGCATGCACCTGGGGCGCCCTGTTCTGGTCAAAGACATCGCAGAGGTTAAAATCGGTGCTCAGATCAAGCGCGGTGACGGCAGCGTGAATGGCAAGCCCGCTGTTATTTTAAGTATCCAAAAACAGCCCGGCGCAAACACTATCGAGCTGACTAAGAAAATCGACCTCGCCCTGCAAGATTTAGAAAAGTCCTTGCCAGAGGGTGCGATACTTTCAAAAGACTTATTTAAACAATCTAACTTTATTCAAGCTGCTACAAACAACGTCATAGAAGCCTTAAGAGACGGTACGTTTTTAGTTTTTATCATTCTGTTTTTGTTCTTAATGAACGTCCGTACGACCATCATCACCCTGACGGCCATCCCTTTGTCGTTGCTCGTAACGGCTATCGTCTTTCATTACTTTGGTCTTTCGGTCAATACAATGACCCTTGGGGGCTTAGCGGTGGCCATTGGGGAGCTTGTCGACGATGCTATCGTTGACGTAGAAAACGTCTTCCGAAGACTTAAAGAAAATAAACTTGCGGGAAATCCATTGTCGACCTTGCAAGTCGTTTACAACGCTTCCTCTGAGGTCCGCAACTCCATCGTTTTCGCAACCATCATTGTCGTGCTCGTCTTCGTACCACTCTTTTATATGAGCGGCATCGAAGGACGCCTGTTCATCCCCATGGGTATTGCTTATATTATTTCCTTAATCGCTTCACTCATCGTTTCCTTAACCGTAACGCCAGTCCTTTGTTCTTATTTGTTAAGCAAGGACAAGTTGATTGAACACAAAGATGGCTTCTTAGTCCAAAAACTAAAACACTGGGATCGCAAGCTGTTAGTTGCCTCCCTGGAAAATCATAAAGTCGTTTTGTCTGGGGCCGCAATCTTGTTGATTGCATCCCTGTCTTTGGTGCCTTTTATGGCAAAAGACTTTCTGCCAAAATTTAACGAAGGAACTGCGACTATCAACATTTTATCTCAGCCTGGTATTTCTTTAGAGGAATCCAATCGCATAGGTGCCGAGGCTGAAATTCTGATTCTGTCAGTACCTGAAGTGAAGTCCGTCGCCCGCCGTACGGGGCGTGCAGAACTGGATGAGCATGCTGAAGGTGTGCACTCTGCGGACGTGGACGTCGACTTTAAAGAGGGCGGGCGCGACAGAGAGCTCGTTCTGCAAGACATTCGCGAAAAGTTAAAAGCCCTGCCAGGAATTTATGTCAACATTGGTCAGCCTATTTCTCACCGCCTGGATCATTTACTTTCCGGAGTGCGAGCGCAAATAGCAATCAAAGTTTTCGGCAACGATCTCAACGTTCTGCGTGCCAAGGCTGCGGAAATTGCCAAGGCCTTAGAGGGCACTCCCGGTCTGGTGGACCTGCAGGTCGAACAACAAGTGTTGATCCCACAAATCAAAATTCAACTGCTGCGTGAAGATGCTGCAAAGTACGGTATTGTGATTGGTGAGTTGTCGGAAACCTTAGAAAAAGCTCTGAACGGAGAGGTCATCAGTCAAGTGTTGGACCAACAGCGCACCTTTAACGTGTACATGCGCTTTGATGATCAGTCCCGTGCGAATTTGGAGCTGATTCAAAAGACCACTTTAAAAACGATGCCGGATGGCACGCGTATAACTTTAGAAAAAGTGGCTGACGTGTACGAATCAAACGGGCCTAACCAAATCAGTCGCGAAAACGCGCAACGCCGGATTGTTGTGTCAGCGAACTCTCAAGGTCGCGGCATTGATAGCTTAGTGAAAGAGATGCAAAAACGCATTGAAGCCAATGTGGAATTGGCTCCGGGATATTTCGTCCAGTACGGAGGGCAATTTGAAAGCCAACAAGCTGCCAGCCGTTTGATTTTGCTCTTAGGAATCTTGTCTCTGACGGCGATCTTTATTGTTCTTTACGCGCACTTTAAATCGTCGTTTATTGCCATTCAGATTATGCTAAATATTCCCATGGCTTTGATTGGCAGCCTGGTGGCGATTTACCTTTCCAGCCGCACCTTTTCAATTGCATCGATGGTTGCCTTTGTTACGCTTTGCGGGATTTCAAGTCGTAATGGCATTATGATGATTTCCCATTATCTGCATCTCATGAAACATGAAGGCGAAAAATTCACCAAAGAAATGGTCATTCGTGGATCCTTAGAACGCCTGGTGCCTGTCTTAATGACAGCCCTGACTGCGGTACTAGGACTTTTACCTCTAGTATTTGCAAGTGGCGCCCCGGGAAAAGAAATTCTGCATCCCGTCGCCGTCGTGATCGTGGGTGGCTTGATCAGCTCAACCCTGCTAGATATGTTTGTAACGCCCACTGTGTTTTATCACTTTGGTCGCAAGTCCGCAGAAAAGAACTTAACTGAAAAAGAAAATGAACTGCAACCGACACCCCATTAGGAGATCCACCATGAAAAGTCTTATCCTTACTCTTTCTTTGCTGACAGCCATCCCTGCTGCGTACGCCCATGAAGGCCATGAAATGCCTGGAGTGATTAAAGCTGCTCACGGTGGCATCGTCGTTGCGGGAAAAGAATTTAATATGGAATACATGCAGTCAGGTACAGAGATCAAACTATATCCTCTGCCTCATCCTGGTGACACCTTTGACTTTAGCAAAGTGAAATTCACAGCCACCGCAAAAGCACCCAAAGAAAAGGAATCTGAACTGAAGCTTGAGAAAAAAGAAAACGCCTTCGTTACCACTGTCGATTTCAAAAAGGCCTATCGCCTAGAAATCATCGTAACCTCAGACAACGCTGGCAAAAAAGATAAGTTCAAGTTCCAAGTGGAAAAATAATAAAGAGGCTTTTATGAAAACATGTTCCTTCCTGCTCACCCTCCTTTTGGGAACTTCTGCTTACGCATTAGAAGGTTTAAATCCTTTGGAAGCAAAGCTGAACGAAAAAAATCAAACTTTGCTTGCCCTAAAAAATGATGTCGCAGCCAAGGAACAAATTCTAAAGTCTTCTTACGCCACCTTTTACCCAACCCTCGACGCTGTCGCAGGTTGGGGGGAAGATCGTTTGGTGGATCCCGGGGATCGTCATAAAGGTTATTTTGGCTACTTAGATGGTCGCTTAAATATATTCAGAGGCTTTGGCGACAGCGCCATTTCTCGGCAAAAAGAGCTGGCTCTTGATGTTGCAAAAATAGAGCATGAAAAAAAGCAGCGTGAACTTCGCCAGCAGCTCATTGATGTCACCAGTGAAGTGATTTTTTTGCACAGACTTCAAGAAATTTTAGTCAGTGAAGCCAACGTTACCAAAGAACATCGCAAGATGGCCGCTAAAAAAGTTTCTTCGGGGCTTACAAGTTCCGTCGACAACTTAGAATTTGATTTGCGCGAAGA
The DNA here is from genome assembly GCA_013360185.1 of Bdellovibrio sp. Classification (GTDB taxonomy): domain Bacteria; phylum Bdellovibrionota; class Bdellovibrionia; order Bdellovibrionales; family Bdellovibrionaceae; genus Bdellovibrio. The sequence continues at coordinate 30,789 of JABWCO010000032.1, forward strand.
AGAGCTCAGCATCCAAAAACGCCAAATCGCCCAACTTCACGACGAAGCCCATCAGAAAATACTGCAGCTTTTTGGTGAAGATATTTCAGAAGAGATCTTAGACAGTGTTCAATACGGAAGCTTTGCAAGTTTAAGTAGCATCCCCACATACAATCCTGAAAAAAACTTAGACTTACAAAAAGCCCAATTAAATTTGCAACTAGCAGAACAAGAGAAAAAAGAAGGGCGCGCAGGCTATCTGCCCTCTGTGGACTTCGTCTATAGCTTCGGTCGCTTAACGCCTACAGAAGAGTCCTCCATGGATTTTAACGAATCTCGATATGCGGTTAAACTGACCATCCCCTTGTTTTCGGGATTCGATACCCGGCATAAACAACAAGCCGCAAAATCTTTTGTCCAAGCCCGTAAAGCCGAGTCGTTACAATCTTCCAATGATTCACGTAGCGCCTACAATACCCTGAGCCGCAAGATCAGCGAACTTTCAGACCTTTACAAAATTAACGAGCGCAAACTAGAAACCTCTAAAAAATATTTTGAGATGACCGTAAACGAATACAAGCGTGGAATTAAGAACTCCCCTGACTTGGTCACCGCAACAGAGCGCTGGTTTTCTTCGCAGAAAAGAAAATACGAAATCTTAAAAGAACTTGAAATTGCGCAAATTAAGATCCAAAACTTGAATTAATGAGTTCCATCAATCCGCATTTCACTTTTAATTACCAACAGCCCAAAGACTATCGTTTTTCCCACGACTCTGTGTTCTTAGCGCGTCGGGTGTTTGAAGAGTATGCAGACAAAGAAACTAGCTCCCTCCGAGGTCTTGATCTTTGCGCCGGCTGCGGAATTATTGGCTTGGACTTTCTTTTTCATCTGAACAAAGAAAAAAATAAAGCCTTGGCTTCTTTCGACTTTCTTGAAATCCAAGACGTCTATGCCCCTTTCTTCGCCGCCAATGCACAGCACCTCAGCACAACCCGTACCTCTTTGCACTTTGTGCAAATGAACTATGCGGCTCTCTTACAACCCAACAAAGAAAATTCTTATGATCTTATTGTGTGTAACCCCCCTTACTTTCATCTGCAGCAAGGTAAACTTTCACCTTCCGAATTTAAGAATCGCTGCCGCTTTTTTATTGATTCTGATTTTGCGACTCTATTTAAGGGCCTTGAGAATGCTCTCAAACCCCAAGGTCAGGCCTACGTTCTTGTTCGCAATCAAACGGAACATGGCTGGGATGCCTTGCAAGAGGCCCAAAAAATTCTTTCGTCCCAGGTCAAGTGTACGGTTCTAGACGACGTTCGTGGTACGGATCTGTTGCGCATCACCAAGTCCAGTGCGCCCCCACAACTCTAAACTGCCAACTTATGTAAAACCTCAGGCTCTCTCCATTTATTTTGTCTCAGCCCCATTTCCTTCTTATAAGAATGTAAACTCAAGGAGGAAACATGAAGTTTCTTATCGTCACCTTTTTAGGGATGCTCGTCAGTGCACAGGTTTTTGCTACGGAAATTACTCCCGAAAGACTGATCGGTCATTACACCGCCGATGCTCGCGTGTTGTTTCAAAAGGTCCATTTACGTTTACGCGTCCTAACGACGACACAATTTCAAGTGCAAAGAATTTTCCCTAACGGCAACGCTGGCGAAATTTGCGATGGGACCTTCACAATGACACCTCTGGCTTTTTTATTCGAAGACGTCGTGGCCATGGGTCAAACTTTTCGAGGGATTGCGACCTGTCCTTCCAATCGCTCCGAAAATTTAACTTTCAATCTGCAATTGGTGAATAAAACCATGGAAGACCTAGAAGCCGGCACCAATGTCAGCTTAACAACCTCGTTAGCCCCAGGGCGCATCGACGCCTACGTCAAGAAACAACCCTAAAATAGGATTGATGGAAGTAGTTTCGCATAAGAACTTAATTTAGGATTAAGTGTTACCAGAAGATCTTGCGTGAATACGCAGGATCTGTTCAGCCACACCTGCGACAGACGCCTCTCGGGACATCAGCAACCGCGAGGCTATAACTAAGGTGATTCTGTCTGCAGGACAGAATCGCTGACAGCCCGTGGCCAGAAGACACCAAGGAACCTCTGGACAACGCTCGGACAGCACCTTTTGCACGTCCTCAATAAACTTCTGCACCTCAATCTGAGACTGCACATCCGCGGAACTGCGAATGCACGAGGTACAAAGGTGAACTTCCATTATTTTAACTTGTTCATTCCGTCTGTGATCCATTTTTTGAACTGAACCGCATTCGTATAAATACCTATGCGATCACACATCACACTACCGCGGCTAGTGATACCGAAAAGAAAAAACTTTCCGTTGCTTTCAACAAAAGCTGGACCACCAGAATCTCCAGCGCACGTACCGTGACCTTTTGATTCATCCAAAATAACTTCCGTCTCATGAACAGAAGCCACGGGAGCCTCAGTTTCATGCAAAATACCGTCGCCAGACATTTCAATCTTCAAACAGTTTTTGTTTTTATCGTCACACATAACTTCGCCGTACTGCAAAGCTTCTTCAATATTTGGGACATCTTTAGCATCAATCGCCGAGTATTCAACCTTCGTCACCCCAAAACCGGCAACTTTGACTGTGGTTCCGCGCTTAAGCACAGAATCATCTTTTAAGAACTCCACGGGCTTATAGCCCTCTGGAATCGAGCCACTGAACTTAATCAAGGCAATGTCAGACCAATCCGTTTTTTTATCGTAGTTCGCTTCTTGGTCATAGTCTTCGTGAGGCAAAAGGGCTAGGACTTTACGAACGTACTCAGCCTGGATATCTGGTTCTCGAGCATTGATGGTCTCATCTAAGTCCAAGCCAAACACGATTTTCAAGTTCGCCGGCTTTGTTTGCACACAATGCGCAGCGGTTAAAACCAAGCCTTCGCCAATCAAAGAACCCGTACAGATGCTGTGATCTTTTGTGTCGTAGATCGCAACGATCCCTTGTGCCAATGACGAGTTCGCGGCCACCAATTGGCCCCCCATAATCCCCTGCCGCGTGGACACATCGGCATTAAAAGCGGACTTCTGGTTAGTACAAGAAAGCAAAGACAATACTAAAAATAAAGAAATCAATCGCGACACAAACTCTCCCCAAATTGAGGGGGTCTTATAGGAACTCCGTTACCAAACGGCAAGACATTTCTTACAAAATTCTTGTGCGCCGACAGGGACTTGTCTCCCCCCCTCTGAAAGCATAAACTTTCACTATGAAAAACTTTTATCAAGACGGCCCACGCCTGACGAACACCTATCGCAGCGACGAAACTCTGCAAAAGTTCCTGCGCAATTTTTTGCCCGTGGAAGTTCAAAAAGAAGCTTTGCCCCACCTTGAGCACTTGGGCGAAAAGGCCTCCTCTGACATGCTGCATTGGGCGGAGGATGCAGAGGCAAACACGCCACAACATATTCCCTTCAGTCCCTGGGGAAAAAGAATCGACCAGATAAAAACCTCCACAGGTTGGCAGCAACTCGAAAAAATGGCGGCCGAGGAGGGCCTCGTTGCCACCGCTTATAAAAGAACCCACGGAGCGTTCTCACGCGTTTACCAAATGGCCATGCTATATCTTTACTCACCAAGCTCCGCGTTCTACTCTTGTCCCTTAGCGATGACTGATGGGGCCGCCAGGGCGCTAGAGATTTTCGGCAGTGATGATCTGAAAAAGCGTGCGCTGCCTCATTTACTTTCTACGGATCCAAAATTTTTTTGGACTGCGGGGCAGTGGATGACTGAAAGGACCGGAGGCTCTGACGTCAGCAGCACATCGACCGAGGCCCGTCTCTTTTCGGGTCCCAGCGATTTTGGCGCCACCCACGAGCTGCGCGGCACGAAGTGGTTCACGTCAGCTACGACCTCACAGATGGCTTTGACTTTGGCTCGTCCTGAAGGCGCGTTACCTGGCTCTAAGGGATTAAGTTTATTTTATCTAGAATTGCGTAACCCCAACGGTGAGCTGAACAATATCGAAATCCACCGTCTTAAAGATAAACTGGGCACCAAAGCCTTACCCACCGCCGAGCTCAGTCTGCAAGGCACACCCGCAAAATTAGTCGGCAGCGAAGGCGACGGAATTAAAAAAATTGCCAGCGTCCTCAATATCACTCGTATCTACAATTCAGTTTGTGCCACAAGCCACATGTGCCGCGCTTTAGACTTGGCCACAGACTATGCGAAGAGGCGCCAAGCGTTTGGGAAGCTCTTAATTGAACATCCCCTGCACCAAGAAACTCTCAGACAACTTGAAGAAGACTTCCGCCGCTCTTTCGTCTTTTGTATGTTCGTCGCCCACCTGCAAGGTCAAGACGAAGTCGGAGAAATCTCGGCCTCGCGCCGGATTTTACTGCGCACCCTGACACCAATTCTAAAATTGTACACGGGCAAGAAGGCGATAGAGATCTCAAGCGAAGTCTTGGAATCGTTCGGAGGAGCTGGTTATATCGAGGACACCGGAATACCTAGATTGCTTCGTGACGCCCAGGTGTTTTCAATCTGGGAAGGCACCACCAACGTCTTAGCACTGGATATGTTAAGGGCTTTTGAAAAGGAACAGGCTTTACCAGTTCTTTTAGAGTACTTAAAAAATTGTCCTGCGATGAAAAATTCAGTCACTACTTTTTCAGAGAAATGGACTACTCTGCAGGGGCTTTTGGCTCACCTGACAAGCTCGGCCCCCGAAATCTGGGAAGCACAAGCACGGCGTTTGGCTTTCTTAGTCGCTGATGTCGTCACAGAAGCCTTGCTGCACGAATATTCTTTATAAAAAAAGGCCACCGAGTTCATCGGTGGCCTTGCCAAGAGTTCTATTTTTTTCTGCCTAGAACTGCACTGGAGTCATATGTGGCAATCTGCCGACATCTGAGTTCCCGATAATCATACCGCGAACTTTGGAATGTCTTGTTGCCGGATTGAATGGAAGACCTTTGTACTTAGGATTCGAGTAATTCGGAGCCCAACGTCCTTCGCCATCCACCATCCACTCACGGAAGTACATCGAGATGTAAGTTCCCTCGATCAGGTAATCAACCCCGATGCCAGGACCTGCTAACTTCATAGCCGTTCTGAAAGTGAATAAGTTTTCCGCCATACCTTCACCGAACTCTGCATAAGCGGCAGCAAATGCTTTCGGATTCGCGTTCATCGTTTGCCCCATAGCCACTAGCGCAGAATGCATTTTGCGAGCAGCTTTGGTCGTATTCCAAGTCAATGTGTTCATACAGCTTACGCCCCCGTCATAACCAGCTTGGGAGTTATTGCTGTTTGCACAATAGTGATATGGATCACGATGAACAGTGACGTAATCTTTAATTTTCGCGGTCGTCATGGCCACGAAAGCGTCTCGACTCATACTGCGTGCCGCAGACATCAATCTAAGAGTATTGTCGTCACTAAAGTTCACGTTGAATTCAAGGCCCGTGTAACCTAATGGTTTATTCGGAATACCTACCATCAGCGTCGTCAGACCTGTTTTCTTAATCAGCTCGGTAATGCCGTCTCTTAAACGACTTGCATCACTGTTTTCATGTCGGAATGAATAGCTGTACGTTCCGAACATGCCGCTCATCTGTGCTTTTGTATCCCAGTTTTCAACAGAGTACTTAGCGCCATAGAACATAAACGCTTTTTCCTTATGTCTTGTCCAGAAGCGAGTGCTTTCAGAATCCGTGAAGACCCCGTAATTTGCGCGCGCCGTATTGCGATCAAGATACATGTCCGAAGTTGTGAACGAGTTCACACGACCACGACTGTAAGTGGCATCCCAAATGATCGGCAAGAAAAGTGATCTGCTCGCCACTTTGCCCGACGACACACTTCTGAAAGTTTCCACTTTCAAGACCGGAGCACGTTCCACAAAATTTGTTGGTTTTTGTGCTACGAAGCTTTCTGATGCAAAAACGTTTCCGCGCACCATATCTTCATAAGCTTTACGCCCAACTTCTGTCGTTAAGTCGTAAACGAAAGAGAAACCGTCATCCGCGGCGTTGAATTCACTTAAACTCAAACTCACGATTGACGCACTTGTGTACATTGAATAGCTATCCAATTTTCCACGAGTCATTTTGACGTAAGCTCGTTCCATTCCAACTTTTTCAACATAAGTTTCCCACGAACCCGAAGCGAATTTCGCCACACCGATACCGATCGGTCCGATGCCAGTTCCGGCAAAGAAACCCACGCCTCCACGACTGACGTAAGTAATACTGTCTCCAGCATCCCAACGATCCAAATCACTCGCGTATTTAGGCACTTCCCAACGTCCGCCCATCGCTTTCGCTTTATCAAGCGTGCTGCTATAGCGAACAGATTCCGTGTCTTTTCCAATCATTGGCAAGACACCAATATTTAACCAGAAGTCCTTGCGAATTCCTGTTGCGTTGTCATACCAGAATGAAACTTGGGCTCCAAGTCCCGCTTCCATACTTCCGTAAACGTTTTTTTGGAATCCGTCAGTAAAATCACCATAAACCAGTGTGTCTTGCGATGCCATTGGGCGCGCATCATATTTCACCAATGATGTTTTCTTCGGTTGAATCACTCTGAATTGAGGCGTCAAGTTTACGATGTAAGAACCGTAATCGAAGCTTAAGTGGAACAAAGGTTTCAATTTTGCGCGTAACTTATTCTTCTCTTCTTCTTCAAATCCATTTGTTGCAGTGTCACCAGTAGTCGAAGTGGTTTCTTCTGCCGTGGTTTCTTCACCAGTTGTTTCTTCGCCTGTTGTCTCTTCACCAGTAGTCGTCGTTGTATCCTGCGTACCAGTGTCTTGAGTACCAGTGGTTTCTTGAGTGCCTGTGTCTTGAGTTCCGGTAGTTTCTTGAGAACCAGTATCCTGAGGACCGGTATCGTCACGGCCAGTATCATAAGGTCCCGTGTCTTGCGGACCGGTGTCATCACGACCTGTATCATGAGGTCCTGTGTCGTCCTTACCCGTGTCGTCTTTGCCTGTATCATGGTGGCCGGTATCATCGCGACCAGTATCGTGATGACCGGTGTCGTCCTTACCCGTGTCATCTTTGCCTGTATCATGATGACCGGTATCATCGCGGCCCGTATCATGGTGGCCAGTATCATCACGACCTGTATCGTGATGGCCGGTGTCGTCCTTACCTGTGTCATCTTTGCCTGTATCATGATGACCGGTATCATCGCGGCCCGTATCGTGGTGGCCAGTATCATCGCGACCTGTATCATGATGTCCTGTATCGCCATGGCCGGTGTCATCACGGCCCGTATCATCTTTTCCAGTATCATGATGTCCCGTATCGCCATGACCAGTATCATCGCGACCCGTATCGTGATGTCCCGTATCGCCATGACCAGTATCATCGCGACCCGTATCGTGATGTCCCGTATCACCATGGCCCGTATCATCGCGGCCCGTATCGTAATGTCCCGTATCGCCATGTCCTGTATCATGGCCGCCGCCGTTGTTTCCACCGCCGCCGTTGTTTCCGCCACCGCCGTTGTTTCCACCGCCGCCGTTGTTTCCGCCACCGCCGTTATTTCCGCCGCCACCGTTATTTCCGCCGCCGCCGTTATTTCCGCCGCCGCCTGGGGCGCTTAGTTTTTTGCAGTCGACAAGTTTTTTATTTATTAAACATTTTTCTTTCAGCTGCTCCTCAACTGAGGGTCCAATGTTTATTAAACCATTTCCTCCGACACTAATAATTGGTCGCTTTCCCGTTCCCTTTAGTACAGGATTCGTCATTGGGCTATTCGCTAAAGCGATACTTGCCACAAATGAAAATCCAACAACTAAAGAAAGCCTCTTTGACCTGCTAGCCATGCTCTCTCCTTGTTTTTTTTTCTTATGTGAAAAAATCTGTAAAGAATTTAAAACGCGACTAACATCCTTAAGCATCTTAAATAAATGTTATTTCAATGTTTTAATTTTTTTCGAGGAACTTCTGCTGTCAATCCACAGAACGCGAGAAGGACAGCAGAGCAAAGATTAAATTTATGAGTACATGCCAAGGTACAAATTAAGAGACCCTTAAGCGATAGACGCCTTAAGATATTTTTTCTGCGAATTTTTCAGACGAATTAACAGCAACTCAAGATCCCGTGAATCAACCATAACCAGCATCGTTGCAATCATGATCCACTCAAAAAGCGGAATACTCATCGTCACCTCAATCCCCAGATGCAAACCTACCCCCGCTAACAAAACCCAATAGCGCAGTTCTTTCACCCACACTAACGTGCCTAGCATAAATTCCACAACTAAAGTGCTCCAGGTCAGAAACTTCAACACCAAATAGTTGTTTAACAAGCTCACAGGCACTCGTAAGAATTCATCCAGCCGTGTCGCAAAATACACCGCCGTGCCATCAGCCCACTCTTGCCCCTTCATCTTAAACAAGACTGTCGAAATATAAATGACGGAAAACTGAATCTGCATCAACCGCAACGCCCAGGGACTGCGCTCTGGAATTCCTGGTCCAGCTGTTCCTCGGCGGACAGCCAGCCATCGATCCATCGAAAACATGTCTCCGCAAGGCGCAAAGAACATAAGGAACAAAAAGTTTCTTAAGACAATATCGGCACTGTTCAGCACATAGGTGTTACGATTATGAAACGAAAATAAAATTATGAAAGTCAGTGCCACCGAAGCGCGCGTGAACAGTCCCACGGTCATACTCACCGCGGCTAGCAAAAGCAAAATCGCCAAGATTTCCGGCACCCAGGCTTGCTCCGGCAATATTGCAAATAAATTGAAACGATAGGGGGCTGAATACTTTAGTGCTGTCGAAAGCGAGACGATTCCGTCTACACCCCAAAGCGTGTGCAAGTTTTGCCACATTCCAAACCAACCAATAATCACAATAACACCTAAGGCGATTCGCAACAGAACCACGCTGTGAACTGGCTGCGGTTTAAAGAAAAAACTATCGAGCGACTTCTGTATTGTACTTAGTTTCATAACGTACCTTTTCATTCACATTAAATTGAAAGAGTTCTTTCGAGTTGTATTTAGAGCTTTTTTGTCCGTGCGGGATAATGAAGACTTCTGGATCCTTAATGTAATTATAATGCCTCACGAACGAAATCCGCTCTAACTGGCGTTTCTGTCCACTTTCTTCTATCCATTGCACCTCTCGAGTCACAAACTTGCCTAGATCATTCCATAACAATGGCAACTCTAAGGTTCTGAGATACTCCTGTTGAAATTTACGAAACCTTTCTCCGGACAAGAATCTTTGTCCCGACGACATCTGCGATGGGCGTGGAAAAGTCCACTGTTCACTCGAACCATCCGCGAACTTTAAATTTGCTATGATATAAGAGTTTATGCGTGAAGGGTTGGGCGCAAACATACGCCACGCCTGACTTAGGCCGAACACCTGCT